>JAJZVZ010000054.1 GCA_021846945.1 Acidobacteriota bacterium | reverse complement strand
GTAATTTGATAGAAACAGGGAATTCGAGAGAGAGACAGCCCGGCAAGTTCGTCTCACTCTGAACACCCTTAGCTGCAAGAAATGCTGTCCAATGTGCTTGAAGAGTGAGAGTGTTTGAAATATTCACTTGGCCAGTCTTAAGATAACGAGGAGAGAGAACGGTACATGTCTAATTCTGTTTCCATTTGCGTAGTTGGCTCCGGATATGTAGGCCTGGTGGCGTCAGCGTGTTTTGCTGAAATGGGGCACCGGGTCTTGTGTGTGGATAACGACGAGTCAAAGGTGAAGACCCTGAACGAAGGTGGTGTGCCGATCTTTGAGCATCATCTGCCGGAATTGCTGGCCAAACACAGAGGCCACGGTCTTGACTTCACAACCGATCTGCATGGGGCCGTTGAACAGAGCGAGGCTGTTTTCATTGCCGTGGGCACACCGCAGGGCGATGGTGGCGCCGCCGATCTCTCCTATGTGGAGGCCGTCGTATCGGAGATCGCGCGATCAATTCGCGGCTACAAGGTCATCGTGGAAAAGAGCACGGTGCCGGTTTATACCAACGAGTGGATTCGCCGGGTGCTGCAGCGCCATGGCGTGCCTCTGGAGAACTTCGATGTGGTTTCGAATCCTGAGTTTCTTCGCGAAGGAACGGCAGTAACAGATTTTCTGCATCCGGACCGCATCGTGGTGGGAGCCAATTCCGAACGCGCTGCTGAGCTCGTTTCGCGCATCTATAAGCCACTTAGCTCAGGGAGTTATTATGCGCAGCCGGGTGCATTGAACGGGACACACAGCACATCTCATCCGGCAACAGTATTTGTCACCTCGGCGCAAAGCGCAGAGATCATCAAGCATGCCTCAAACGCGTTTCTGGCGCTGAAGATCTCTTTTATTAACGCTGTGGCAAGCCTGGCGGAGGCGGTCGACGCTGATATTGAAGATATCGCCACCGGCATGGGCATGGACAGCCGCATCGGCCCCAAGTTTCTGCGTGCCGGGCTGGGCTATGGCGGTTCCTGCTTCCCCAAAGATGTGGCAGCGTTTCGCCGGGTTGCCGAGGAGCGCGGCGTAGACTTTCAGCTGCTCACTGAAGTGTGCAAGATCAACGAAACACAAAAGGATATCTTCTACAACAAAGTGCTTTCGGCGCTCTGGACACTGAGAGGGAAGCGACTGGCAGCCCTGGGACTCTCCTTCAAAGGGGGCACGGACGACATCCGCGAGTCGCCCGCCATTGACGTCATCAAGCGGCTTCTCGCCGGCGGTGCCAGAGTTACTGCCTATGATCCAGCCGCCACAGAACGAGCCAGCGAAGTTCTACCCCCAACAGACAAGCTGACCTATTCCTCAAGTATCTACGAGGCGGCCAAAGATGCTGATGCTGTATTGATCCTGACAGATTGGAAAGAGTTCGCGAACATGGATCTGAATCGCCTGAGCCAGGTTGTCCGCTTCCCCATCGTGATTGATGGCCGGAATCTCTATAAGGCGGAGAAGATGGAGGAGCACGGCTTTACTTATGTGAGTATGGGAAGGCCGGGCAGTTTTCAAGCACAACAGCGAAAAGCGCAATGTGTCATCGTGTAATGGACCGGCGCGCCGCGGCCGTGACAGGAACAGCTACATTGGTCAGATGTTAAATTTGACTCGGAGTACAATTCGCTAGTATGCATATTCTCATTACCGGCGCTGCCGGATTTCTTGGCTCGCATCTGACCGACAGGCTTTTGCGTGATGGACACAGTGTTCTCGGCGTTGATAATCTCTCGACCGGCAATCTGGAAAATCTGGCCCATCATCACGGCGAGCCCCGATTCCGCTTTATGCAGTGGGATATTTGCCAGCCACTCCCGGCACAGGAAGAGCCCAACCACTTAGATTACGTCTTTAATCTTGCTTCGCCGGCCAGTCCCCCAGAGTATCTGCGATTGGGGATCGAGACGCTGCGCGTGGGTTCTATCGGGACGGAGAATATGCTTGCCCTGGCGGAGAGACATGGAGCCGGATTCCTCCATGCTTCTACTTCGGAATGCTACGGCGACCCGTTGGTGCATCCACAAACGGAAGACTACTGGGGAAATGTGAATCCTGTGGGTCCGCGCTCGGTCTATGACGAAGCGAAGCGATACGCCGAGGCAATGGTGATGGCATATCATCGCAACCGCTGCGTAAATACGCATCTGGTCCGCATCTTCAATACCTATGGCCCCCGCCTGCATCCCAGCGATGGTAGGGTCATCTCGAACCTGATGATGCAGGCTCTGCGCGGCGAGCCGCTCACCATCTACGGCGATGGGAAGCAGACACGGAGTTTCTGTTTTGTCGACGATCTGATCGAAGGGATTGTGCGTCTGGCCCGCTCAGATGAGCATATGCCGGTGAACATCGGCAACCCCGCCGAGTTTACGATTCTTGAGTGTGCGCAGGCGATCTTAGAAGTTACGGGGTCGAAGAGTGAACTGCGCTTTGAGCCATTACCGGAAAATGATCCGACGCGGCGCCGTCCCGATATAACCAAGGCCCGTGCCCGGCTGGGATGGGAGCCCCAAGTTCAACTTAAAGAGGGTTTGGCGCGCTCACTGCACTACTTCAAGAGCAAGCTGGCGGTGGGGGTATAGATCTGGTTCTCACCGCTGACTCCAGGATTGACATGATGCGGTTGTACAGAAAATACGATGACTGAGTCGTGAGCAGATTCCATGGAAGAATGACCGAGGAGGGCGATGAGCCCTCCTTAGTTGTTTTTGGCGAAAGGAGGGAGTAGCGCCAGAATTTGCGGGGGCCATCATACTCTGCGACCTGCAGATCTAAAGAATGAATACAACTCTGTTTCAGAATAGTTAGGGTCATTCTTTATGCTGTGGATTATGGAATACTCCTTCGTCAGGATCACCGGAGGGCTAAACGGGAGGCCTTTCCAATGTAAGCCAAATGGGTCCCCGTCGCGAGACATATCACACAGTCGCATTCCCGCGTATGTAGTGTGCATGCCCATGATCACGTCTTCCCCGACAGGTATATTTGACCACCGCAGCGCTTCGTCAAAACAGCCATATTCTGCCAGCCGCGAAAGCATCGTTCTCGACAGTGCATATGCACCACCCTGGCAATAACTTAAATGATCGTAACCTCGAGATTCAGCCCCGCGAATAAGGGCGTACACGTGGGAAAAACTGCTGTACCAATCTATATGATTCTCGGCTTTACTCATCTCTATCAAGTCGATATTGCCCCCCACTGCATTCAAAAGATGTTCCCATCGCCTAGCCATCTCCGTGAGAGGGGAAGTCTCACTGGACTCACATCCAAACGTTGGATCAGCCCGGTTGCATGTCCGGCCAATCACTCCTACCTGTCCGATTTCTGGATTTGAAACAAGAGTATCCTCAATGACTTCAGAAAACGGCCTGATGATCAGGGAGTCCGTATCAAGTTTGAGGGAATATGCGGCATCGGTATGATGCCATATCCAGTTCAAACCATGCATTACACCTGTAAACAGGCCTCCGTAATAACCCAAACCGCCGCCCCGCCGCGGGTTCTCAACGGACACCACATCGCATCGAGGAACAATATCAATTCTCCGTTCCAATCTGCGATTCCGTGGACAATCATCAACTAGCACGATCCACCGGACCCTTGGCTCATTGCTCATGATGCTTCGAACGAGTCTCTGGAGCCTATCGATATCAGAAACATCAGAGCCGACCGGTATCACAACCGCAAAAGTAAGACTCACGGACTCTCCCCCAAGTAAGGCGCGAAGTTATCGATTGTTTCGTCTTCGAGGTAAAATGCTCCTGTTTGAATCGAGTTGGCCGTTCTGGCATCAAGAAACGACAGGCAGCGGTGCGCTGATAGCATACCAGTCTCTTTCATCTGGCACAGAATTTGCCGGATCCTCCGCCGGTAAGCAGAACTCAGGTTGACCGAGTTTCTGTACAAGCCTGGCCGAAGCATGGCCCCGCGTTCGTCCAGGACTTTATCCTGGATAAACGCTTTCACGCCGCATATCGCGGATCACGCGTCCGAATCGTCCAGTGCCCGTTCGACGGCGGCGGGCGAGTAGTTCCTGTTTACGAGGTCGCGCCCCTTGGCAGCAAGAAGCGCGCGCAGTTCAGGGTCACAGGCCAACCGGACGCAGGCAGCCGCAATCGCATCGGGAGTGTCGGCGATCAGTAGCTCTGTTTCGTGGGCGACGGCCAAGCCCTCGGCGCCGATGCTCGTACTGACAACTGGCCGGCCATAACTGAACGCTTCGAGTATCTTGATTCGGGTGCCGCCGCCAGCCCTCAGCGGCACAACCAGCGCACCCGCCGCACCGTACACCGTTTTCACATCGGGGACCGCTCCGAGGAGGTGGACGCCCGCGGCGCCGGCGGCTTCCTGGAGTCGGGGTGATGCGCCACCGCCCGCAATCTCAAATCTAACCTCGATCGGTGACAACTTGCGAACAGCAGGCGCGATTTTGCGACAGAGCAGGAGCGCGGCATCCTCGTTCGGGTAATATCCCAGTGTTCCGATGAAAAGAATCCGGAACGGATCGCGTTCCGGCGCAGGCGGAGGAGCGGCCGGAATCCGCACTCCATTCGGGAGGACCCGTAATTCGGCGCGACCGCCGAGAGACGCTAGAAGGCGTCTGTCGGGTTCGCAAGAGACGTAGACCCGGTCTGCCGTCCGCAGCGCCTCCCGCTCGGCGTCAGCCGATCGCTTCGCTTCGGCTTCTTCCCAAAGCGCAACCGGCAGATCGCCGTTCGCCCGACGCAGCGCGGCGATGCGGGCGCGCGTTACAGAATCGACGTCGTCCAGGTCCAAGTTGAGGCGCGGCCGCGGCGTGCGTCGTGCCACAAGGGAGCGGGCCAGCGGCAGTGTTGCCAGGCGGAATACATGAACGACATCGAATGGCGAGCGGTAGAACGGTGCCAGCTTTCCGATGCGCCGGGCCCAGAAGCCTGGCCCAGCCGCGCCGAGTGGCGCGGGCAACACGGCTACCCGGCGGCAGAGGCGGTGCAATTCCTCCGGCACCTCTTCGCTCGGCCCAGGGTAGAGCCGGAAGGCCAGCAGCGAGACTGCGTGCTGGGCGGACAGGGCCTCCAGGACCAGGCCGGCGCGCATTGCCAGACCATTGCCCGTGAGCGCGGGCACAACAGGACTGAGGAAGAGCAACTCGGGTTTGGCGCTCACGTTCACCACTTGGCGTGCCTGATCTCCAGGTGCGGCATCCCCCAACAGCGATAGCCCATGTCGTGCGCCAGAATGCCGAGCCCCTCTGTTTCCAATTCGCCACGCTCACGCGCCAGCGGACTGGGCTTGCCGTACGGAACTGGGGGGAAAATCAGGCCTTCGCGATGCAGATCGGCGCGTACCAGCAACATCGTTCCTCCTACCGCCTCCAGTTCAACAAGGTCGCCTTCATGTCGCATATCCTGCATCAGCAGTCTGCCGTGGTCCCGCCATGCGTTCTGATCGAAGGTCAGGCCGGCGGGCTCCAGCACACAGTGCGGTTGCACGATGTCCTTGCCGGTTGCGAGCAGCTTCTCGATGATGTCGGCAGGAAAATCGATGACGTCCACATCCAGCCAAAGCACCCATTCTTCATCGTCGAGCGCGCGGAACAGAAGGTGATTCCGGCTCTTGGCGAGGACCGCCCGGCGATCCGGCTGAATATGCTCGGCCCACCGCGAGGTTCCTTGCGGGATGCAAAATCCGAAGTCCTTCTTCCAGAGTTCCGCGCGCCGAAAGTGCTTGCGCAGGCGCGGCAGCCGGTCTTTCAGCTCCTGGTACGTTCCGTCTCTGCTGTCGCTCTCCAGGAAACCGATCGAGATCCGGTTCGCAGGATAACTGAGCCGCGTGATGCGCTTGTAGTATCCGGGAACGAAGGCAGCGCCGTCCTTCACCGGCGTCAGAATTAGAATCGTGGGCAGCCGGAGGGAGGGGCGAGAGGACAGGCCCAGCCGGCGCACCAGCTTCGCCGTGCGCGACTCTTTCGTCTCAGGCTTGAACTCCAGCAGGCGGAGTAAGTGGGCGGCCTCGCGGCGCACAACCGCGTCGTCTCCCTTCGCCGCCGTCTCGATCGCTGGCCGGGCTGCGTTTCTCAAGTGAAGGATCCTTCCCCAATCCCGGTCAGGCGGGCCGATCCAGACGTGCGCCAACAGCTCTGGCTCCTGCACGCCCGGGGGAATGACGCACCGCTCCAGGAGGCCCCTTGCCGCCACGGCGCGCACGCGATGAGACGGGTCGCGCAAGAGTTGCGCAAGAGCTGGAGCAGCTTCCGGCGCGGGGTGGGTCTCAAGCGCTTCCGCCGCGGCCAGCCGGATGTCGCGATCTTCGCTCGCCAGCGCGCCGCGGATCACCGGCAGCACTCCCTCGGCAGGACGGTTGCGAAGCTGCGCAAATACGAACAGAAGCGCCCGCTTCCTCGGCTGCTCGACAAGGGGCGCTTCGACACATGGCGCCGCCGCGCGCGCGGTCAAGACTGGAACCTGCCGCGTGGAGCGTCCATACGGCAACCACTCCGGACCATGCGAGTACGGAAGCATCAGGATGCGATACGGCTTGCCGAACGAGTGCGCTGCGTGCGCCATCCAGCCTTCTACCGTGACGATCAGGTCGGCGCGCTGGATGCCGTACAATGTCAAACGCATCACCGAGTCCGCAGTTGATAACGCGGGATCCCGCGGGATGCCAGTCTCCTCGCTGTCAGCAACCGGCCCGATCACGGCGGCTGAGCGGGTATCCTCCGGCAGCCTGGCGATCGCGTCCTGCGCTGCGCCAGGGGCACCCCAACTCGCTCCAGTCGGCATGACGATCACACGGAAACCCTCACGAATCAGCCGGAGAATCTCGGCCGAGATCGCCTCAGGATCGGTGAAGCCTTTGAGCCGCTCCGCGCCCCCGAACGGAGCGAGCAGGGCCATCCGGGCGCCGCACGCCATTCCATTCCAGAACTCTTCGGCTTCCTGCCATGGGCGGCCGGCCAGCACAAACTCGCTGTCCAGATGCTGTTCTCCCCGGCGTGTGGGAAGTCCCAGATCCGCCATCAGGCGAAGAGCCGGCTCATAGTTGTTCGCGATCCGGCGGCGGTTCAGCCTCAGTTGGCCAGCAACCTGCTCCCCATGGAGTCGGACTATCTCGAAGAGGAAGTGATTGAAACCTTTTCGCGATCGAATATCGAGAAATGGCCTCTGTCGCTCGCGCAACTCCTCTAATGTGCGCTCCAGTGCGAGATCATAAGCCACCTCATGAATCTCGGGCTCGTAGAAATCGATCACGGCGTCGAACGGCGCGGCCAGGCTTTCCAGCACGCGAGCGCGATTGCCGATAGGGATGGTGGCGACCCGCGGATGGGAATAGAGGTGCAGGCGCCTCGTGACGATCACGATCTTGAGTTCGAGATTGAAGTCCAATAGCGCCTGCATGAGCGGCGCGGAGCGCGCAATTTCGTCGCCTTGACCGTCGTTGATGTTATGTACGATAAGCGCGCGGCGCGGCCCGCAGCGCAGCCTCTCTGCGACCGCTGTGTGCCGTTCGAACGCTCCGGAGGCCGGATCCATCCTGCTTTTTCCCCGCAGCCAGTACAGGAAGTGCTCGCGCGTGCGCTCGTCCGGGTAGAGGCGTGCGGCGCGGTCTATGAAGCTGTTCAAAGGAGCGTCTTCCGCCATGAGCCGCGGCTCGATCACGTCCCATAGCAGCGCCGTGCGAAATGCCTCTGCGCCGCCTTCGGCTGCGGCGAGTAGGCGCTCTATATCGAGCAGCTCAATCGCCCAGAACACCGCGTTGCGCAGCGCTTCCAGCGCGATTGTCTTGCGCTCGTCCGGGAGCCCGGGCGCTGAAATCAGGCGGGTAGCCGATGCGACGGCGCTGGCGGAGAACGGCACGCTGGCCGAGAGAGCCTGGCTGGCTGCGGCGAGGGCTTCGGCATCGAGATCCGGCTGCGCGATCAGGCGCTCCACGTGCTCGATCACGTCCGATGTGATGAGCGAAGGGCATTGCCACAGCAGAACACCCAGGAGCAGCAGCCACCCGTCAGGATCCTCCGCAGGACCCGCCTGCAAGACAGCAACCGCTTCCGCGGGAACCACGTCCGGCGATTGCAGAAGCCGAATTGCGAGCGCGGTCATACGGAAGCCAGCAACTCCTCCCGCAGATCGCGATAGAAGCTCACGGCCCACTCCGGGAGAATCTGCTCCGGCGTTTTGTACAACGGGCGCTCCTCTTTCAGGTATGTTTCGAGTGATCGCCCGTCCGTCTGCTGCGTCCACGTGTGCCCCCGATCGACGCCGATTCGGCGGTGGCGAACAGCGAGAAACGAGTCCAACGCCCCAGGAGCACGAACCGGCAGAACGCCGGCGCCTGCACGAGTCTGATCAAGCACGAACCACATGTCCTCATCTTGGAACAGCGGACGGAAAGGGCAATGCTCCCAATCTTCGCGCGCGAACACCAGCGTGGCGCCGGGCACATTATTGACGAGCGATCTACGCACCTCCCAGCGCTCCACCTCGAAGAAGAGAAAGGGCATGAGAAATGCGACCGTCGGTCTGCAGACTGTCGCGCGATGCTCAGCCAGAGCGGACATCATCGTGCTCAGGAATTGAGGACCGTACCAATCATCGTCGTCCATCTTCATGCACCAGCTGCCGCCTGCTATGGCCAGCGCGCGATTCAGTTTCTCGCCGATTGGCGTTGCCGGTGTCGTCCTGATCAGCCGCCCGCCCACCGCCTTCAGCCTCGCGGCATCGACAGGGAACTGTTCGCCATCGTCCACAACAATAAGTTCACGGGAGGGGTAGAGGAAATGCTGGTAGCAATCGAACGCTCTGGTCAGAAAGCGGGGCCGGTCGCGTGTGGTGAGAACGACTGAAACAAGTGGAGGGCCTTCAGCTGAGATGTTCATGAGCCAATGGCCCTCGTCCTAAACATTGGGTTAGGTGCTCCCGGCTAACTAAACTTAGCCGATAGGAACACAGAAAGACCGGCCCGTGTTGATTATCACCGCGCACTCGCCGTCTGGACACTGCGCCGAGGCTGCTACGCAGTGGCCAAAATCGTCCTCGTGGAGATGCTGTGCCCTGCAGAATTCGACGCACATGTTGTTTCCACTTGCCGACGCAGTCTTCCCGAGGAATAACATTCCTCCGAGACCTATTATTAACTTACCAAAGGCCCTGCGGCTGGGGACTCCGCTTGCCAGGCTTTTTGCGAACTCATCGATATGTTTCTTCACGCGATCTGCTCCTCCCTCCTGTGTGGTTTTAGAATTGAGACAAACTTCGCGCTCAATATGTTACGTATATAGAAGGTGCCAACGGCTTCGCAATATAAAAATGCAGCAATTATGAATATTTCACAGTGTCGTGCAATAGGAAGATTCGAAAGATGCATCCCGGAAGTTAGCGCGCCAGTTTGAGAATCGGCCCCACCCCGATCGCGACGTCCGACGCGATCACTCCGGCTTCGTCAATTACGTATGCGACCGGAGTCGCGAACATTCCGTATAAGCGCGAGATCTCCCAGTGCCGCTGCAGCACGATCGGGAACGTCAGCCGCTGTTCGGCGGCCTTGGAGCGGTTCACCTCCGGGTGTCCGCGGCTGATCATCAGCACGCTTATGCCGGTATTCGCCTGATGGATGCGCTCCAGTTCCGGTGCGATTTTCCCGCACGGCCCGCACTCCGGATCGGAAAACACCAGAAGAACCTTGCGGCCCCGGTAATCCTTCAGCGAGACTTCCGAGTTATCCAGCGCCGGCAGTTTGAAGTCGGGCGCGGGCGTCCCGGCTTTGAGGCCGTCGCGTACCAGCTTGCTATCCGCGACGGAGCGGGTGAACTTCTTCGCGGTCCGGGGCGCTTCCGCCATGCCGAGCGCGGCCAGCAGCGGCTCCGCGCCCACGAGGATCTCGCCTATGGTGGCTCGTTTCTCATCCACCAGATAGCCGGCAGGCGTGCCCGGAACACCAAACAGCGACGAAACCTCCGCGCCTTCCTGGAGCAGCATCGGGAACTCGAGGCCATGCTGCGTTAAGATGCGTTGGTTCTTTTCGGCGCCGCCGCGGCTGACGAATAGCGGGCTGACGGCAGGCTTCATGCCGACCTTGAGCAGTTCAGCCAGCCGTTCCAGGAACCCCCGACAGAAGCTGCAATCCGGATGAAAGAAGATGAGCAGCAGGCGTTCGCCTTGCCACTGCGACAACCTCATAATTGGTCCAGCGAGCGAGGGCAACGAGAAGTCGTTGAGCAGCGTGCCGGGAGGCACCCCGGCAGGCAGCGGATTCGCGCCGTCGGCGATCGGAATCCCCTGTTCGCGCAGTTGACGCTCAAGCGACTCGAAGCGGAGCAGCAAACGCCCGTTCTGCCGAAGCAGTTGCCACAATGCACTGAAAATGATGGCCAGCAGCACACCGACGGTAATTGTGGTCAGAAGAACCATACTTGGTCGAACAGAGAATAGCATATGCATACCAGGCACAGCTCGCGCTAGAATGTCTTTGCGCGCGGCAACAGATGGCTTTTCTGGTTTGGGTGGCGGCGGGAGTGGGGGTTGTTGTGTCGGTGGGCTGGTGGCTCGCGCGGCGCACGGCATCGAATCGCGCGTTCGCGCCAGGTAGTCTGATTCGCCAGTACGAGCGCTGCCAAGAGTTATTCCGGCTTGATCAGTTCGAAATCGATAATATTCTGCTTCCAATTGCGCGCCACGACGAGTACCGGATCTCCGGACAACGGTTTCGGAAAGACGATGTGATCATTGATGTCGGCGCTCACGTGGGCATTTTCTCTTACCTGTGCCACTTGAAAGGAAGCCGGGCGATTTACGCATTTGAAGCCTCGTCGCCGAACTTTGCCCGCCTCCGCAGCCACGTTGGCAAGCTCTCGGGCGTGTACTGTGCACAGGCAGTGGTCTGGCGCAGCGACATGAACCGCGATGGCTTCCTGTTCCTTTCGCATATACATGATGACAACACTGGCTCCAGTTCCGTCCTCGCGGGAGGCCAGACGATCGACTTCAATGGGCAACGAATGCTTCCCGGAGCCAGGGAAGCCAAAGCTGTTTCCGTTATTTCGCTCGATGCGATTCTCGAACGCTTCGAGCGGGTGAAGCTGCTCAAACTCGACTGCGAAGGCAGCGAATTCCCCATTCTCCTGACCAGTTCGCTTCTGGACCGTGTCGACCGCATTGTCGGCGAGTTGCATGAATGCGGCGAGGAAGTGATGGCGCATCTGATTCCGGAGTCGCGCGTCAGCGGTTACGGCGATTACCGCTCCGGACACCTGGTCTCCCGTCTCGAGTCACTCGGATTCAGGGTCCGGATCTGGCAGTCCTCGGAAAATATGTGTCTGTTCGATGCCAGGCGGGCGGCGCCATGATCCGCATCGGTGCGTTTACGCGGGGCGAAGACGGTTGGGGCCGGCAGTCGCGCAGTCTCGCGGCTGCATTGGCGGCCTACGAGCCGACCGAGCTGCTCAACTGGGACGATCTCAAGCCGATGCGCTTGCGGCCCTGGCGTCAGTGCCAGCCCAGCTGGCGCAGCTCGGTCGGAATCGCGCTCGGCGCCGTCGAGCAAACGTTCGCTCTTGGCACGCGCTATCGAGTGGCGTACCACGTCGGCGAGACCACGCGCATCCAACCCATGGCGCGCTACTTCCTTGAGCGCGCGGACATGGTCTGGACCCCTTCGCAGTGGGGTCGCGTCGTTCTCGTGTCGAATGGAATCCCTGCCGGCCAGGTCCGCGTCGTTCCAGAGGGCGTTGATACCTCCGTTTTCCGGCCGCCGCTCGAAGGCCAGCGGGACAATGCAGTTTTCCGTTTTCTTTGCATCGCGAAGTGGGAGGAACGCAAAGGCACCGCCGATCTCGTCCGCATCTTCCGCGACGAGTTCCATCCCGGCGAGCCTGTCGAGTTGGTGATGCACTGCGGCCCTGCGGCGAATACCGCGGCTGCCGTGGGCCGCGCCCTGGCGGGTGCCTCTCCGGACCGGTCACCCCACATTACCTGCACCGAGCCGGTCAGCCTCGCCGGACTTGTCGCCTTGATGCAGAGTTGCCATGCCTTTGTCCTGCCGACGCGGGGAGAGGGTTGGGGACTTCCGATCCTGGAAGCCATGGCATGCGAGCTGCCGTGCATCGTAACCGGCTTCAGTGGCCTGACCGAGTTCGCGCATGATGAAAACTGCTTCCTGGTGCGGGTGGCGGAGATGGTTCCGGTCTGCGATCCCTCGTATTACAACCCGGCCGTTGACTGGGGGGAGTGGGCGCAGCCCGATACGGCCCACTTGCGCGCATTGATGCGTTTCGTATATGAAGAGAGAGTGGTTGCTCAGGCCAAGGCGAAACGCGCGTGCGACGAAGCCGCACGATTATGGAGCTGGAACCACGCAGCCTGCCGGGCCATTTCCTGCATCCGGGATCTGCGCGGAAGCCGCGCCTGGTAACCCGATACCGAATCGTCTTCTACTGTTCTACAACCGCTACTGGGATATCGACCCCGCCGCAGGCCTCGCAGCCGGATTCGCGCCCGGATGGATACTCAGCTCCGACCAGTCCCGAATGGAGGAAGCGGACGCCGTGGTCTTCCACATCCCGTCCATGCTCTCATGGTCGGTGGTCCACAAGCGCCCGGGCCAGAAATGGGTCGGCTGGTCGGCTGAATGCGACGTCAATTATCCGCAACTTCGGAATCGGGTTTTTATGGCGCGCTTCGATCTTACGATGACTTACCGCCTCGATTCCGACGTTCCAGTCCCTTATATCAACGAGTGGATCTACGGGCAGTTGCGCCGGCCACCTGCCCCGAAGACCGAAAACGCCACCGCTGTCATCTTCTTGTCTAACATGCGCGAGAACAGCGGCCGTTCCAGCTACATCACGGAACTGATGAAGTACATCCGAGTCGATAGCTACGGTAAGTGGAAGCCGAACCGCGTTCTCCAGCAGGATACAGGCAAGGAGACGAAACTCGACACCATCGCCCGCTACAGATTCAGCCTGGCCTTTGAAAACGCGCTTTCGCAGGACTACGTTAGCGAGAAATTCTTCGATTCGCTCATCGCCGGCTCCGTTCCCGTTTATCTGGGGGCCTCCACCATCGAGGCCTTTGCGCCCGCCGACCAGTGCTACATCAATGTAAACGAATTCGGGAGCCCGCGGGAATTGGCCGACTATCTGCTGCTCCTCGAGCGCGAGCCGGCGCGCTATGCGGCCTATCTGCAGTGGAAGGGTCGTCCTTTCCGAAGCTCCTTCATAGAATTGGTCAGCGCACAGCGCGAGGATTACCGCCGCCGCCTTTGCCGCGCGCTGGACCGCATACTGTGACGCAGCTGCACCAGACTCTCACAAACCCTTGCCGGCGAAAAGTCCCATGCATTTTCCATGCCCTCCCGCAAAGGCCACTCAAGTCGAAATTGGGAACATTTCTGGCGTTATAGCACTCCAGAGACGCATATAGGAATAGGCTCCTGAAACAAGGAAGTCCTGAAAATCGCTCTCTAAGGTCGATCATTGATAACAAGTACCAACTTATGCTGGATTCACCCCTGCACGAAATCTTTGGTTCAGTATTCAATTCATGCAATAGATGCGCGATTGTCTGCCGCCGGCTGCGGCCTGATCCAGCAGGCGATGATGTCTTTCATCACGGCAAGGCGCTTCTTGAGCATCGCCGGACAACCCAGATCGTGCTGGTAGACCGTCGAAAGCGTGTGCTGATTGATGAGGTAAAAGAATCCGAGCGCCGCAATGCTGACATTTATCTGGATGGGGTCGAGTTCGTGACGCACGGTGCCTTCGCGCCGGCCGCGTCGGAGCAATTTCTTCATGATGGCAATGTGACTGGCATTGATTTCGCGCGTCGAAGGCGAGTTTCTGATATGGCGGGCTTCCATCTGGTTTTCACTGTTCAACAGGCGGATGAAATAGGGGTTGCGAAGATAGTGGTCCCAGGTGAAATCGACCAAGCGGAGAATGGCCTGATCGGCGGGCAGCGCATCGAGGTCCAGAGATGCTTCCTCGTTACGGATACTGCGGTAGGCGCTCTCAAGGACTGCGGTGAAGAGTGCGTCCTTGCTGCCGAAGTAGTGGTAAATCAACTGCTTGTTCACGCCTGAGGCAGCAGCAATCCGATCCACTCGGGCGCCGTCGAATCCGCGCTGTGCAAAGATGCGTGTGGCGGCCAGTAATATCTTCTCTTTGGTTTTGGCTGGATTGCGACGGCGGCGATGAGCGGCATTTACTATGATCTTGTCTCTCATACTTTAAAAGTGTATAGTAACCAACCAGTTGGTTGATTAGAGAATTTCTGTTGTGGAGAATAGCATGACACGACCCACAGTACACGATATGCGGCTATCGTTACAGGTGGGTTTTGCGTTGCTGGCCGCGCTTGTGTAGTGGGGCTGGTAAGGGCCGGGTACAAAACACTGGTGAGTGATCTGCCTCGAATTGAAGGCAACCATCTCACCAATTCTCCGCAGGCGAACATCGCCCCGATCGGCGCGGGAAATGAACTTGTGGCGGGAGATATTACTTGTCTTGAGCTTTACGAAGCGATGATCGTAAGGGCGCTGGCGCGGTGGAGACACATCGGTTGCCTGGTACGCAACGCTGCTGCGCGCCTGATGCGGCGGTTCAATGATCGTGAACATGTCATTGAGGTGATTGGCTGATATGGCGGATCAGGCAATTACCGTGGCGGCATCGTGACGCCACGTTTTTTCAAGTTCAGAGGTGCTCGTGATGGAAAATGAAGTCCTTTTTGAACGCAGGGAACAGGAAGGCTCGGCCTGGGCGCAGATCATACTGAATCGCCCGCTGAAAGGAAACGCACTGACGTTTCCGATGCTCGAAGAACTTGAGCGCATAGCCAGGATGATCGCGAGCGATAAGGATATCCGCGTGGTGGTGATCAGGGGAAATGGGCGCTTTTTCTGCACCGGCGGCGACATTGAAGCGTGGGGAGGTCTGACTCCGAACGATATGGGGCAGAAGTGGATTCTTTACGGAATCAACGTATTCAACTGCATTGCCTCGCTTCCGCAGCCCGTGATTGCTGCAATGGGCGGCCACGCGTTGGGTGGTGGACTGGAACTGGCATTGGCAGCCGACCTGCGCGTGGCAGTACGTACGGCAAAGTTCGGCGTGCCCGAAGTATGTTTGGGGATGATCTCAGGTTGGACTGGTGTGCGCAGGCTGGCCGAAATCATCGGCGTGGCGCGGGCGCGGCATATGGCACTGCTCGGTTCATCGATTTCTGCGGAACAAGCGCTGGAGTGGGGCTTGCTGACCGCCATCGCCGATGACGCAGCCGGCCTGGACACGCTTGTCACACAATGGCTTGAACGCCTGATGGCGAACGGTCCGGTGGCCATGGCATTGACCAAGGGCCTGCTAACGACGATGCACCAGGAAATGCGCCATGCCTTTGCCTCCGCGGCGGCACATGCAGCGGCAACCGAAGATTGCCGCGAGGGTGTGCGGGCATTCCTAGAAAAGCGCAAGCCTGTCTTCAAAGGCTGCTAAGCAGGGAGATCGCAATGAGCAAGACGCAATTTGTATCGGCAGAGGCCGCAGCCGCAACGATCAACAACGGCGACGTTATTGCTATTTGCGGAAATGGCGCAGGCATGATCTCAGCCGAGAAGATCTTCGCCGCTCTAGAGAAGCGGTTTCTGGAAACAGGAGCGCCGCGTGACCTGACGCTGGTCCACTCGCTCGGGCTCGGCGACCGCGGTGAAATGGGCGCCAATCGCTTTGCACACGAAGGCTTGATACGCAGGATTATCGCTTCGCACTTTACCTGGTCGGTTCGCATCCAGGAGATGATACGTGAAGAGAAGATTGAAGCTTACTGTTTTCCGGGCGGGGCCATCCAGCAGCTTTTGCGCGAAATCGGAGCAGGGCGGCCGGGTCTGATCACGCATTCCGGACTGGGAACATTTGTTGATCCCCGGCAGGACGGCGGACGGTGTAACGCGCGCAGCCGTGAAAATCTGGTTGAAGTCATTACGCTTGATGACAAGGAAGTATTGCGATACAAACCGTTCAAAGTAGATGTTGCCATCGTCCGCGGAACCTACGCGGATACGCGCGGCAATGTAAGCCCCGAAGAGGAGGCTGTCGATCTGGACACGCACACGATCGCCCTGGCTGCGCACAACAGTGGTGGCCGCGTACTCGTACAGGTACGGCAGGTAGTAGAGGCCGGGTCACTGCCGGCGCGCAGCGTACGCATTCCTGGCATCATGGTGGATGCGGTTGTGGAAGACCGGGAGCAACAGCTTTTCTATGGCCTTGGTTATGACTCAACAGTAAGCGGAGCGCGTCGAGCGCACCTGAGTGGGGCGACCGCTGAGGTTCCCAGCAAGCTGGAACGGCGCATCATTGCACGACGTGCCGCTATGGAATTGCGTCCCGATCTCTCGCTGAATTTTGGCTTCGGGATTCCAGGCGGAATTTTTGGCGTGATCGCCGAGCAAGGCGTCCGCGATCTATGGATGAGTGTCGAACAGGGCGTGCATAATGGGCAGATGCTCGATGATCGGCTCTTTGGCGCGGCACGTAACGCAGACGCCATCATTCCATCCATCGAGCAGTTCGATTATTACAGCGGCGGTGGAATCGACATGACATTCCTGGGCATGGGAGAAGCCGATGCCTGCGGCAATGTGAATGTCTCTCACCTGGGCGGAAACATCATCGGTCCCGGCGGCTTTATGGAAATCGCCCAGAATGCAAAGAAGGTAGTGTTTTGTGGCGTGTTTGACGCGCAAGGTGGTGAAATTCGTTGGTCCAACGGAATACTCGAAATCGTAAAGCCCGGACGGACCCGCAAACTCGTCCGCAAGGTAGAACGCATCACCTTCTCTGCCGATTACGCACGGGCGCATGGCCAGCGAGTCATGTACATAACCGAACGCGCCGTGTTTGAGTTGGCCACCGATGGCCTGCGGCTCGTAGAGATTGCGCCTGGTATCGAGATAGAACGCGACATTCTGCCCTATATGGATTTCACGCCTTTGATCGGAGACAGCAAGACAGGTACTGTAAACACAATGGACGCATCCGTCTTTATCCAGGAGCGTGCTGGGCATCGATAGATGAGGGAGCCGAGATGGCGGGCAGCGGGTTTTGTCTTAGTATGGGATTGTAGGCATCGATTTTGTCCCTGATGCAATTGGCGAGACGCTGCTGTTTCCTTCCTCTCTTCATGATTGGATTCCCAAAGGGCCTGAAAACACGTTCGCTAATCTCAATCAGATTGACGGGCGGATCCGGCCGATCCAGCCTTTACCAAGCCTGTTGCTTCAGAAACAGGCACCCCGGACGGCATCCAAGAGACTATTGCGCTCGAACCGCAACCGGCTGGTGGAGCACTTTCCGCCAGAGTGTCGCTACTCGCCTGCCGGTGCAAATCGATCATATGCCTGAGAGTGCCGGCGATCATGCATCGGCCTGCCTTCGCGAAAAGAGAGAAATCTTCGTTTCCCCCAACCGAATCGACGGCCGTGCCGCGATAACCGGAAGGGCATTACAATATTGAAACCAATCGAGTTCAGCCGTTGACGTTCGGTGGCGATATGGTGGAGACGGTACGAGCACGAGCGCTTTACCCGGAGGCATTGAGCCGTCTTGTGCTGCTGCTGGCCATCCCGGTCCTGATTGGGGTGGTGATGTGGCTGGTGGCGCTGGAGGCGCAGCAACGCGCCTTGCTGGTTCAGCATACGTTGCAGGTGGAGCTTTCGCTTGAGCGCCTGTCTTCAGATGTTAAAGCTGCCGAATCAAACCAGCGGGGCTTTCTCCTCACAGGAAATAAGGAATTCCTCGATTCCTATCAAGACAATGCGGATGACGCCCGCGGCGAAATTGATCAGCTTGCGAAGCTGACCGCGGACAATCAACAGCAGCAGGCACACTTGTCGCGCCTGCTGCCGCTGCTGGAGCGCCATTTTGCCCAGCTTTCCACGGTGCTGGCGCGGAATCGTGGGGCTGGCCCTGGTGCGTCCGCGGGCCGGCCTCTTCCAGACATCGAAAGGGATGCAATCAGCGCCATTTACGCAGGGATCAACGAGATGTTTCAGGAAGAGGAACGCCTGCTGCTCCTGAGAGGGGATGCGCTGAGAAGTGCAGCGAGGCGGTTTTACTTATATCTTTTTCTCGGCTACGGACTGGTCGTGTTGATTGTCGCCTCTCTGTATCGAAGCGTGAAGCGCCATAGCAGTCAGTCTGCCGAGGCCGAAGCACGGCTCTCCGCTCTGAATGCGGAACTGGATGAGCGCGTGCGGCAGCGCACGGCCCTGCTGCATGCGCGCGAAGATCTGTTGAATACTTACGTGCGCCATGTACCGGCCTCAGTTGCCATGCTGGACAGGGAGATGCGCTATGTGCAGGCGAGCGAGCGCTGGTGCGCAGATTACGGCGTGGAATACGAGGGGATTGTGGGCCGCTCACATTATGAGATGTTTCCGGACGTTCCCGAGCGGTGGAAGTTGATCCACCAGCGCTGTTTGCAGGGCGAGACGCTGCGTGCCGAAGCAGACCGCTGGGAGCACGACGGTCGGGTGATATGGTTGCGCTGGGAGATTCGTCCCTGGGGAGAAAAAGAGGGACTGCCCGAGGGCGTGTTGATCCTGGCCGAGAACATCACCGAGCGCATGGAAATCGAGGAGGCATTGCGCGAGAGCGAAGCAACCAACCGGACGTTGTTCGACACCGCGTCGCAGGCGATTCTGACCGTAGACAGGGCGGGAACCATTCTGCAGGCAAATAAGAAGGTTGGCGAAATCTTTGGCTACACATCCAGTGAACTGGTGGGGCAGAGCCATGAAATCCTTATCCCACCAAGGTTACGGGAACGCCATCGTGCGCATCAGGCGGCGTTTTTCGCCCATCCCAGGCCGCGCACCATGGGCGCAGAGATGAACTTCGCCGGCCTGCGCAAGGATGGCACGGAGTTTCCCATCGAAGTGAGCTTGAGCGGCCTTGAAACCAAGCACGGCTTCCTTGCGGTGAGTTTTGTTTCAGATGTTACTGTGCGCAAACAGGCAGAGGCAAAATTGTTTGAGAGTGAACAGAAATTGCGCGCGTTGGCGGGCAGCCTGCTCGCCGCGCAGGAAAAAGAGCGAAGCAAGCTGGCGCGCGAACTGCACGACGACGTGACGCAGCAGTTGGCCTTCCTCTCCATTGAACTGGGCAGGCTGGCGAGTGAATTGCCCGATTCCATGATCGAAGCGCGCACCCACCTGAAGGTGCTACAACGGCAGACATCGCGCGCATCTTCGGAAGTTCGCAGGATATCGCACGGGTTGCATCCATCGGTCATCAAGGACTTCGGCCTGAGCGTGGCCCTGGAGGAATTCTGCGAAGAGTTTGAGAAAGCGCACAGGATCACGGTCGTTTTTGAGGGCTCGCTGGATGATTCGCGTCTCAATGATGCGGAGGCGACCTGCCTTTATCGCGTTGCGCAGGAAAGCATGCGTAACGCAGTGGTGCATGGGCATGCCACCGAAGTGCACGTCACGCTCCGCGCCGCGAATGCTGTTATGCAGTTGCTGGTGCAGGATAACGGAATCGGGTTTACGGCAGATCACCTACGCAGCAAGGCATGCCTGGGAATTGTCAGCATGACGGAGCGCGTCCGCCTGTTGAATGGAACACTGCACCTGGCGTCTGAGGCGGGTCGCGGCGTTACGATCACGGCATCGGTGCCATTCACGGAGGATCGCGATGACAAAAGCTAGGATTCTGCTCGCCGACGATCACTCTTTGATTCTTGAAGGCATAAGAAAGCTGCTTGAGAGCCAATACGATATCGTCGGGGTAGCAGACAACGGCGGAGCCTTGGTCCGGGAGGCTGCCCGTACCAACCCGGATCTGGTGGTATTGGACGTAAGCATGCCGATATTGAACGGAATCGATGCCGGCCGCGAAATCAGAAAGACCCAACCCAAAGTGAAGCTTGTCTTCATCAGCATGCATTCCAATGCCATCTACGTGCGTAAGGCAATGGAGGTGGGAGCGTCCGGCTATGTGTTGAAGTCCGGCGCTTCGGAGGAACTTCTGACCGCGATCGAACAGGCGCGTCAGGGCCGTACGTATTTCTCTCCGGGCCTGAGCCACGATGTGATTGAGAACCTGGATGAACGGCGCCGGAGAGATTCGCGGCGCACGCTGGAGTTGACAAGCCGGCAGAGGCAGATCCTGCAGATGATCGCCGAAGGCAAACAAAACAAAGAAATTGCAGGCATTCTCTACGTTTCCGTTCGGACCGTGGAGTTTCATCGTAGCCGCTTGATGAGCAAACTAGGCGCGCGCACCGTGGCGGAATTGACCCGCTTTGCCATCCAGGAGGGCCTCATCGGCCCGCTGCTGCCGGAGTCCGCTGCTGAAACAAGAAATTAAGAAAACTAGTAGTTGCCCCAGATGTTTCACAACGCGGGCGATGGGAAGATGAATCCAGTCTCCACTAGGTCCCTATCCCGAACGTAGGAGACGCACGAGCGTTCGGGAACCTGTGGAAGCACGCGAATCGGAGTCCTGCCTTTTTGCTCGCGGTCCTCGTCCGGAGTGTGCGAGTCCCTTTCGGTGGCGCTTACTGAGAAGCACAGAACTCTTCTGACAACTGGAGAGGTGAAACCATGTCTCTTCTGGCACAGCCGACTATGCAGGCGGCAGCTGGGCCTCGCGAAGGCCTCGCCGCGTTTTTTCCCATTCAACTGCATCATCCAACCGATGCAACAAGGCCTGCGCCCGCCAGTTTGCGCCGCGGCGCATCCGGAGGACCACGCTGGGGGCTTATTCTCGCTGGCGGGGATGGTACCCGTCTGCGCGGCCTGACTCATTTGATTTGTGGTGACGACCGCCCCAAGCAGTTCTGCAAGGTCTTTGGACGGGAGACATTGCTGGAGCAGACCCAGCAGAGAGCGGCAAGAAGCATTCCCGCCGGGCAGACGATCATTGCGTTAACGGAAAACCACAAGAGATTCTATGAGGGGATTCCCGGGATTTCGCTTTCGCGTCGTCTCGTGCAGCCCTGCAATCGCGGCACCGCTCCGCCGATCATCTGGGGCCTTTTGAACATTGCGATCCAGGCTCCGGGCGCCATGGTTGCGATTCTTCCCTCGGATCATTACTTCTCCGACGAAGCCGCATTCACCGCGTCGCTTGAATCCGCATTTGAGATTGCCGGCGCTCATCCGGATCACGTTCTTCTCCTGGGAGCGCAGCCGAAAAGCCCTGAGGTCGAATTTGGCTGGATCAATCTGGGGCCTGCCGCCGGGGAGAACGTCTTCCGGGTACGCGGCTTTGAGGAGAAACCCAATCTTGAGGTTGCCGAACATCTTCTGGAGTCGGGAGCCCTTTGGAACACATTTGTCATGGTTGGGAGTGCGACGGCCTTTCTTTGGATGAGCTTTGTAAGTTTGCCTGTGCTGCTTACGATGCTCAACGAGTCGCTTCCGTTCTACAAAGGGTACGGCGATCTGCGGGTGCCATCGTCTCTCTATGAGGCAATTCCAACCACGGATTATTCACGCCAAGTTCTGACGCCGAATGCCCATCGGTTGCTGGCGCTCCGTCTTCAACAACAAATGGAGTGGTATGATCTCGGCCAGCCCGACCGCGTGGTCTCTGTAGTGCGCTCTCGGAGCGAAGAGATTCCAGCGTGGATTCATGCGTGGGAAAGTACGCACCGGGCGGCCCGTGGAGCAATCTTTCAGCCGTGAGAAATGAACCGCACGTTCCATACAGAATCGAAGGCTTTATGCCATCACGACTCGATCCAGTATCGAGCGGCCCATAAAGCGCGCGCGCTGCCCCAGATCGCGCTCGATACGCAGAACCTCGTTCCACTTGGCCATTCTTTCTCCCCGCGTGAAAGATCCGACCTTCAGTTGTCCGGCATTGGTTGCCACTGCCAGATGAGAGATGAACGCATCTTCGGTTTCGCCGGAGCGCGCGGAAATGATCGGATTCCAGCCCGCGCTTTGGGTTAGCTCGATTGCAGCCAGCGTTTCGGTAACGGTGCCGATCTGGTTGAGTTTGATGAGCACGGCATTGGCGAGGTTTCGCTCGATCCCCGCGCGGATGCGCTCCAGGTTCGTCGTGAACAAATCGTCTCCGACCAACTGCACGCGATTGCGCAGAGCCGAAGCCACCGCGCTCCAGCCATCCCAGTCCGTATCGGCCATGGGGTCTTCTATGGATACGATCGGGTAGCGATCGCACCACGCAGTCTGAAGAGCGGCAAATTCTGCCGAAGTGAAGCTGCGGTTTTCCAGCGCAAACAAATAGCGTTGGGTTTCGGAGTCATATAAGTCGCTGGCCGCGATGTCCAAGGAGATGGCGGCGTCGCGGCCAGGCGTGTATCCCGCGTGAACGATGGCTTCGGTCATCAACTGCAGCGCGGCTTCGTTGCTCGAAAATTCCGGCCAATAGCCTCCCTCGTCGGCCACGCCGAAGAGAGCCCCGCGCTTTTCCATCAGTTCTCCCGCGGCGCGGTGCACGTTGAAGGTGATCTCCATGACCTCCTGAAACGAACTGGCCCCGGTCGCGATGAGCAGGAAATCCTGCACGTCGGTGCGCCAATATGCGTGTGCGCCGCCTCCGATAATCTGAATTTCAGGCAAGGGAAGCAGCGTACCGCGCGATTGGCCCAGGTAGTCATAAAGGGGCACCCTTAGCGCGGCGGCGGCGGCATGAGCAGCGGCCATGGAGACAGCCAGAATCGCGTTGGCGCCCAGGCGACTCTTGGAGGGGGTTCCATCCAGCTCAATCAGCTTACGATCCAATCCGGCCTGGTCGTGAACATCCCATCCGGCCAGCGCCGGAGCGATCTCGCGATGAATGTTGGCGATCGCGTTGAACACGGATTTGCCACGAAATAACCGGGGATCGCCGTCGCGCAATTCCAGCGCTTCAAACTGTCCCGTGGACGCGCCTGAGGGCACCGTGCCGCGGCCGCGTTCGCCGCTCTCCAGTATCACTTCCGCCTCGACCGTCGGATTACCGCGCGAGTCGTAGACCTGGTATGCGCTGATGGAATGGATCTTCAAAGTTGGACCTTTCGTTCGTCGAGATTGGCAAACCACTCGAATATGATGCTGCTTAAATTGAAGCGCTCGGAAAGAAGTTTCGATCGCGTGAACTGGCGAACGCGTTCGCGTTGCGCATCATTCAGGTATTCAACCGGTGACTTGCCGTCTACCCGCGCCAGCAGCACCATCAACAGCAGCCTGGCAACGCGCGGTTGCAGAGTCGCAGACTCTACAGCACTGCCGGCCACTTCGATATAGCGTTCCCAGAAGCCGCCGCACATTTCGCGCATCCCGATCTGCCTCGGAGCGTGATAGAGCCCCTTCAGCAACAGGTGAGTCATGAGAAACGCCAGGTCGAACGCGGGATCGCCATACCACGCCACTTCGCAATCCAGCAGCACCATTCGCGACGGCGAGATCATGATATTTTTGGGGCTGAAGTCGCCGTGAACCAGGCATTGCCGGGTTGAGGCAAGGCGCTCCGCCTCGGCTTCAAACTGAGCGCGCAGGTCTGGATGGCGCTTTCCCGTCGTCAGCAGGTAAGGATCAATGCGCAATTGGGTGAAGTTTGCCGTGGTATCGAATTGCCGTTGCGCATCTGGGTCTCCGGCTGAGCGGCCGTGAATCCTGCCCAGTACGTTTGCCGCCAATAGGGCGTGGTCCATCCGGGCTTCGCCGCGCAGCAGTAACTGCTTCCAACTGGCGAACTCCGGCCCCAGAAATTCCATGGCAAAATAGCCGCGATGCGCATCTTTCGTGCGCAGCGAGGGAACCGCATGCGGCAGAAAACGGCTCACATATTCGATGTAAAGATACTCGTAGCGATTGCGGGCGATGTCCGCGGTCCAGTCATCCTTGACTCTGAGTTTGGCCAGCGCGCGCTTGACGACAAAGGTATCTTCGCCGTCGTCGATGCGAAAGATGTCGCTCGATACCCCATCTGTCAGCGGCGTGAGCGTAGCGTCCGCATGCCGCAGGACGCCATCGCGCCGCAGCATGTCCAGAAAGTCGCAGGGGGCTTGCTTGTCCGGCTTCTTGCTAACGCTTCCCGAATTGCTCATAAGTCAAAAAACTCTACGCGCGTGCGTTCTGCTCAGTTGCCCGCCCGGCTGTCCGCTCTGCCAGCCTGGCAAAGGAGATCAACTCCGCAGCGGGAAATTGGTTAAGCGCATGCAGCGCGTTACGTTCCGTCTCGCGCTCGGCAAGAAGCCGCGTGTGCGCCCTCGCCAGATCGGCGTCGTTATAGCCCGGATGCGTCACCAACTCCCAGGTTCCGGAGTCCGGCAGGTTGCGGAGCAGGGAATTGATGGTCGCGGCGTCGAGCGTGCCGGTTGCCAGCACGCCGATGGAGCCGTTCGTTGTTTCGAAGCCCTCTTCGGAGGCAATTTGCCGGAAGGCGTGCTCGAAGCGCCGCAGCACGCTGACCTGCGCGCGGCGCATCCAGGGCGGGCCCTCGGTGGCTCGCACGCTCCAGGCCGGCTCAAAGGGATTACGCACAGCGCGAATGCCCGCGGCCCGGGCCGCCCGCAGCACCGGCCGCAGCACCGGCGGAAACATGTGTGTGTGCTTGTGGGTGTCGATGTGCGTCAGGCGCAGACCGCGGCTTTGGAGCACGGCGATTTGCGCGGTGGCTTCGGATTCAATTTCGGTTGCGCACATGCGGCCGGTGAGGAGCCGCCGTAAGAAGGGGCCCAATTTGGGATGGAACTGCGATGTTGACGAATCGATAAGGGTGGGGATCGCCTCTGGCGGCAGCACTGGATCGCCGTCCACCAGCACCACATGGCAGCCTATGCCCAGTGAGGGGGTGGCGTGGGCAATTTCGATGGCTTCATCCGTGGCAGTGGCCCGGGCCATCAGCGTGGCGCTGGTGAGCACGCCGGCCGCGTGAAGTTCCGCGATAGCGCGGTTGACCCCGGCGGTCAGGCCAAAGTCGTCGGCGTTGACGATAAGATGGCTCACCGGCTGAGTTTATCAACTAGACGCGGCTTTCGGCTGCGACGCGGCGCTGGTATCATGAGAGAAAGATGAAGCCGCAAGTGTGGTTGTGTGCGGGCGGTTAGCTCAGTTGGTTAGAGCGCCTGCCTTACAAGCAGGAAGTCGGGGGTTCGAGTCCCTCACTGCCCACCATCCCTAAGACAGACTCCCATATCCATGCGGGGATCGTTGGCTGCGAGCCCCCACTAAAGACTTGAAGCTCCTGCCGGTTCGGGCGCCAACTGCGCCTCCTCAATCCAGAGGACATCGGTGGAAGAATAAGATCGTAATCACAGCAGGCGTTGATTTCCATGAAGTGCTGGCAGTGGCGGCCGGCTCGTCACGGCAAAGACGCGCGCATCGCCGTGATCACGGCGGGCGCCGATATCATGGCGAATTTTATTGAATAGGAGGATGAACAGTATGCCGCGGTTCGCAGCCAATCTGACAATGATGTTTAATGAGGTTCCCTTTCTTGACCGGTTCAAGGCAGCGTCGGATGCGGGGTTTACGGCGGTTGAATTTCTTTTCCCATACGAGCACTCGCCAGAGGAGGTAGCCGCGAGGGCCAAAGCCGCCGGAGTGCAGATGGTCCTGTTCAACATGCCGGCGGGCAATTGGACTGCTGGGGAGCGCGGCATCACCGGACTGCCCGGGCGCGAGCAGGAATTCCGTGACGGTGTGGACAAGGCGCTGGCGTATGCCGGGCCTCTCGGCGTACCCCGGCTTCACGCAATGGCGGGCATTGCTCCAGCGGGCGCCGATCCGGCAGCCTGCCGCTCCACCCTGATCGCCAATCTCAGGTATGCCGCGCAGAAGCTTGCTGAGCGGAATCTCACGCTGCTTCTCGAAGCGATCAATACGCGGGACATGCCCGGCTTTCTGGTTTCCACACAGAAGGACTCGCGTGCGATCTGCGAAGAGGTGGGGGCGCCGAACCTCAAAATGCAAATGGATCTCTATCATATGCAAATAATGGAAGGAGATCTGGCAGCGAACCTCAAGCGTTATGCGTCCCAATGCGGACACATTCAAATTGCCGGGTGCCCTGAGCGTCATGAACCGGATACAGGCGAGATCCGCTATGAGTATCTCTTCCGTCTGATGGATGAGATCGGCTATGAGGGATGGGTCGGCTGCGAATACCGGCCAGCAGGCAAAACGATAGATGGCCTGAGATGGCTCAGCGCTGCGGCACGCTGATGGCGCAGAACCCGGCGATTAACGGCAAGGAAGTCTCAAGGATCGGATTTATGGGCCTGGCATGATGGGAATGCCCAAGCCGTAAGACCTGTACAAGCCGGGACGCAATTGCGGCCACATAGGGACAAAGATTCAGCGAGGAGATGATCACAGCCGTGAGACAGGTAGCGAGCGCGGTTCCCGGGTGATTGCTACTTGCTTGCAGGCGGCGAACTGGCGCGTACGGGTAAGGCGCGAGCAACGTAGAGAAGGTAAGAAGTGCGGAATGAGTTAATTGTGGTTAATTCTTAATGCGGATTCAGCGCTGCTTCTTTTCGGGCGCGGAAACCTAGGGTTCGAGCGCTGTACTGCCCACGAATTGCCATCGAAGAGCCGTCGAGGGCGTGGTTCTTCATTGGATGGCAGGACGCTCTTGCTTCGATGGCCTTATCCCCGCAGACGGCTCAGAAGGTCCTGCGGATGAACGGGCTTGGCCAGAATCTCGAACTCGTAGCCGCGGGCACGGGCTTTTTCCAGCAGATCGGCGGTGGCGGCCTGCCCGGAAAACAGCAAAATTTTAATTTGAGGCAGCAATTCCCGGATGCGGATGGCTGTTTCGATGCCGTTCAGGTCGGCCATGATGACGTCGGAGATAAGCATATCC
>JAJZVZ010000260.1 GCA_021846945.1 Acidobacteriota bacterium | reverse complement strand
AGTTGAAAAACGCCGAAAAGTAGTTCAGGCAAAAGAAAATGGCGACATTGACTTCAACAGAAATCCCGATCGCGGCGCCGCTTTTGACGGCAGGCGAGATGCCCGCACGCTCAAACCGGCGCAGGCGCATCACTCCCGAGGCCGGGTGCGCACTTGAAGTTCTTGGCCACGCCATTGAATACCTGACGGATGAACTTGTGCATGAGGGCGGACCGCTCTCGCTGGACGACGGGCGGTTGCAGGCCATTCAATTGCTCATGGCGATCAATCGGGAAGTCTATTACGCCTGCCCCGAGGTCATCTCCTTCAGCGAGCGCTGCCGTTCACTGCTGGGACTTCGAACCGCTTCATGATTCCGGACGAGCGTCCTGGATCACCACGAGCGCGAAGGTCACCCCCCTCCGAGAGATGAGTATTTTGGATTTGCGATAGGATGCGCTACTGCCTGCTACTGCCCGTAGATCAGCACGGCAAACAGCACCAGCCATGCCAGGCTCATGCAGTGCCAGAACCAGGCCGTTGAGTCAACCGCGATCTGTCGTTGCCCAACCTGCTTGAGCAAGCCGAGAGCAACCAGGCACACCAGGAGCGCCAACACGCCGAAAAGCAGATGTGCCGCGTGCAAACCGGTGATGACATAAAAGAAGTAGCTGGCCGGGGTAGCCCAGCGGTCAAATGCAAACCCCTGTTCGGTTAACTGTTTCCATGCGAGTCCCTGTCCCGCGAGAAAGAGAAGCCCCAACGCCAGGGTCGCGGCCAGCCAGGGCCGTGCGCGGCGCAGGGCCGGGCGTCCCAGTCCCAGCCACTCTTCCAGCACGTCGATCTCGTGGAAGATGCTCTGGCGGGCAAATTCCATGGTTAGAGTGCTGAGCAGAAGAATGGCGGTGTTCAAGTAGAGGATGGGCGGCAGCAGGATCGGGTGCCAGTCACCAATCTGGCGCAGAGTGCGAGGGTCCATGTGCGTATCGACCTGGCGTGCGTAGAACATGACGACCAGCGCCACAAAGAACATCATGTCGCCTGCCAGGGCGCAAAGGACAAAGGTGCGTACACGGTAGAGATTTTCCCGCGGGCCACGGGGCTGATTTTTCCAGTTGTCGTCGCCCCCGCCTCCACCACCACCGGTCGGGCGCCGGTCAACAGGCGGCTTGCCGCCGGTACCAGGCGCTTTCCGTTCTATCTCCGCGGGGATGGCAGAAAAGATGGAAGGCATAGAGCACCCTTTTGAAGATGAGGTTACTCCAACTTGAGCTTGGACGCATCCCGAATTATGAGAGACAGCATAGATAGCGGAACAGATTGTTTGATGCGATCAAATTGAAATGGTGGCGCCCGCTTGCGCAGCTTTCGATTGAGCCCGCGATGCTCTCACAATCTCAACAAAAAAGCGGTGAACCCGCCGGTCGGCGGAGAGTTCGGGATGAAAAGTGGCCGCCATGACCGAGCCCTGCCGCACCAGCGTCGGGAAGCTATCGCGCCGGGCCATGACCTCTACATCGGCGCCGGTTTCCGCAATCCGCGGGGCGCGGATGAAAACCATCTCCAGCGGGCCGCCGGGAAGCAGGGTTTCAGCGGTCAGGATCGAAGAGTCGATCTGGCGCCCGTAAGCGTTGCGTTCGACCACGGCGTCCAGAATACCCAGGCTTCGCTGTGCCGGGTTGCGAACCTCGCGGGCCAGCAGAATGGAGCCCGCACAGGTGCCGAAGACCGGCCGCCGCCCACAGAACTCCTTCAACGCCAGAAAGAAATGGTGCTTGTCCAGAAACTTTAGCATGGTCGTGGATTCGCCGCCGGGAAGCACAAGCCCGTCCAGTTCTGCGAGCTGCTCAGGCTTGCGGACTTCGCAGGGCTCTGCTCCCGCTTCGGCCAAGGCGGTGGCGTGGGCTGCATAGTCGCCTTGAATGGCCAGCACGCCAATGCGGGGTGTGTCCAGCTTGGTCAACGCTGCTCCCGTCTGGTGGAAACGAAAGGATTCAAGATATTTACACCAAAGCTTTTGAAGTCTCTAACATTGCGAGTCGCCACGATGAGGCGCCGCACTCGAGCCGTGGCGGCAATCATGGCGTCGCCACTCAAATCGTCGGATTTGCCCGCCATCAGCCTCGCCCACTCTCGAAACGTCATTCCGTCCATCGGCACAACAGCAAAGGTGGCCATTACCTTTTCCAGCCAGGCTTCGATTTCCACCGCCTTTGACGGGTTCTGTTTCCGTGTGATTTCGGCGCCTTCCTGAATCTCTCCGATCACGACGGCAGGAATGGAAATATCGCGGGCGGAAACAGAATCAAACCAGGCGAGGACGGCGCCGTGGGGCTTGGCTTTTCGTAATTCCGAAACCACGTTGGTGTCGAGCAGGAACACGGCGCTTAGCCCTCCGGTTTCCAGGCGCGAAGGCGCAGTCTGCGCCGAGGTGGCACAAAGAGGTCACGCGGGCCGTTGGGATCGAGAAGAACGTCTTTAATGGATGGTCTGGATTCTTCAGTCAGTCTCTGCCACTCGTCGATGGGAACCAGCACGGCCGTCTCGACCCCGCGCCGGGTCACAATCTGAGGGCCGTCTTTGACTGCGGCGTCGAGAAGTTCACTGAAGCGGGCTTTGGCGGAATAGACAGGCCAGCTCATAAGTACCTTCCAAATAGTCATATCACTAGTTAGATGACCATGTCCACTTCTCTTGCCTTCACTCATCCCGGGAGAGATCAGGCGCCGTTTCATCCGGCTGAAATCGATAGATATTTGTGTGATTTAGTCGCTGTTGACGGGGGGATTAGCGCCAGGAGTGTAAATTCCGCCAATTCTCACAGCGTTCGTACGGCGACTTCTTCGCGGCGGCGGCATCGGGCCGAGCAACTTCTTGATTGGCGGGGAAATGACTCCGGGAACGAAGCCAAACATGCTGCTGAAGAACTCTATGCAAGGGATGAAATTTGCCAAAAACATCCCTCCACGACTAAAGGCCCGCCTCTGTATTCAAAGGCGTTATTGGCACGTCCGAAGCCGCGCCTGTTATAAGACCCCGCTCGCATCGGGCTTCTCAGCGACATGTAAGGCCGATGCGACTGCGCTTGCCTCGTGCCGGTCCACGACCGTGCCTGCAGCCACGCAGTCTTCGCACAACCACCGATGCGAATCCTCTTCAGAAGTCATAAACCTTTATGGGTATTCATGACAGTTCCTCGCGCTCGCCTCGCGCTGGTGTTACCAGCCACGCGTCTGCAGGAGCTGCGACTCCTCGATGGCTGCCGCCGCCAGGCCCTTCATGGTGCCGGTTACCTGTTCGCTGACCTCCGCCAGAACCTTGGGGTCGTTGTAGTGGGTCGTGGCCATTACGATCGCTTTGGCGCGTGAGACAGCTTCTTCGCGCTCCTGCGGCGATTTCTCGACGTCAAGTGGAGTGGCGCGCTCTTTCATGAAGATTCCCGAGCCGACAAAGATGGCTTCCGCGCCCAGTTGCATCATCAGCGCGGCGTCGGCGGGCGTGGCAATACCCCCGGCGGAGAAGTTGGGCACGGGCAGTTTGCCCGTCTGCGCCACCATGTGAACCAGCTCATAGGGTGCCTGCAGTTCCTTGGCGGCCGCGTATAACTCCTGCTCGGTCAGCACCGTGAGCTGGCGCATCTCGCGCGTGATCTGCCGCATGTGCTGCACGGCGTGGACGACGTCGCCGGTGCCGGCCTCGCCCTTGGTGCGGATCATCGCCGCGCCTTCGGCGATCCGCCGGAGAGCTTCGCCCAGGTTGCGCGCGCCGCAGACAAAGGGCGTCGTGAAGGCATGTTTGTCGATGTGGTGAGCCTCGTCGGCGGGCGTGAGGACCTCGCTCTCGTCGATGAAGTCCACACCGATCTCCTGCAAAATCTGCGCCTCGGCAAAGTGGCCGATCCGGGCCTTGGCCATGACCGGAATAGAGACCGCCTGCATGATCTGCTTGATCAGACCGGGCTTGGCCATCCGGGCCACGCCGCCTTCGGCACGGATCATGGCCGGCACGCGCTCGAGCGCCATGACCGAAGCGGCGCCCGCCTCCTCGGCAATCCGGGCCTGCTCCACGTTCATCACGTCCATGATGACGCCGCCCTTAAGCATCTCCGCCAGGCCCACTTTCAGGCGCAGACTGGTTCCGCTGAAGCTCTTGTTTCCGTTCTCTTCCGGCATGGTTCCTCGACCTCGATTCAAGGCGGTTTCCGGGCACACTGGAATCCGAAAACCCGCACATTTATCTCACCCTCCAGTTTAGCAGCGATGCGACGTGAAAGGTTCGCTGTCTGGAACTGCTTGTTGAAGCCGCGCGCAAACCCAGCGGACTTTTATGAGCGTTTTCCAATCTGTTCTGACCTATTTCTGGCCACTCTTCTGCAGAGATTCACGGCAAATGGCTACAGCACATCCATTGCCGGCGGCCGTCGAGACGCGCAAGCCGGGAACTGCCGCGGAGGACGAGGTTGCCTGCGCGCAGGCGCTGGTGTCGGCTCCACAGCAGGAAGAAGAAGCCGGCCCGATGCGCTTCGGCGGACCGGTGGCGCGGCTTCCGGTGCAACTGGATGTCGCCATCCCGGTGCGGGGTTTTCGCGTGCGCAATCTGCTGGCACTGGAGGCAGGGCAGGTGATCGAGTCGCAGTGGAGCAACGGGGACGATCTGCCGCTGGCTTCAGGAGAGGTACAGCTGGCCTGGAGCGAGTTTGAGGTGATTGATACGCAATTGGCGGTGCGGGTCACTCGCCTGGCCTGAGCGCGGGCGGAGTTGAAGAAGCGGAAACGAGAGACGAAGCGGAGATGAGGCAGACGAGCAGAGGGAAGAAGGCGCAGGAACCGGTGGCGGGGCTGGCAGGCTGGTTGCTGGCGCGGATCGGGCGGCGGCGAACTGAGCGTGTGCGGCCCAGGCTGGCGCTCGTGGACCGGATTACGCTGGCGCCGCGGCAGACGCTGGCGCTGGTGGAGGCGGAAGGGCGCCGGTTTCTGGTGGCAACTTCGGCCGAAGGCGGTCCGGCGTTCTATCCGCTCGACGGCGGAGCGCGTCCAGCGCCGCGGTTTTCGAGGGTCTCATGGTAGGCGCATGGGCGGTGCGGGCCGCGGGGATTGTGTCTCCCGCGCCTCTGTTGCCCGACCTGAATGCCCGCTTCCATCCTTCGGATTCGACGCCGTGGACGATTCTCTTTGTTCTCACGCTGATTACCTTGCTGCCGGCGATTCTGATGGCGATGACGCCGCTGGTGCGGCTGCTGGTGGTCTTTCACTTCTTGCGCCAGGCGCTAGGCACGCAGACAGCGCCTTCGAATCCCACGCTGATGGGGTTGGCCCTGATGATGACATGGTTTCTGATGGCGCCGGT
>JAJZVZ010000259.1 GCA_021846945.1 Acidobacteriota bacterium | reverse complement strand
GCGCCGGCGTGATGGCCTCCAGGCTGGCCGGTCACGAGGTAGACCGTGTGCTGGTGGATGTAACGCCCTACTCGTTCGGCATCTCCTATCTCGGCGAGCGCGGCGGCGCGTTCTATCCGCACTGCTACAAGCCCATCGTGCGCCGCAACACGCCACTTCCGGTGACGCGCACCGAACGGTTTTTCACCTCACATCCCTACCAGGAGGACGTGGACATCCACGTTTACGAGGGCGAAGATGAGGACGCGCTGCGCAACATCCTGGTGGGCAACTTCCGCGTCGAGGGCCTGACGCCCATGCGCGACGGCAACGAAGTTCTCTGCCGCATGAGCCTCGATCTCGACGGCATCCTGCACGTTACGGCCATCGAAAAACGCACCGGCCTTTCAAAGCACATTCGGATCGCGCGCGCGCTTGAAACGAAGACCGATGCGGAGATCTAGGACGCCCGCAAGCGTCTGGAGTCTTTATTTGCCGCCCGCGACGGCGCGGACGAGGATATAGAGGATTTTGATAGCGACGATTTGGGAGGAGACGAAGCCCCAGCGGCGGATTTCCAGGTCATCGAGGGCGGCAGATCGGATCTTGCAAACGAGAGCGGCTCGGCCATCTCCGGCGCCTCCGCCGAAGAGGCGCAACGACTGGTCGAGCGCGCTCGCGCTCTGCTCACAAGCGTTCACAACGAAGACAGCGAAGAGATCGTGGATCTGAACCAGGCCATCGAGACCGCGCTCGAAGCCGGAGACGCGCAGGCGCTCAAGGAGTCGACGGAGAGCCTGCGCGAACTTCTGTTCTTCGTCGAGGGCCGTCCATGAGTGCGGGACCGCCTTCCGCAGCAGCCGCGGCAACATCCACCGCGACTCCCGCAGATTCTCCACCGCGGGAGGAGACGCCGGTTGGACCGGCGACGAGCCATGGAACCACAGCGGAAGAGCGCCCAGAAAAAGGCGTGGCCACAGTCCGCCTGGCCGCCGCGCTCCCGGAAGCCTCCGCGCCGGTAGTCTGTCCCGTCTGCCGAGCGCGCTTCCGCGGCACGGAGATCTGTTCGCGCTGCGGCGTCGATCTCAGCCCCCTGCTTTTGCTCTCGGCGCGCGCCTTTCGCCTGCGGCAGCGCGCGCGAGAGATGCTCGGCGAGGGCGATTTCCGCCAGGCGCTCGTCTGCGCCGAAAAGGCCGAGCGCCTGCGCTCAACCCCGCACGGCGCCCTGTTGCGCGTTCTTTGCGCCTGCCTCGCCCCTTCGAAGTAGCGCCTGCGCGCTTGCCGCCTTCGCCGCCGCACGGCGAATTTGGCTTCGGTAGAGAACGGCTCGCCATGAAAGGCATGAGGGAGGATCGATTGCGTCAGGCTGTCCACCTGCTCTTGGAGGTGAAGGCGTATGATTTTCGCGCCGTGCCGCAAATCGACATGAGGCGGCCTTTGTTTCGCGCTGAGGCGCGGATTGGTTAAGGTGATGGAAGTGAGTATTTCGCTTTCAATTTCTCCCCATGGGCGGTTGTTTGTTCTCGACGCAGACTCCGAGGTTGAACGGCTGGGGGGCTCCTGGCCCGAGCGGGTTCGGCGGGCATTCTCGGAGTCGCAGGCGCATGGGCTGCTCGAACTGGGCTCCCGGGAACTTACGTCGCCGCTGCGGCCGGAGTTCGCCTGGGCGCGTGAGTTCGCCTGCCGTTATCTGACGGCTCTTTGTCATGCGCCGGAGATCTCCGGCGCCGAGGAATTGCCCAGATTGCCTGCGCCTGCCACGGAAGAGTTTACGGCAGCGGCCTTGCAGGCGCCGCCCATGCGCGGCCTGGAGTATCTGAGCCCGGAACACCTTGTGGCGTGGTGGCAGGAGCTGGACAGCCTGGTGCGCCGGCAGGCGAGCGCCTCTGGAGGCAACGCTCGAGAGTTTTTGCACCAGCTCAATCCCGCCTGGCGAACCGTGGGGCGCGTGAGCTTTCATCTGGCCGAGAACAAACGGGATCCGGAGCTTCCATTTGCCTTTCTTGCCACGTATGCCACGCGTCTCTCCGCACAGGGCAAAGCCCAGCATCTGCCGCTGGGCCGCGCGCTGGAGGAATACGCGGGAGCGAGAAACCGGTCGGCGCTGCTGGCTCTGCTGCAACCGATTCAGCAGGCAGCCGAATCCGTCGCCTGGGTGAAAGAACTGGCGGACTCGGGAGAGATCTATCAGCCGTTAGCCTGGACGCCGCGCGAAGCCTATCACTTTTTGCAGTCCATACCGGCGCTGGAATCCAGCGGTTTGATCGTCCGCGTGCCCGATTGGTGGAAGGCAACGCATCCGCCGCGTCCGGTGGTGAGCGTAAGGATCGGCGAGCAGTTGAAGGGAAAGCTCGGCGTGGATGCGCTGCTGAACTTTTCGGTGCGAACGGTGCTGGATGGGGAGACGCTCGATGAGCGGGAGATTGAGCAGCTCCTCAGCTCGGAGAGTGGTCTGGTTCTCTTGCGCGGCAAATGGGTCGAGGTCGACCGGGAGCAACTGACGGAAGCGCTGCGGCAGTGGAACCGAGTCGAGCGCGAGGCCCGCAACGGCGGCCTCACCTTCTTTGAAGGGATGCGTCTGCTGGCCGGCGTCACGCTGGGGCACGATGCGGGCGAGGAACCCTCCGCGGCGGCGCGCGCGTGGACCGGGATCTCCGCCGCCGGCGACCTGGAGCGGTTGCTCGGCGAGCTGCGTTCGCCGGATGCGGGACACGACGAGCTTCCGGGGGGGTTGCGCGGCGCCCTGCGGCCGTATCAGAAGACTGGAGTCCACTGGCTCCGATTTCTCACCCGGCTTGGCCTGGGCGCGTGTCTTGCCGACGACATGGGCCTGGGCAAAACGGTGCAGGTGATTGCGCTGTTGCTGCATCAGAAGCAGGAAGCGCAGGAGACGCGCAAGCCCAGCCTGCTGGTGGTTCCGGCCTCGCTCGTCGCCAACTGGAAGGCGGAGATCGAGCGCTTTGCACCCTCGCTGACAACGCTTATTGCGCATCCTTCAGAGGGCGTCACCGAGGCTAGCGACGCAACCCAAGCTTGCGATCTGATCATCACCACCTACACCATGCTCACCCGGCTGGAGTGGCTGCGCAGCCGCGACTGGAGGTTTGTGATCCTCGACGAAGCGCAGGCGATCCGCAACGCGGGCACGCGCCAGAGCCGCGCAGTGAAGGAGCTCCGCGCCGAGGGCCGCATCGCGTTGACCGGCACGCCGGTCGAGAATCGTCTCTCCGATCTCTGGTCTCTCTTCGACTTCCTCAATCCCGGGCTGCTGGGCAGCGCCAAGGCCTTTGGCCGCCTGGCGAAGCAGATGGCCGCAGGAGCTTACAAGCCAAGCCAAGCAAAGACCGGCTCTTCAGGGAGCGCAAATCCTTATGCACCGCTGCGCACGCTGGTGCGGCCGTATATCCTGCGCCGCCTCAAGACCGACAAGCGCGTGATCGCCGATCTGCCGGAAAAGTCCGAGGTGAACGCCTGGTGCGGATTGAGCCGGCGACAGGCTGCGCTCTACGAGCAGGCGGTGCGCGAACTGGCCGCCGCCGTCGATGGGGCCGACGGCATCCAGCGGCGCGGCATCGTGCTGGCCTCGCTGATGCGGCTCAAACAGATCTGCAACCACCCGTCGCAGTGGACCGGCGACAACAGCTATGCAGAGGAAGAGAGCGGAAAATTTGCGCGGCTCAAAGAGATCTGTGAGGAGCTGGCGGAGCGGCAGGAGAAGGCGCTGATCTTCACTCAATTTCGCGAGATAACGGCTCCGCTGGCGGGTTTTCTGACGCGCATCTTCGGACGGCCGGGGCTGATCCTGCACGGCCAGACCGCCGTTGGCAAGCGGCGCGAGTTGGTGGAGGCGTTTCAACAGGACGATGGGCCGCCGTTCTTTGTTCTTTCGCTCAAGGCAGGCGGCACGGGGCTGAATCTGACCGCGGCCTCGCATGTGATTCACTTCGACCGCTGGTGGAATCCCGCCGTCGAAAATCAGGCCACGGACCGCGCCTTTCGCATCGGCCAGAAGCGGAATGTTCTGGTGCATAAGTTCATCTGCCGCGGCACGGCCGAGGAGAAGATCGACGCGTTGATCGCGCAAAAGACTGCCCTGGCGCGCGATCTGCTCGACGGCGGCGGCGAGGCGCTGCTGACCGAGATGAGCAACGCCGAGTTGCTGCGTTTTGTGGCGCTCGATGTCAACCGTGCGACGGAGCAATAGCGTTTGCGTCCAAGCCGTCTCCACCACCGGAGTTCCCACGATGGCTTCTACGCCGGCATGGCTTCAGGACGAGCGGCGATGAGAGCGTCGGTGGACTCCGGGCTTTCCCGGACCGCGAAAACCCACCCCGTTTGCAAGGATTGGACTTCCGCGGCAACCGAGTTTCTGTGGGATTTTCCTCAGGGCCGCCGAGAGCGCTGCTGTACAAACATGGTTAGCGAGGATTGCGATGGGCTGGGGTGGTGGATGGGGTTTTCGTCCGTATGTTCCCGTGGCGCGGCGGAGGGCCAATGCGCTGCGCGCAGTTCAGCGGCTGGCGGCCAAGGGCAAGCAGGTATCGCCGGTCGAGACCGCTGGCCGCGCCATCGCTACTACTTTCTGGGGCAAGGCCTGGTGTGACAACCTGGAATCGTACAGCGATTTTGAGAATCGTCTGCCCCGCGGCCGAACCTACGTGCGCAATGGCTCGGTGGTCGATCTGCAGATCGAGCCGGGCAAGATTACTTCCATGGTCAGCGGCTCGCGGCTCTACCGCATCGTCATCCAGATTGGGCCGCTGGACGCTGTGCGCTGGAAGCGGCTCAAGCAGCAGTGCGGGGCCGGGATCGGCTCCATCGTCGAGCTTTTGCAGGGCCGGCTCTCTTCCAGCGTCATGGCCGTGGTAACCAGCCGGGAGAATGGCCTCTTTCCCGCGCCGACCGAAATTGAGATGTCCTGCTCCTGTCCGGACTGGGCGGGCATGTGCAAGCACCTCGCCGCCACCTTATATGGCGTGGGCAATCGTCTCGACCATCAACCCGACCTTCTGTTCAAGCTACGGCAGGTGGACCATCTGGAGCTGATCGCCGAGGCAGGACGCAAAGCGCCGGAGACTGGAGCCCGCGGGAAGAAGGTCATCGCCGGCGACCAGTTGGCCGATGTCTTCGGCATCGAACTGGAGAGCGACGTCCCGGCAGCCGATGCCCGGCAGAGCATTCCGGCGCCGCGCGGCAAGAGCAAAAAGATCGGCGCAACCAAAAGCAAAGAGTCTGCCGCAAGCAAGCCGAAGAAGGCGGCGGCTAGCGCGGCAGCAAAGAGCTCACCTCGCCAAGCACCGGCCGCCGTCGCCAAACCAGCCGCCTCGCAGCGCAAGGGGCTCACAGCGGCAG
>JAJZVZ010000258.1 GCA_021846945.1 Acidobacteriota bacterium | reverse complement strand
AAAAGCGGTAATCCGAATTACACGCCAAATGTTTTTTGCTATGCCGATAAGGAGCATCCTGAACTGGAGTCGACCGGATCACTGACATTTACATATGCCTGCAATTCCATAGTGGAAGACGAAGTGTTTAACAATATGAATCTTTATAATCCCGTAGTGGTGACCATGCCGCAACCGCCAGCGTCGAAACTGAAATAAGAAAGGATGACAATCTGTGTATCGGAACTAGACAGTTCTTCAGAGCCAGGCTTGCGGAGTTATCTGCCAATCCACCGAAAATATGGCTCTGCGCAAGAATCTGTAAGAGGGCGTGATTTTCGTGGATTTTGCATGAGTGCCGGAATCGGCTATTCTCCTCCCGATGCGCGACAACGATTGGACGCGGGTATTGGGGTGGCCGGGCTACAAGGTGTACCGGCATGAGATTGATGAGCCTGGCAAGAGACTGAAGCTTTGGGTTCGGCGTAAGCGGGCCAACAAGTTGCTGGTCTGTTCTGGGTGCGGCAAGCCAACGGGCGAAATTGTAGCCAGCTATGAGCGGGAAGTGCGCGACCTGCCGTGCTTCGAGTATCTGACCACGGTGGTCGTGGAGTTGTATCGGGTGCGCTGCCCGGATTGCGGAGTGAAGGCGGAAAAAGTTTCGCATCTGCCTTCCAAGGCGCCGTTCAGCCAGCGTTTTGAAGATGCGGTCGGGCAGGCCTGCGAGAGCGCGGCCGCCAGTCGGGTAGCGCGGCAGTTTGGTCTGGCGGCCAGTACGGTGCGAGCCATCGATCAGCGGTATCTCCAGCGCTGGGCCGCGACGCGGCGCAAGTCGGCCCTGCGGCAGATGGGTGTGGACGAGATCTTTATGGGCAAGAAGCAGAAGTTCATCACCGTGGTGAGCAACCTGAAGACCGCCGAGCCTCTCTGGTTCGGCGCCGAGCGGAAGAAGGAAACGCTCGACGAGTTCTTCGCCAAGCAACTGAGCCCCTTTCAACGCAGCGCAGTACAGGCTGCCTGCGTCGATATGTGGGAACCGTTCAAGCAGAGCATCGAGCAGTGGTTGCCCAACTGCCGCATCATCTATGACAAGTTCCACGTGCGCCGTGAAAAGGCGCTGAATCACAGTGGGTGCAAATCCCACCCGGGAACTGGTTCGCTCCACCCGGTAGCAATCGGAGCAGCCGTGGAGGTAACGAAGCGGCTGGAGCCTCCGGTGAAGAGGGTCGCTTAGGCGACTTGGCGAGTCTGCAGGCCGTAATGTGAGTAAACGCCGAATAGGCCTCGAAACGTCAAATGCAGGAGCCGACACGCCGTGAATCGAGGGAAGGCCGAAGCTGGGAAGAGAGTACGAGCGGACGATCTAACCAGTCCTGCCGGGGTATTGGCGACAGCATGCAGACAAGTGGGGTTCAGACGCAACACGGGAAGCCCCAGCGGTGATTCGTGGTCAGGATCAACCGGCAACTCGCGAGAGCCAGGCCGGGCCGTGTGGGGTGGCGGAGAGGCTCGTAATACCGATGATTCCGGGTAATTCCGGAGGAGGGAAGGGGCCTTAGTTGGAAACCAACGCAAGAAGTGACGAGGACAGAGGGATTGGCGATGAGCCTAGCAACTCCAGAAAGCGTTCAGAAGTTACAGACAGCGTTACACGACAAAGCGAAGAAATCGCCTGACTTTCGCTTCTATGCACTGTATGACAAGGTGTTCCGCAAGGACGTATTGAGTTTTGCCTATGCCTGCTGCAAAGCCAACGGCGGCGCAGCCGGTGTTGACAATCAGACGTTCGAGGACATCGCGGCCTACGGCGTAGAGAGATGGTTGGACGAACTGACGCAAGAGCTGAGAAGCCGGACCTATCAACCACTTCCTGTGCGGCGGGTGTACATACCGAAGCCAGACGGGAAAACGCAGCGTACGTTGGGCGTGCCTGCCATCAGGGATCGAGCAGTGATGATGGCGGCGGTTTTGGTGCTCGACCCCATCTTTGAGGCCGATCTACCACCGGAACAGTATGCCTATCGTCGCGACCACAGCGCATTGGACGCAGTAAGACACGTCCACAAGCTGATCAACACCGGACATGTGGAAATTGTTGACGCGGATTTATCCGCCTATTTCGATACTCTTCCTCATGCCGAGCTTTTAAAGTCGGTAGCTCGCCGGGTCGTCGATGGCGCCATGCTTCATCTGATCAGGATGTGGCTGACCGCGCCGGCCGAAGAGACGGACGAGCGGGGAAGGAAGCATCGGAATACGCGCAACCGGGATGAAGGTCGAGGGTCCCCTCAGGGGTCTCCGATCAGCCCATTGCTCAGTAACCTTTACATGCGTCGGTTCGTGCTTGGATGGAAGACACTGGGGCACGAGAAGCGTCTCGGGGCGTGCATCGTCAATTATGCCGATGACCTAGTGATCTGCTGTCGGGGCAGAGCGGAAGAGGCTCTGGCTACGATGCGGGTCATGATGACAAGGCTGAAGCTGACGGTGAACGAGACTAAGACGCGGGTGGCGAAGCTGCCGGACGAGAAGTTCGATTTCTTGGGTTACAGTGTGCTGCAGAAGCACGCGGAAAGGGAGTTCAACATGAACTAAACAACCGTGTGGACAAGCTGCGTGATAGATGAGGGACGGCCCCTCGGGATCGGCTTTCAGGAGCAGGTCTCAAACCACTCCAAGCTGCTGCGGTAAAGAGCCGTGGTGGTGAGCGTTGGAGCAAAAGCGCGAGAAAATTTGTGCAGGTAAGTATCCGAGAGACGAACGGAAGTGAACCCTACGATGACGCGTCGTTAAGAAATCAAGAGTCGTCAAAACCAGGAGCGTGTAGCCCACCTGGGACAAGTCCGTTAGGTGCCTGATGACTGGGCGGACGGCGACCGGCGTAGAGGGGGCGTGAAGCGGATGCAGGCTGTTACGCGGAACTGCAGGAACCAGTCGTTCCGATGACAAGGGAGAAGCACAAGCGGCGGAAACCGTGAGGCGAGCGTACCGATGCGGAGCACTGGGGCGGACCGATTCGAAGTAGCGATGAAGGCTCGTAATGGGGCTGGAGCGAAGGGATCGGATCAGGTGGTCGTACGGCCGAAGCAACTGGTAACAGGAGGACCTAGATGCGTGCGACAGACAAGCCGTTCAACATTGACAAGATGCTAGTGTACGAAGCTTTTAAAGCGGTCAAATCCAATGGAGGCGCGGCCGGTGTGGATGGTCAGACGATCGAGCAGTTTGAAACCGACTTGAAGAACAATCTCTTCAAGATTTGGAATCGGATGAGCTCAGGAAGCTACTTTCCGCCGCCGGTGCGCGCCGTCTCCATTCCAAAGAAGTCTGGAGGCCAACGGATTTTGGGTGTGCCCACTGTAGCGGATAGAGTGGCGCAGATGGTGGTCAAGCAAGCCATTGAACCAAAACTAGACAGCGTATTTCTTCCAGACTCCTATGGCTACAGACCGAACAAATCGGCGCTGGATGCTGTGGGTGTTACGCGCGAGCGGTGTTGGAAATACGACTGGGTTCTAGAGTTTGACATCAAGGGTCTGTTGGATCCATCTCCATATTGCCCCCAGACTTATGAAGTAGTTGCAAATAGCCTCGGTTGATCATCCATAACTCTGATTCTCAAGCCCTTACGCCGTCCGCTTGTCACAAGCATGGCTTCGAGGTCGCCACGCTTTACACGCTGCAACACCGTCTGGCGCGAGACGCCGAGTTTCATGGTTGCTTCCAGCATGGGCAGATACTCTGGTGGGGCCTGCTCGACGATTCGCGATCGCAGTTCTTCGGTGATGCGGATTTGCCATGGTGCGCCAGGAGTGACCTGTTCACCGGCGATGAAGCCTTCTGCCAGCCAGCGATGGATGGTGGATGTATTCATTCCCAGGATCTTCGCGGCCTTGCAGATAGGGACGACTTCGCCTTGCGGAGGCTGCGCCGGTGGCTGAAAACGAGGGATGCCGCGATAACGTCGCAGATTGCCGACCTGATTGGCGGTGAAGCGTTCCCCGGTCGCTGTCTTGCGTCCCTGACGATTCAGTATGCCGGCGATGACTTCGTCGGGATAGAGAGCTGCCAGACGGGGCAACAGCGAGATCGTGTCTTCGCTGGTGCGCAGACCGCGTGGCAGGGAGCGCGGCAGAGGAAGATCGATCTCGGTAAGCTCGCCACCTCGCCAGCGCAGCGTCAGATGGGCCCGGTGTTCGGGGCGATCGACAACCACGATCACCTCTTCCAGCAGCGTGCGCAAAAGCTCCTTCCGATCACGATCCGTGGTGGTGGGCGCCGTCCAGACTTTGCGCAGATCGGAACCGAGAGCGCGGACCCTGGCTTTCTCTTCCGTGCTGAGCGTGCGAGGACGCTGTTGCTGCCGGCGCTCGAACTCTGCCTCAGCCGCCGTGAGCTCACGCAGCCGTTTCTCCCATTCGGTTTCCAGCCCGCGCGCCACTAGCCTGTTTTCCGGTTCCACCGCGCGATATTGGCGTTCGGCGCGTTCGGCCTCATAGCGCGCTCGTTCTACCGCCAGGCGCCATTGCCCGAGCGCCGCATCGTGGTCCGCTTCCATCTGCCGCATAGCCTGTTCGGTAGCTTCCACAGCAGCCGGCGTCAACGCTTTCAAAAACGCATCCGCTACCGCTTGATCGATCTGGACACCGCCGACGTTGAGACAGTAAACGCCCCGTCCCTGGACGATGTCTTTGCCTGAGCAGTGATAACCTGGCGAGGCATTTCTGCCGCTATAGTGAGTGTGCAGATGGCGGCCGCACTTGCCGCAGATGGCAAGACCTTGAAGCAGTGCAGCGCCTTCTCTCACTGCGCCGCCTGCCTGGTGAGGTTGGGGATGAACGTTGGCGTCGATACGGTTCTGGTTGGCTTGGTAGGTAGCCCAGTCGATGAACCCTGGATGGTGATCTGGAAGAAGCACCGCCCACTCGGCCAGGGGGAGATGACGAGTTCGTCTGCGGAACCTGCCCTGTTCATCGACATAACGCTCATGGCGGCACTTACCGTAAGCATATGCGCCAGCATACACCGGATTGGTGAGCACATTATGGATGGCGGTATACGTAGGAGCAACCCACCGGATCTGGCTGTTCATGGTGGCTCGCAGCGGGAAGGAAAGTCCCTCGGAACGGAACCAGAGCCAGACCTTGCGGGCCGATCCCAGTTCCGTGAACTTCGAGAACACCGTGTGAAGGGCGCCGACCACGGCTTCGTCGGGTTGAAAGCGAACTTCACCGTCCTCCTCGCCCCACACAAAACCCACAGGCAGACCACGGCGCAGTTCGCCCCGCGCGGCCTTGTTACGGATTCCGCCATCAAGCCGGGCGCGCAGGATATGAAGTTCTGCTTCCGACATCGTGCCTTTTAAGCCCAGAACAGACAGCGCCGTATGTTGCATATTGCGGATGTACGGTCACCGTGATTTCGGAGAACAGCGACTATTGTGGTCAGTCGGGGCGGATACGCCGGGTGTT
>JAJZVZ010000257.1 GCA_021846945.1 Acidobacteriota bacterium | reverse complement strand
ACGCGCTCGCGCTCGCTCAGCGGTTTGCCGGCAGGATCGAGGAGCATGGCCTTGAGACCGGAGCCGCCAATGTCAATGGCGAGAGTAACGGGAGAACGCTTGGCACGGGAAGCGGTGGCGACGGGCTTGGCGGCGCGTTTAAGTGTCATCAGAAATGAATTGTAACGCCGCGGCGGCGATACGCGTGCGCGCTCGCCGCCCGTGGACTCCACTACTGCGCCGCGGCTGGCGGATTCTGGAATTCCTGGTCCATCCAGGCCTTGAGGGCATCCATGTTCTGGGGGCGGCCGAGAAAGTTCTTGACCAACTCGGTGGCCGGTTCGCTCGCGCCGGGTTCAAGCACGGTGCGCCGGTAGCGCATGGCCGTGGGGCCGTCGAGCAGGTTGTGCTTGTCGAACTGCGCAAAGAAGTCGAGCGCAATCACCTTGTCGAGCACGTAGGTGTAGTAATTTGATGCGTAGCCTTGCAGGTGGGTGAAGCTCGCGAAAAAGTGCGTTCCCGGGACGGGTGCAAAGGGGCTGAAATGCGCTTCATCCTCCCGCCACAGTGCGTCGAAGTGGATGCTGGGCGGCGCCTCATTGTGCAATTGGAGCGAGTAGGAAGAGTACATGATCTGGCTCTGTAGCCAATAGGCGCGGCCGTAGGCGCTGGCGGCGTTCATTTTGGCAATCAGGCTGGCGGGAATGACGGCGCCGGTCTTGTAGTTGCGGGCAAAGGATTGCAGGATCGCCGGGTCGTGAAACATCTCTTCAAGCATCTGCGAGGGAGCTTCAACAAAATCGCCTTCGACGTCGAAGCCACCCTGCCCGGACCACTCGCCCTGGCCGCCGAGAACGTGATGCATGAGGTGGCCGAACTCGTGGAAGAAAGTTACCACGTCGCTGTATTCCATCAGGCCCGGATCACCAGGTTTACCTCCCGGGAAGTTGCAGACGAGCATGCCTTCGGGCATTTGGCGTCCGCGCATGCCGGGAACGACGGGGCCGGAGGAGAACCACTTGTCCTTGCCCTGCCGCGGGTGCATGTCGAGATAGATGCGGCCCAGACGCCTGCCTGCATCGCCGGGAGCGGCATCATAGACATCGAAGGTGCTGACGGAGGGATCCCACACCACGGTGCTCGTGACAGGTTTGAAGGAGACGTGGAAGAGGCGGGCTGCGGTCTTGAGGATGCCTGCCTGCACTTCGACGTAGGGAAAATACGGGCGCACGTCCTGGGCATTGAAGCCGTACTTTGCGCGCCGGTACTGCTCCATCCAGTAGCGCGCGTCGGACTGGCTGATGGCGGTGAGAGCAGGATGGCCCTGCTGCGCAAAGGCGAGCAGCTCTTCGTACTCGCGGTGCGCGGCGGGACGCGAAACCTGGTCAATCTGGTCGATGAGATGCTGCACGTTGGCAGCCGAACCGATCATCTGGTCGGCTGTCGCCAGGTCGGCATAGTGTTTGTAGCCGAGCGTAGTGGCCAGCTCCTGGCGCGCTTCCAACAGGTCGCGCAGCACCGGAGAGTTCTGCGGATAGGCGCGGCTCATGTAGGCCACGTACATTCTGCGGCGCAGTTCGGCGCTCTGGGCGAAGTTGAGCACGGGGAAAACATCGGGCATGTTGGTGGTGAGGGTGTAGACGCCATGCGCGTCCGGCTTGTGCAGCGCGATGTAGTCGGCGGGCAGACCGTCAAGCTCGGTGCGCGTAGCCGTGATCTTGAGGGTGCCGTCAGCGATGTTGCGGCCGAAGCTGAGCATGACCTTCGTGATCCGGTCCTGGAGAGCGCGAATCTTGGCGCGGGTGGCCGCATCCTTGTCCACCCCGGCGAGGCGGTATTCAAGGAGCGTGCGCTCGATGTAGTGGCGGGTGGCGGAATCGTGCTGCGGGAGCGGGACGGCGACGAGCGCATCGTAGACCCGGCGATCGAGACTCAGCTCGGTGGCCGCCTGCGAGACCACGGCCGTGAGCGCCTGGCCCTTATCGCGCAGGGCGGCCGTGTCGGCCAGCGAATACATCAGGTATGCGTTGTTGCCGGCGATGGCCAGCTCGTTCTGGGCGTCGTCGTAGGGGCGCAGAGTATTCTCGACGGTACGCGGGCCAGTGACGGCGGTCAGCTTTGCGATGTCCGCCTTCTCGGCGGCCAAACGCTGGTTGATCCAGGCTTCGAGGGCGTCTGGCGTTTTGGCGACAACCCAGGCATGCAGAGGATCAGCTGCGGACTTTGCCGGAGCTTGCTGCGCCGCGCCAACCGCAAGCGCAAAGAAAATGAAAGCGGCCCCGACGGCTGAAACTCGGATGATTTTCATGCGGCGAGTATTTCACCTTGCCTCGGCCTTGGGAAAGTGCGTCTGCCAGAGACTCCAGTCCCGGGTGCGCAGCCCGATCCCCTACACTGATTCTTGCCCCTTATGCCCTCCTGTTGCGAAGTCGCTTTGCCTGTGCCCCTGGACCAGACGTTTACGTACGCGTTGCGCGAGGAACAGATGGCGCAGCGCGGGGCGCGCGTGATTGCACCGTTTCGCAACGAGAAACTGATCGGCGTGGTCACAGCAGTCGATGTGAAGCAGCCGGAGTTTGAGGTGCGCTACATCGAGGCGGTGCTCGATGAGGAGCCGCTCCTGAGCCCGCATCTGCTGGAGCTGGCCGAGTGGATGGCGCAGTATTACATTGCGCCGCTGGGCGAGGTGCTGCGCGCCATGCTTCCGCTGATGGCTGAAGTGCGGCGGACGGTTTACTACCGGCTGACCGACCTGGGCCGGGACGTGCTGGCGAATACCGTCGATGGGGAGACGTCATTTGATCCCCACCCTTTTCACAAACTACTTGAAAAGGATGGGGCATCCGGCAAGCGGCGCGGGAAGCTCTCCAAAGAAGAACTGGAGATGGAGAGGCGCGTCCTGGCGCGGCTGGCGTCGGGCGAGCCGGTGAGAGTCTCGACGCTGCGTACAGCGACAGCGGCATCGCTTCCGGTACTTGCCGGGATGGTGCGCAAGAAGTGGATTGCCCGGGAAACGGCAGCGGCCGAACGCGACGCGCGGCGCACGGAGCGCTTTGCCGTGCTGATTCCCGAGATGCGCCTGCCTGCGCTGACCGAAAAACAACAGACCATTCTGGCGGAACTGGCGGCGTGCGGCGGCGAGCTGGCCCTGGCCGAGTTGCGGCGCCGGGAGCTGCCCTCTTCGACGCTGCAGACGCTGGTGCGGCGCGGGCTGGTGCGCATCGACGAGCGGCCGGCGGCCTTTCATCTGGGTGGGCTGAGACCGGCCGCTGTGCCCTTCCGGCTGAACGCCGCGCAGGATGGGGCGCTGGCGACGCTGACCGGCGCGTTGGGGGCGTTCCGCGCCTTCCTGCTGTATGGAGTAACCGGTTCGGGCAAGACGGCCGTTTACCTGGCAGCGATGCAGCAGGCGCTCGACCGCGGGATGACGGCGATCCTGCTGGTGCCCGAGATCGGGCTGACCCCGCAAACGGCGGGGCTGCTGGATGCGGCCTTCGGGCAGAAGGTGGCGCTGCTGCACTCCGCGCTGACACCGGAGGAACGCAGCGAACAGTGGCGGCGCATCCGGCGGGGCGAGGCGCCGATTGTTGTCGGGACGCGCTCGGCGATCTTTGCGCCGGCGCCGAACCTGGGACTCATTCTGGTGGACGAAGAGCACGACCAGAGCTACAAGCAGGAGGAGACGCCGCGCTACAACGCGCGCGATGTGGCCGTAATGCGGGCAAAGCTGGCCGGAGCGGTGGTGGTGCTGGGCTCGGCAACGCCTTCGCTGGAGAGCTGGCAGAACGCGGGGCGGGGCAAGTATGCGCGCATCGAGCTGAGAGAACGCGTAATGAACCGGCCGCTGCCCGAGGTGGAGCTTGTGGACATGCGGCGCGAGTTTCAGGAGACCGGGCAGGATCAGCTTTTTTCGCGGTCGCTGATTGAGCAGACCAAAACCGTGCTGGAACGCGGCGAGCAGGCGCTGATCCTGCTCAACCGGCGCGGGTATTCATTTGCCGTGATCTGCCGCGCCTGCGGCGAAAAGCTGGAGTGCCAGAATTGCGCCATCGCGCTGACGCACCATAAGCCAACGACAGACGAGTCGGGTCTGGCGCATGCCGGACAGCGACTGGAGTGCCATTATTGCGGCTTTCGCCGCACCGTGCCGGCACGCTGCCCCAAGTGCGACAGCGAGCATCTTTACTATCTTGGGGCGGGCTCGCAGCAGGGCGAGGAGCGGCTGGCGGAGATCTTCCCCGGCGCGCGCATCGGGCGTATGGATCGCGATACGGTACGCGGGCGGCATGATCTGGAGCGGCTGTTGGCGCGCTTGCACTCCGGCGAGATCAACCTGCTGGTGGGCACGCAAATGATCGCCAAGGGCCACGATATTCATGGCATCACCCTGGTCGGCGTGGTGGGCTGCGATCATGCGCTTTCACTGCCGGACTTCCGCGCGGCCGAGCGCGTCTTCCAACTGATGACGCAGGTTTCCGGGCGCGCCGGGCGCGGCGAGTTGCCCGGGCGCGTGGTGGTGCAGACGTACTATCCGGATCACTACGCAGTTCAATCGGCGGCCGCGCACGACTACGGCGCCTTTGCGGAACGCGAGCTGAAGTACCGGCGCTGGATGCACTATCCGCCCTTCGGCGTGCTGGCGAACGTACTGGTGCAGTCGGCCACGCTGGAAGAGGCGGTAGGATGGTCGGCCATCTTAGGCAAGTGGTTTCAGAAGACCGCACCCGCGGGAGTGCGCGTCTTAGGCCCGTGTACGGCGCCGATCGCGCGCATCAAAGGCGTCTACCGATTTCACCTGATTCTGAAGGCCGCGTCGCGAAGCGCGCTGAATGCGGCTCTACGCGGCATGCTGGTGCACGCGGCAGAGGCAGGTGTACCACGGCGAAACCTGGTGGTGGACGTGGATGCGCTGCGGCTGATGTGAGAGAGACAGCAGGGGTATTGATCCGGCAACAAAATACTGTCACGCGGCATAGACGAGTAGCTCAACCCCTGATCGCGGGCTATCTGACGCTGCTTGACGCTGCGCCTGAAGGAGCGAATTACCTGTCGCCGGCGATCCTGCTGCGCCTCGAAACTCAACTTGCGTCCGTCTTGTGCTTCCATGTTTGCGTACCGATGGGCGGTGTGAAAAAGTAATTGGCGGCATCGAACGAATTATTACGCACGAACTCATACAGCGCTCCATGAAACTGATTGGTTCCGCTCTTCAGGGTTGCATTGATGATAGTGGGACTGTGCCCATAGTCAGCGCCCATGTTGCTTGACTCGACCTTGAATTCCTGAAGAGCATCCACATTCGGCTGAATGATTGTGCCACCCAGTTGGAATTCAGTGATATTGGCGCCATCAAGATACCATCCTGTCCATGAAGGCGAAAGTCCATTCACATCCACATTAACTGCGCTGGCGCGGATGGAAGTGCCGCCGGTGGGGATGTTCTGTCCTCCTTGAACGTAGTTGACTCCGGGAGTT
>JAJZVZ010000256.1 GCA_021846945.1 Acidobacteriota bacterium | reverse complement strand
CGGTCTTCGATCTCTTCTTTCAGCCCGTTGATACTCAATGCGGAAGCAAAGTAGACCCCGGTCATTGCTAGAACAATAGCCACGATCCAGGCGCCTTGCACATTCAAGTAACCCACGAGGAGCCCCGCCATCAGCCGGCCCGTGACACCCTCGATGGGCAGCACATGGAGCCAGCGCCAATGCCATGGCAGCAGGCCAAAGAGCGCGGGTAGAAAAACCAGCGCAAGCACCATACCGGCGCCGCGCAGCAGCGCGGGGCCGCTCGCGCGGGAGCGCATCCACGACCAGGCGATGGCCCCCGTCCACAGCGGCAGCAAAAAGGCGGTGATGCCAAGCGATTGCAGCAGTAAGTCGCTCAAATACGCGCCGAAGATCCCGATCCAGTTGCGCGCAGCGTGGGCGAGCGCCGGATCTACCGCAGTGTTAAACGAGGGGTCGGAGGCGTGATACGTAGCCATCGCGACGAAAAGAAGCAACGAGACGAGCGCCAGCATCAGCCCTAGAAAGATGTTCACAGGGCGATTTCGGGTCGGCGATAAAGCAATCCGAATCGACTTCATGTTGGGCATATCCGCTCACCGGGCACGGCAAAACCTTCTGCCGCGACCAATGGCGCGGAGGAAAATCCCAGAGCAATTCCTATTATCAGCGCCCGTAGAACCGAATCCGGGTAAAACCGCTCAAGAGGAACCTTGCTGTAAACCCCCATCCAGGGTCCGCTTAAGCCTCATTACCGACGGGCCGTTGCGTGGAAAGGCTTCCGGGTAAATGGCGCTCGGCAGAAAAGACTCGCTTGGTCTGTTCCCGTCAATATTCAGGCTGCGATCGATCCACGGGTTCAAGGCGGATGAGCATATGCAGGCGAGAAACAGCGAAGAGACTCCAGCACAGGCTTCAGCCCCCGATGTACTTCGCTCCCCAGAACAGCAGCCAACCGCCCAGCAGGATGCGATACACGGCGAAGGGCACAAAGCCATGCCTGCGCACCCAGAAGAGGAACCACTCCACCACGCCGTAGGCAACGATGAACGAAACCACAGTACCAAGCAGCAGCACGCCCCACCTCTCCGGATTCATGACCACCTGTCCCGAAGCGATTCCAGCGGCCCCTACCTTGCCGTGAACCTCCTTGACGAAGTCCCAGCCGGTAGCGGCGATCATGGTAGGGATTGAGAGTAGAAAGCTGAATTCCAGCGCGGCCGGACGCGTCATTCCGGCGGTCTGACCGGCGGCAATCGTCGACATCGAGCGTGAGACGCCGGGAAAGACCGCGGAAAATGTCTGGCACAGGCCCACCCAGATCGACTGCAACAAGCTCATCTCTTCCACATCTCGGGTTTCCGGATCCTGACGATCCGACCAGACATCCACCGCCCACATGACGATGCCGCCAACGATCAGCGCCCAGGCCATTGCCCTCAGGCTGTCCAGATTCTTTTCACTCCATTTACGCAGCAACAGAGCCGGAGCCGAGGTGCAGGCAAAAGCAATCAGCGTGAGCGCAATTGGGTGATTGAGCCAGGTGCGATCGCCGCCTTCGCCTCTGGGAAACGTGCGCAGAAACCCCACGATGCGCTCCAAGTACAAGAGCAACAGCGCTAAAATGGCGCCAATCTGGATCACAATCGAATACATCTCCCAGAACGCATCCTTCAGCGGGATGTGCATGAAGGCTTCCGTAATGCGCAGATGGGCCGTTGAGCTCACCGGAAGAAATTCGGTCAGGCCTTCCACAACGCCTAAAAGTGTGGATTGCAAAAATGGATTCAAAGAGCCTCCAAAACCAAAACCAGCTTCCTTGAACACAGACTTCCTGAGCGTTCAAACCGCTCATGGTTGGTCAATGCCGTAGACTGGGATGCCTTGATCCAATTTATATATCAGCGTTTCCGCCTGCAACGCATAATCTGAATTGGCAAAGTGGTCCTTCAGGGTTTGCGCCAGCTTGCGGGCGTATTGGTGGGCTCCATCGCTTTTCTTCGTATCTTTGCTGGCCGCAAACATATTCGTTAGAACCGCCAGCCGGTAGACCGCTTCATAGAGGGCGCGCGCCGTCCGCGGGCCGTTGGGGTAGTCATCCGCATACTTCTCATAGACCTGCTCCTCCTTTTCTGGGCACTTGGCCAACCCCTGCCAGCTTCCGCACAGCTTGTTGTCAATCAGGTCGAAGGCAGCCAGAGCTGCCCAGCGGGTACCGGGATAGAGCTTGATGACCTTCCTGAGCTGAGTCTCATCCATCAGCTCGCGCATATAAGGGTCCCGAGACTTGGCCGAAGGCAGCGTGGAGGCATCAGCCTTCTGTAACTGCCAGAGAATGTCGGCGGCGCGCCATCGGGCTTCAGGCGCAAGCGGCGAGTTCGGGAACATTTCCATCGCCCGCATGTAGAGCAGCCGGGCACTTTGCGCGGCGTTCAGAGGCCCGTGCGGATCCGCGGCCAGCGTCTCCTCGCTCGCCGCCGCGCCCATCAGGATCTGGTCGCCGCCCGGCGTGGTCTCCTGGACGATTCCCTTGGCCTGCATCCAGCCAGAGATCGGCGGTGGCGTCGAATCGTCACCCATCGCCGGAACATCCCTCTGGTCCACCAACTCCTCGGCGTCGGTGTTGGCGTAGACCCGAAGCCACGGGCCGCTTGACTCGGTCACCACCATCTCTCGGCCAATCTGCACACGATCTATTTTTTGCGCGCTGGTAGAGGGCGAGATATAGAGCCAGGTCACACGCAGCGGCGTGGCGCGCGGGCCCGCGGCCAGCTTCTGCGGTCCCGGCCTGTTCTGACCATGCACGAATGGCGCGGCACATAGCAATGCCAAACTGGAGAAAAAAGCCCCGGCCACCGCGGCCCTCACTCTGCACACGTCGTGCTTCATCTTCGCACCCTCCAGAACCTTCAGCGTGAAAGCCCTAGTGCAACGACGTTATTCTGGCCTTTCGGTAAGCACCTCGGCAAGCAGCGCCGGATCAACATTGCCGCCACTCACCACGGCCACGGCCTTCCGGTAACCGGGCAACTCCGCCGCGTGGAAGAGCAGGGCCGCCACCGGCACCGCGCCGCTGGGCTCCGGCACCAGCCGCGTCGTGGCCACAATCGCCCGCATGGCGGCGCGAATCTCCGCCTCGGATACCGTAACAACACCATCCACAAAGGAGCGGATATGCGCAAAGTTGCGTACCCCGACATTCTGAGTGCGCAAGCCGTCGGCGATAGTCCGGCTTGTCAGCTCCGCCGGCCAGGTGACAATCTTGCCGGTTCGAAAGCTCTCCGCTGTATCGGCCGCCAGCTCCGGCTCGACGCCGTAGACCTTCGTCTGAGGCCGCATCTGCTTAACCGCAGCCGAAACGCCGCTGAGCAGCCCGCCACCCGAAACTGGCGACAGCACCAGGTCCACATCCGGCAGTTCCTCGACGATCTCCAGGCCGCAGGTGGCCTGCCCGGCAATGATCTGCTCGTCGTCATAGGGAGGAATCACCACGTAGCCGTGCTTGCGTACCAGTTCCTCCGCCTTGGCCAGCCGCTCGCTCGATGCCACGCCTACTTCGACTATCTCTGCCCCCAGCGCCAGCGTCGCCGCGCGCTTGATGGCCGGCGCGTTCGAAGGCATCACGATCACAGCCTTTGCGCCCACTTCCCGAGCCGCATAGGCTACCGCCTGCGCGTGATTGCCACTGGAGTAGGTAATCACGCCGCGCCGGATCTCCTCCGGCGTGAGTTGCAGAATCTTGTTGGCCGCGCCGCGCTGTTTGAAAGCCCCCACCGGCTGCAGGCTCTCCGCCTTCAGCCAGATCTCCCTGGGAAAACCATAACCGGCAACCCCCGGAAAGGGTGCGCGCACCAGCGGCGTTTTCATTGCAATCGGCGCAATCCGTGCCGCTGCGGCGCGGATCGCCGCGAGATCTACCAGTTCCACACCAGCCGTCGTCATAAATGATCCCTTAACCCACGTATTATAGCGGCCGATTAAGGGGGCAAGGTGCGGACTGGAACCCTCCGCTACCGTCTGGCATGGTGGTTCTGAGTAGGGCGCCGCCAGCCGAAAATTCTCCTCCGCGGCGTTTCGGCCGGGTGTAACATAAAGGAACTTTCCCTCGGATTGGCATATCCCTTCGACCACGTATCCGGAAAGATTGGGCTGATACGACACGGTTTATCTGCATTCCGGGCCGAGCATAGGAAATCTTGGTTTATACCGTCATCGAATTTCACTTCATGATGAGGAGGATCCTATGTCCCAGAAGTCTCTGGAGCAATTGAAGAGCGTCTTCCGAGGGCAGCTCGTTTTGCCTGAAGATGCCGCATACGATTCCGCACGCAAAGTGTACAACGCCATGATCGATAAGCGCCCGCGACTCATCGCCCGCAGCGTGGACGTTGCCGACGTGATGGCTGCCGTGCAATTCGGCAGAGAAAATAACCTGCTCACCGCTATTCGTGGCGGTGGGCACAACGGAGCGGGCCTGGGAACCTGTAACGATGGCATGGTCATCGACCTCTCGCGGATGAAGGGAATCCGCGTGAATCCAGCGGAGAAGACCGTCCGCGTGGAGGGCGGCTGCGTCTGGGGCGACGTGGATCACGCGACGCACGCCTTCGGCATGGCGACGCCCTGCGGCTTCATCTCGACCACCGGAGTGGCCGGACTGACATTAGGCGGAGGGATTGGCTACCTGACCCGCAGATACGGTCTCACTATCGACAATCTGCTCGCGGTGGACATGGTCCTGGCCGATGGCAGCTTTGTGACCGCCAGCCCGGGCGAGAATTCCGACCTCTTCTGGGCCGTGCGCGGTGGTGGCGGCAACTTCGGAGTTGTCACCTCCTTCGAGTTCCGGCTGCATCCGGTCGACATGGTCCACTTCGGCCCCACCTTCTGGCCGCTCGAAGAGGCCGAAACTGTTCTGCGGGCCTATCGCGACTTCATCAAGGATGCTCCCGAGGAGGTAGGCGGCTTTTTCGCTTTCCTGGTGGTGCCCCCCACGCCGATGTTTCCCGCCCATCTCCACCTCAAGAAAGTATGCGCCATTGTGTGGTGTTACACCGGGCCGGCGGAAAAGGTGGACGAGACCCTCAAGCCGGTACGATGCCTGGGGAACCCGCTCCTTGATCATGTGGGGCTCGTACCCTTCCCGGTTGCGCAGAGCATCTTCGATCCCCTGTTTACTCCCGGCTTGCAGTGGTACTGGCGGGCTGACAATTTCACGGAACTGAGCGACGAGGCCATCGCGCGACATGCGGAACTCGGCCCCACGATTCCCACTATGCTATCGACCATGCACCTCTACCCGGTGAATGGTGCGGCGCGACGCGTGGGCAAAAACGACACCGCATATAGCCACCGCGAAGCGCTGTTCTCCGAGGTGATCGTGGGTGTAGACCCCGATCCCGCCAACGCCGAAAAGATCTCTATGTGGTGTAAACGCTACTGGGAAGCGCTGCACCCATATTCAGCCGGCGGCGCCTACGTGAACTTCATGATGGAAGAGGGGCAGGAGCGCGTTCAGGCCACCTACCGCGACAACTTTGATCGCCTGGCCTCG
>JAJZVZ010000053.1 GCA_021846945.1 Acidobacteriota bacterium | reverse complement strand
TGTCATTGTCTTCGACCTCCAAGGCACTCCGGGCAGAACCATTGAAGGCAGAGCAGCGCCAATTCTCGATGCAACTGCAGCGCAGCCTTCGCAAGGACAAGCTCGCAAGGCAGAATAAATAGATAGCAAGTGAGGCCAGAACGATGAAGGTCAAATCAAAAAATGGAAGCAACATGCTCATCGGCGAGCGCCGCCAGCACATCCTAGCCCAGATCCAGCGCGATGGGCGCGTGCTGATCTCCGAGCTCTCCGATCACCTCGGCATCTCTCGCATCACCATCCGGAAGGACCTTGACGATCTTGCGGCGCGAGGCCTGGTGAGACGCACCCACGGCGGCGCGCTGTCTGTGCAGGGCACCGCCCTGCTCGATCCCTCGTTGCGCGAAAAGGAGCAGAAGCAGCTCAAGGAGAAGCAGCGAATCGCCAGGGCTGCCGCCGATCTGGTGACTGAAGGCATGTGCGTCCTGCTCGACTCCGGCACCACCACCACGGCCATCGCCCGCGAATTGCGCCGCTTCTCGCGCCTCACCGTCATCACCAACGCTCTGAACATTGCCACCGAGCTGGCAGGCACCGATTTTGAAATCCTCCTCACCGGCGGCGCGCTGCGCAAAAACTCGTTCTCGCTGGTCGGGCCGCTGGCGGAGGATATGCTCCGCGAGGTACGCGCCGATATTCTCTTCCTCGGCGTGGATGGCTTCGACGCCCGGACCGGAGTCATGACGCCGAACCTGCTGGAATCTCGCGTCAATCGCGCCATGGTCAAAGCTTCAGTGCGCGTGGTGGCCGTCTGCGACTCGACCAAGTTCAACCGCCACAGCCTCGCGCTCATCGCGCCGGCCTCAGCCATCCACACGGTCATCACCGACAGTCAGATCAGCCCGGAAGACGTGGAGGCCCTCACCGCCGCCAACATCGAGGTCATTCGCGTGTAGAATAGCGCCGGGGCCGTTGAGATCCCTGCTCGAACTCGCTCCACAAACTTCCGCGGACACCAAGTCGCTGCAGCCTTGCCCGACCCCGGAAGCGCAATCCGGCAAGCTACCCGGCGCATAGCCGTCTGGCCCACCCTCGCAGAGCTTCGGGGCGGACGGGCTGTCCGCCGCACTCGCTCGATGCAAGCTGAATGGCAAGGCTGCCGATGGTGGAGCTTTCTGTTTCGCCCACCTCGACAGGCAGGCCGGTACGCTTTTCGGTCAGCTCCACCAGCAGCTTGTTGCGCGTGGCCCCGCCAATCATGTGGATGCGATCCATCTTGCGGCCGAGCATCTTTTCCAGATTGGCCAGAGCCGCGGCGTAGCGCACGGCCAGGCTCTCAAAGATCACCCGCGCAAAGAGAGGCTCATTGCCGGCCACGTCGGGAATGGGATCGAAACCAAGCCGCTGCAGCTCGCCATTGATGCGCCGCGGCATCTCGGTATCGAGCAGCAGCACTTCGGCATCCATGTCGAGCACGCCCGTGGTGCTGCGCGCGGCTGCCTCCTGCACCAGCTTTTCGATCGCCCAGGCGCGGCCGTCCGTAGCCCAGCTATCCATGCACTGCTTGAGCACCCACATGCTGTTGATCAGCGAGTGGAAGAGCAAATCGCCGGTGGCCGCGCCCAGATTCATGTAACCCGCATCAAAGGCATGCCTGCTCGTCACCGCTACATCCGTAAGCGTGCCGAGCAGCGACCACGTGCCTGTACTGAGGTAAGCGCCTTTGCTCAGGTCCGCGGGAATGCCGGCGATGGCTGAGGCCGTGTCATGCGTGGCCGGCGCGATGAGCTGCGTCTCGCGAAACGCATCAAGCACAGCCAGCGGGCCCTGCAAACGCCCAACGACTTCGCCCGCGTGGATGATCGGCGGCGCGGCTTCGATTGGAATATCCAGCTCGCGGAAAACCTCGCGCGACCAGTCGCGGGTCTTCAGATCAACCAAGCCGGTATGCGTGGCGTGGGTGTATTCGGAGGCGCGCCGGCCGCCGAGCCAAAGGTGAATATAGTCCGGAAGGGTGATCCAGGGTGTGCGCGGATCGATACCCGCCGCCGGGTCTGCCAGCAACTGGTAGACGGTGTTCAGCCGCAGCGGCAGCGCGCCGGTGCGTTGGTAGAGATCGAAAGGCGGAATGATCCGGTCGGCGGCTTCCTTGGTCGCAACCGTGCGTTCATCGCGGTAGCAGAAGGGATCACGCAGCGCGCGGCCATCCGGCGCCAGGCGCACATAGTCCACGCCCCAGCTATCCGCGCCGATGGAAGCGATGCCCTCCGGTGCGGCTTCCGCGGCCTTGCGAAGACCATCTTCAAGACCGGAGAGAATGGCCTTCAGATCCCAGTAGAGCGAATCTCCGCGATGCACCGGCCCGTTGGGAATGCGATGAATGACCTTAATCGAAGACTTACCGTCTATCCACCGCAGCAGCGATACACGGCAACTTTCAGCGCCCAAATCAATGGCAACACGTGCAGGCTCTTGCATCACAACAGCTCAGTCTCCGTTCCCCAGTGGCTCCGCCCCGGATTACCGCAAAAATGCCTCCGTCAAACCGCCGTCCACGGGAATCAGATGGCCAGTGGTACACCGCGAGTGGGGACCAGCCAGAAAGAGGATCGCCTCGGCGCAGTCAGCCGGCTCTATCTCTTTGTTCGTCAGCGTGCGCTCCGCGTAGAACGCAGCCAGCCGGCTGCGCAGCTCCTCGTCGCTGAATGACTCCTGGAACGGAATATTGTACTTGGTTAATGAGGCGCGCACGCGGTCACGCGGAAACATGGTGGAACCCTTGACCACCGTGGCCGGGCTGATGCCGTTGACGCGAACATTCGGCCCGAGTCCTACGGCCAGTTCACGGATGAGATGCGAAAGAGCAGCCTTGCTTACGTCATAGGCTTCGCTGCCGCGCTTGGCTACGACCGCGTTGGCTGAACTGGTAAAGACGATCGTTCCATGCAGGCCCTGTTCCTCAAAGATCTTGGCGACCTCATCGGCGAGCAGGTAGTTGGCCGTTACATTCACATCGAATGTCGTGCCCCAAATCGAATCCGGGAAGATGCCGTCGGGGGTGGTCGCGTAGATCGCAGCAGTGTTCACCAGAATGTCGACACCGCCAAAAGCGGCCACCGCCGCCTTGAGCATACTCACAATCGCTTCGCGGCTGCGAATATCCACGCCCGAGCTGACCAGGAACTCCCGCGAGGTGACCGCTTCAAGTTCGGACGTAACCTTGGCCGCTCCGGCTTCGTCGCGATCAGCAACGATCACATGGGCGCCACGGCTGGCTGCCAGGAAGGCCACTTCACGACCAATTCCGTTGGCTCCTCCAATGACGACGGCCACACGGCGGCTAAACTCCTTTTCCGCCGGCTGGCGCCGGATCTTCGCTTCTTCGAGCGCCCAGTATTCAATGCGAAAAGCTTCCGCGGCGGGCAGGGCGACATAATTGCTGAAAACCTTGAAACTGGCCGGATCCATTTCATCCCCGCACTGCGGAACCGGACCCGGGACCGGGCCATCCGCCAGCAGACTGGCGCCTTCCATCACATGAATGGCATTGGTGTAGAACTCGCCGGTAATCCGCGCTTCAGTCTTGTTCTTGCCAAAGCTGAACATGCCCAGGCCGGGAATGAGAACCACCGTGGGGCTGGCATCGCGAATCGCGGGCGAGTCCTGCGTGGCAAAGGTGCGATAGTAGGCCCGGTACTGTTCGCGGTACTTGGCAAGCGCAACCGAGATATGCTGCTTCAGCGCATCAATACCCGACTCGGCCGCCCACGGCACGAACAGGGGACGAATCTTGGTGCGAATAAAGTGATCGGGGCAGCTTGTGCCCAGATAAGCAAGATCTTTGGCGTGTACGGAGTTCACGAACTGCAGTACGTCGGGAGCATCCGTGAAGCTGGCAATCCACCGGATCTGAGCGCTGATGCGGCCACGCAGGAAGGGCGCGATGGCGATGGCGATTTCCCTGCGGTCGGGCCGGGTTGGAACCGCTTCACCGCCGAAGCGAACCGCTCCCTTGGCAATCCCATGGCGCTCGATAAACTGGCCGATCTGGTCAATGACGGTCAGCGTGTTCAGGTAGCACTCGCGCTGCGTCTCGCCCCAGGTGAAAAGTCCGTGGCCGCCCAGAACAATGCCGTCACAACCGGGATTTTCAGCCACGGCACGCTTCATCATCATGGCCAGCTCAAAGCCGGGACGCTGCCAGGGCAGCCAGATCAGCGAGTGACCAAACTCGCGGTTGAACTCCTCCATTTTGGCTTTGCCATTCGCCGATGCCGCCAGCGCAATGCCCCAGTCCGGATGGAGATGGTCCACATGAGGAAACGGAAGAAAACCGTGCAGAGGAGTGTCAATCGAAGCGACGACAGGATTGTTCCGGAAGGTGCACAGCGGATACATATCCACCATCGCGTCCTCGGTATCGGTGCCTTTATAGCTCCGCTCCAGGGCCAGCAGTTTCTCCTGGTAAAGGGTGGCGAAACCCGTGCGCTTGATGCTGCCCAGATCGCCGCCGGAGCCCTTTACCCAAAGAACTTCAATCGGCTCGCCGGTCAGGGGATCGGTCTCCTGGATCTTCGAGCTGGTATTTCCGCCGGCAAAGTTGGTGATGCGCAGGTCAGAGCCAAGCAGGTTGGAACGATAGCGCAGTAGCTCGCCCTCGTCCAGAGTATTGGCAATCTCTTGATTCCAGCGGTCTTCAAGGAATTTAAGTACAGGGGAAGCAGTCGTTGCAAGGGTCATGGAATTCGCTCTTTTAGGGAAGTACAGATGTCTGGTTAAAATCATACGCCCTTGGGCATGCGAGAGGCAGAGATCCGCATCGCCGGCAAAGGAGCACGAGAGAGATTCTGGCGCTTCTTCTCAGGTTGCGTCGTCCGCGTCCAGATTCTCAGGAGTCACGGCGCGATGACGCGCGTAGTTGTAAGGAGGCACACTATAGCCCCGCAGGAGGGCAATGCCAAGTTGAATGAGGCGCGGACCGTAAGTCTCAACCCCGTGCGAGATCGAACCGATGATGGCACTTTTGCCTGAACGCATCTCCGCAAGCACATCGGGGATGCAATCCTGGCCGACGATGGCAAAGTCCGATTCACAGCCCAACTCACGAACCGCATCCAGAACGCCCAGGGCGCTGGAATCGGTCGCGGCCGCAACCAGAACATGCTGGCCCTTTTTATATGAATTCAGCGCACGCTTCATTGCCGAACGGCTTGGCTCACGCATGCCCCGGCCTTCGATCTCGATGAATCGATCAGACGGCAAGTCCTTGAACCGCGCGCGGATTCCGTCAAAGCTGCCTGTGATGCGGCTCTGCACAAAGCTGCCCGCCTCGCTGAAGCCAACGCCGATCACCTTATCGACCCTACCTTTCCATTTGCTCAGCGCATGCTGGGCCAGCAATGCTCCCGCTTCGTATCCCGCTTCGAAATTATCCACCCCGAAATAAGTAGAGTTCGGGTGGGGCACATCGATGGCTACGAGCGGAATATCGGCGTTTTTGAAGATGCGAGCCACGCGCGGCGCCACCGCTTCCTCCACTTGGAATTCGAGCACCAGGTCCACCCGCTTGGCCACAAACTCTTCGGCATTCTGGATGGCAACGTTGGCGTCGTAGCGGTTGTCGAGGATATGCAGTTCGACGCCGGCCGCCGCTGCCGCCGCAATCACGCTCTGTGTGACCGCTACGCCGAAAGGCATCTCGCCGCTCTCTGTCGCAAAGCCAAAGCGCAGCCGCCGCGGCCGTGAAACCAGGCGGTATTGGCCACTCTGCGTCTGGGCCACATAACCCCTATGAACAAGCGTCTTGAGGATGCGATAGACACTGGTCTTGGAGATTTGCGTCTTCTGGAAGACGTCTTCCAGAGAGACAGCCGCATGGCTCTGCTCCAGCAGCTCGATCACATCGAGCGCCTTCGACAGAATCGGAATCAGATACAGCCGCTTAATCTTTGTCTTCGGCAAACCCCTCTCCCTTTGGGACAAAAACAACCGGAACTCCGGCCATGTCCTAACTCAAGCGTAACTGCTGACCGCCGCGTGGCGGCTGCCTCTTTCCTGGGCGATGCGCTCCACATAGCCGTTCTCCCGCAGCGCCGCCAGCGGATCGGCCGGCAAGCCGCGCGCTTCACGCCAGGCCGCGGCCAGCGGACGAACATCCTTCCAGAAAGCACCGCGGAAAAGCTCCTCGGCGGCAACCAGATCACACGATTGCTGATACTCGGCCAGCTTCTCCCGATCAATCAGCGCGGCCTTCAGATACAGTTCCTGAGCCGTCACAACCGTCTGCACCATTGCTTCAATTTTCCCCTTCAGATTGTGGCTCTGGTCAATCATATAGGCGACATCGAGATTCAGGCCATCGGCGGCAGCCGAGTGAATCTCATGGAAAATGCGGAAGATTTGATATGGATCAATAGAGCCCAGCGTCAGATCGTCGTCCGCATAGCGGCGGTCGTTAAAGTGGAAGCCGCCCAGCATGCCCGTGTGCAGCAGCCAGGCCACAATCTGCTCGATGTTCTGCGTGGTGTAGTGATGGCCGGTATCCACCAGCACGCAAGCTTGCGGACCGGCATGGCGGGACAACTGCACGGACATGCCCCAGTCTGCAATATCGGTGTGATAAAACGCAGGCTCGAAGGGCTTGTATTCAACCAACAGCCGCTGGTTCGGCGCCAGATGCTGGTGAGAAGTGCACAACGCCTCTTCAAGCCAGCCAATGCGCTTGCGGATGCTTTGCGTGCCGGGATAGTTCGATCCGTCGGCCAGCCACAGGGAGATATCGCGCGCTCCCAGCGCCTTGGCAATTTCTATCGAGTCCAGCATGTGCGCCACAGCTTGCTGCCGGATGGCCGCCGAGGGATTGCAGAGCGAACCGTACTTGTACTCCTGGTCCTGAAAGAGATTGGGATTGATGGAGCCGGATCGGACTCCGAAGCGGCGCTCCAGATCGCGCACTGCGGGCACATCTGCAAGACCGTTCGGCAAGTCCCACAGCACATGGAGTGCCAGCGTAGGCGTCACGCCGGTCAGTCGGTTGACCTCGGCCGCATCGGCAAACTTCTCCTCAATCGTGGATGCGGCTGCCGTCTGCAAGAACTTGCCGAAGCGCGTGCCGGTATTCGCGAATCCCCAGGAGGGAATCTCAATGTGGAAAGAGTCCAGGGCTTTAAATGCCTGGTCGAAGATCGCCGATTCCGAGTTTGTCATAGCGTTTTTACCTCTGATCGGGCCGCTTTCTGCCGGCCTCATTGCGGTGTTGGTCGCGCATCCCCTTCGTCATGAACAAGGATCACATGGAGGAAGCGCGGTCCATGAACTCCCTTAATGCGCGTCATTTCGATATCTGCCGTCGCGCTGGGTCCCGAGATGAATGTGGCCAGTGCAGGCGGCTGCGGGCAGCGGCGAAAGTACTCCGGCAAGGTTTCCACCACCTGGCTGGCGAGCAAGATGCAAAGGTGCCAGTCCGGCAGCAGCGAGAGCACCCGCCGGCCTTCCATCGCCGAGTGATGCAGTACGATCGTTCCCGAATCAGCGACGCCGCAAAAAGCCGCCGTCACCACCCCTTCAGCCTTTTCGATCTCCGCGGTCTCCAGGCTGCTGTCCATCTTCCAGTTGAACCCCGCGGCATACCATTCAGCCGGCAATCCCACGGGCGCGGCAAACGTATGCCTGCCGCTCGACCCAAGCTGCGTGGCGATGGCCTCCGGCAACTGATCCGGCGTGCTCTCCACCACCTCCGCGTCGTATTCGCGCAGGCGCTCGATCATGCGCTCGACGCAGGCTTCCGCGCTCAATTGGCCGATGCGCTGATAGCCGCGAGGCAGCGCCGCGTAGCCCTCCGCAAGCTGGGCAGGAGCCTTCGCAACCGGCCGGGTGGTGGCGGCGATGCTGTCAAGAATTCGCTGCCGCGATGTGGCGGACGCGCTCATCGTGCCTCCTTCCGGCGGGCCGCCCACCATTCGTGAAATGTCTGGCTGGGCAGGCCGCGCAGATCGCGGGTTTGCGTCCATTTGGCGCCTACGCTGGGCAGCGAATGAATCCAGCCATCCTTGCGCGTAAAGCAGCGCAACCCGATGCGCGCCATCCGCTGCGCGGCGTGGAAGAGCCAGGCGCGGGAAAAGATGAGATTCGCAATGCGCAGCCCCAGGTACATGGGGTCGAAGATGCGGCCCGCCCGCTTGCGCTCCTGATCCACCACCTGGTGCCGCAACTCCAGCAGCACTTCGGGGATATTGATCTTGACCGGGCAGACCTCGTAGCAGGCGCCGCAAAGCGAAGAGGCATACGGCAGCGATTGCGCATGGTGCATGTGCATCAGTTGCGGCGTAAGAATGGCCCCAATCGGCCCAGGATAAACCGAACCGTACGCGTGACCGCCCGTCTGCCTGTAGACCGGGCAGGCATTCATGCAGGCTGCGCAGCGAATGCACTTCAGGGTCTGCCGCTCGACCTCCCGCGCCAGCATCGAAGATCGTCCGTTGTCGAGCAGAACCACATGGAAGCGCTGCGGCCCGTCACCCGGTGTCACGCCGGTCCAGAGCGAGGTGTAGGGATTCATGCGCTCGCCGGTGGCGGAGCGGGCCAGCAACTGCAGCATCACCTCCAGATCCTGGTAACGCGGCAACACCTTCTCGATCCCCGCCAGTGTAATCATGGTCCGCGGCAGGGTAAGGCACATGCGGCCGTTGCCCTCTGACTCGACGATCGCCACGGAGCCGGTTTCAGCAATGAGAAAATTCGCCCCGCTGATCGCGGTGGGAACCGTCAGAAACTTCTGCCGCAGGTAGGAACGGGCAGCGGCGGTCAGAGCCTCGGGATCGTCGGAGAGATCCTTGATCCCCATCCGGCGGGCAAATATCTCGCGCACCTGGCTGCGATTCACGTGCAACGCCGGCACGACGATGTGGGACGGCTCCTCGCCGCCCAGTTGCAGGATGATCTCCGCCAGATCCGTCTCGTAAGTGCCGATCCCGGCAGCCTCCAGAAACGGATTCAGTTGGATCTCGGCCGAGGTCATCGTCTTGATCTTGATCACCTCGCTCGCATTCTCCTTGCGCAGCAGGTCGAGGATGATCTGGCGCGCTTCGGCCGCATCGGTCGCCCAGTGGACGATGCCGCCGGCAGCCGTGCATTTGGTCTCGAACTCAGTGAGATAGGCGCCCAGATTTTCGAGCACATGCGCGCGCATGGCCGATGCCGCCGTGCGCAACTCCTGCCAATCTGTCTTTTCCGTGACCAGCCGTGCCCGCTTGGCCTGGATCACATCAATGGCGTGGGCCACGTTCTTCCGCAACTGCGGGTTGCGGAGCACCGGCAGAGCGGCCTGCGGAAATGGCGGCGCCAGTGCCGGATCCAGCACCGGGTGGGTTGGAGCCGCGTGGCTCATTCCGTCACCTCCGCCGGAGACGCCTCGGTACTAGCCAGAATCTGCGCCAGATGAATCGTCTTCATGCCCGCATACTGCAGGTGCATGGCTCCTCCCAGGTGCATCAGGCAGCTGTTGTCGAGAGCCGTGCAATATTCGGCCTTCGTCGAAACCACGTCCTGCAGCTTGACCGCGAGCATCGCCGAGGAAACCTCGCCATTCTTTACGGAAAACGTGCCTCCAAAGCCGCAGCAACGGTCCAGGTTCGGCAACTGGACAAGTTCCATCCCGCGGACTTGGGCCATCAGCCGCCAGGGCCGATCCCCCAGATGGAGCGCGCGCAGGCCGTGGCAACTGGCGTGATACGTCACCCGGTGTGGGAAATAGGCGCCCACGTCCTCAACGGCAAGCCGGTCAATCAGAAACTCACTCAACTCGTAAACCCTGGGCAGCAGGGCCGCGAACTCCTTGCGGAGACTCTCGTTCCCCAGCTCATCAAAAAGTCCCGGATACTGATCGCGGATCATGGCCACGCACGATGAGGAAGGAATCACCACTGTCTCCGCATCCCGGTAAAGATGGACAAAGCGCTTGGCCTGGGAAAATGCCTCACCCCGAAAGCCGGTGTTGGCGTGCATCTGCCCGCAACAGGTCTGCCCGGCATGAAAGCTGAGTTCTACCCCCAGTCTTTCCAGCAGCGCAACCACCGCCCGCCCCGTCTCCGGAAAGAGTGTATCGTTGTAGCACGTGATAAAAAGCGAGGCACGCATGACCGTCTCCTGATTCTGGCGGGACAGCTAACAGAATACCGCAGAATATTCGATCAGGAAAGAATTGTCTATTGCAATTCATCCACTTGTCGAGATGACATGTTTCTTTTCCTGTCTATTCTATTTGCCCAATTTGCCGGCGCGTTCCTGGCCGGCCTACTTGCTATGTCTTTCGAAGTATGTTTATGAGCGAGCGGAGAATAGCTCCGCCTCACCGGAAAATTAAAGCCGGCACGCCGTTCAATTGTGGACTTGCGCCGCGGGGCCATCTTCTCATCTTTTGCAAAAGCCGCAACCCGGCAGCGCAAATTCCCGTCTAATTGATTACGCTAGGTACTTCCCACTGACCGGGAAAGGGTGCTCTTCCCGGTTGTTCGTTCAAGCCTTCTTACCGCTTCAGATTTTGAACCTGCAGTCTTTCCGGACGCACGGGCATGGACCATGGGCGGAGCCGGTCCATTGCCGGCTTTCTAGGAAGTGCTGGGCAGACCACAGAGGCCTTCGGTTCCTCCCCAGTCCTTCCTCTTGGAAATCACCGGCTATGATAACGGGTTGAAAGTTGTGGGCAATTCAGCGATGAGTCGATTTCCCCGCTTCGCGTTCTTCAAGTCAATTTTTAGAAGCAATGGCAACTTTTGGGTAATTCGGGGGTTGTCTCCGAAGAAAGGATCCAGTAACACCGCCATGACAAATCTGCGCACGCTCTCCCTCTGCCTCCTGGCCAGTGCGCTGCTTTCACCATCGGCATCACTGGCGCAGAAAGCAGCCCCTCCCGTACGCATTGTCAATCCAATTGACGAAAGCCACCTCATAACGCTCAAAGGGACCGTGAATCCGCTGGCCAACCCGAGGAATGACCGCGGGCCGGCGCCGGATAGCCTGCCGCTCAAGCGGATTCATCTCTACCTGAAACGCAGCCCGAGCCAGGAAGCAGCCCTGCGCCAGCTCATCGGCGAGATCAACACTCCGGGATCCCCCAATTATCACAAGTGGCTGACGCCGCAGCAGTTCGGCAAGCAGTTCGGCCCTTCGGATCAGGACATTACCACGATCGAAACCTGGTTGAACGGCCAGGGGTTTGGGGCAATCAAGGTGATGCCCGGCAAGCAGACCATCGAGTTCTCCGGCAACGTGGCCCAACTGCGCACCGCCTTCCATACCCAGATTCACAAGTACGTGGTGGGTGGCCAGATGCATTACGCCAACGCCACTGATCCGCAGCTGCCGGCCGCGCTGGCGCCCGTAGTGGGAGGTTTCGTTTCGCTCAACAATTTCCGGCCCAGAAGCTACGCGCAAAAGCTGGGCACGGCCATGTACGATCCAACCACAGGCAAAGCCACACCGCAGTGGACGCAGGGGACTGCCAGTGCCGGCGTCAACTTCGTGCTGTCTCCGCAGGACTATGCGATTCAGTATGACCTGGGCCCGCTCTATAAGGCTGGAATCAACGGCAGCGGCCAGACCATCGCTATTGTCAACGAGGCCAATATCAACGTTGACCTGGTCAATCAATTCCGCACTCTCTTCGGTCTGCTTCCCAATCCGCCCCGCGTCATCATCGACGGCAACGACCCCGGCATCGACGGAATCAACAACCCCGACGGCCCGAATTACGCCTCTATCGAAGCCTACCTGGATACGGAGTGGGCTGGAGCAGTAGCGCCTGACGCCACCATCGACCTGGTGATTGCCGCCGATACCGCGCTGCAGAATGGGCTGGTTCTGGCCCTCGAGCACGCCATCTACAACGACGTGGCGCCGGTCGTGAGCCTGAGCTTCGGTTTGTGCGAAGACGACCTTGGCTCCGCAAACCAGTTCATCAACGGATTGTACGAGCAGGCCGCTGCCCAGGGCATGACGGTTATGGTTTCCACCGGCGACAACGGCTCGGCAGGATGCGACTCCAGCAATGCGTCATATGCTACCGGCGGTCAGGCTGTGAATGGCTTTGCCTCGACGCCTTATAACGTCGCCGTGGGCGGAACCGACTTTTACTATAGCGACTACAACAACCAAACTTCCCTGCAGACCCAGCTCGGAACCTACTGGAGCACGACGCCCACCCAGATGCCGCAGGCTTCGCTCCTGCAGCCAATCCCCGAGCAGCCGTGGAACGACAGTCAATATGGTCTGGACGCGGTGAGCTATTACAAAGACCTTACGAATTCGACCAATACGACGATTGCCGCCGGAGGTGGCGGGGCCAGCAACTGCGCAACCGGCAGCGGTTCCTCGTCCAGCGGCGGCTGGGGCACGTGCACAGCCGGCTATCCCAAGCCGTCGTGGCAAACCGGAGCCGGCGTTCCAGCCGACAAGGTGCGCGATCTGCCCGACGTCTCGCTCTATGCCGCCGACGGGATGAACTACAGCTTCTATCCCGTCTGTGCCGGTGATGGCGACTGCCAGCCCCCCTCGGGAAGCAGTCAGGTGCAGATCTCCGGAGTTGGCGGCACCTCGGCCGCGGCGCCATCTTTTGCCGGCATCATGGCCCTCGTCAATCAGAAGTACGGACCCCAGGGCCAGGCCGCCGCCATCCTGTATCCGCTGGCGGCACAATTCCCGTCCGCCTTCCATGATGTCGTGCATGGCACCAATTCCGTACCTTGCCAACTCACCACGCCCGACTGCATCTCCGTGACCAACCCCATCGTTCTCCAGGCGAATTCCTCCAACGGGCTCTCTTCGAACGTGACGGAGGGCGAGATCGGCCTCAACGGCACGGCTGAATACGATGCCGCAGCCGGTTACGACTTGGCAAGCGGCCTTGGCTCAGTGGATGCCAGTGTGCTCGTCAACAACTGGGGCAACGTGAAGCTGGCCAGCACCACGGCCACCATGTCGGCTACCCCGACCACGATCACCCACGGGGCAGCGGTCACCATCAGCGGCACCGTATCCGGGGCCAGCGGCACGCCTACCGGCAATGTTGCGTTGATGACCGACAGCACCGAGCCGGGAGAGCAGGGAGTTACCACCTTCACTCTGAATAGCAGCGGAGATTACTCCGGCAGCGTCACCACCCTGCCCGGCGGCACCTACAACATCTGGACGCAATACGGCGGCGACTCAACCAACGCCATGACTACCTCGCCAAAGACTCAGATGACCGTCAGTCCGGAGAACAGCGGCATCTTCCTCAACATCAATGAGCCTACGGGTTCGGTCACAGCTGGGCAGACAGTAAGTACACCCATCGATTACGGCACGCAAATGCTGCTGAGCGCGCAGGTTGCGCCAAGTTCTCAGCTCACGGCGTTGGAGAACTGCTCGTCTTCAACAAGCACGGCCAAATGTCCCACCTTCACACCACCCACCGGGACCATCGTATTCACCGACAATAGCGCAACCCTGAAAACAGCCGTTCTCAATTCCGAAGGTGACGCGGAGTACAACGCGCCGTTTACGGTCGGCAAGCACTCGGTATCAGCCAGTTATAACGGTGACGCCAGCTACAACAAATCCACCGCTTCCTCGCCGATCACCTTCACTGTGGCGCAGGACACGCCACAAATCCTGGTAGGCGCCTCGAACCAGACGAGCAGTTCGTACGGCTTCCAGGTGGTTGGCGGCAAAGGCCAGCCGACGGTCCTCGATATCAGCCTGGAAAACGGTGCGCAGTGCAGCAGCGGCGGCGGCTCGTCCTCCCCGTGCGCTTCGTCCAATTATTACGGATACGGATCAACATCCACCTCAACGGCGATTTATCCTGTCCCGGTCGCGCCGCCCACCGGCAGCATCACTGTCACCGGGCTTCCCTCCGGCGTCTCTGGCACCGCCACCCTCAGCCCCGGTGTGGATCCAACCGATGGAGCAGTGGCGGGAATGGCCGCCATCACCATCCCGGCCTCCGCCACCGGCAGCTATAACATCACGATCACTTACAACGGAGATACGAATTACGTGAAGACAAGCGTCTCTGGAACGGTGCAGATCTCGCCGTCCAGCGGCCTCGCCTCCACAACCACCGCGAGCATGACCGGAGCCATCTCGCCAACCACCAGCATCACCGTAAATGGAACGGTGACCGGACAAAGCGGGCATCCCGCGCCAACGGGAAGCATTATTCTCTACTCGTCGGGCGCCACCGTATCCACTGTCAACCTGAATCCCGGCAGCTCGGACGTCTCCACCTTCTCCGTCACCCTGAATAGTCAACTGCTCTTCCAGGGCGCGAATTTCGTCACCCTTCAGTACACGGGCGACACCACATACGCCGCCTCGGCCTTCACGCTGAACAGCGGAGGCCCAATCTCCAACCCTCTCTCCGACTTCTCAATGGTGCCGCAGACGACCATTGTTCCCGTCAAGGCGGGTAGCAGCGGTACGGTAACCATCGATCTGGCCTCGGTGAACGGCTTCGCCGGGACCGTGAACCTGACCTGCACGGCCGATCCGGGTGTGGACTGCTCGATCCCGTCTTCTGTAGGCCTCAGCAACGGAGGCGGCACCACGGCAACACTCACCATCGACGCCGGAACTTACGCGGCCAACCAGAACTACAACGTGACAATCACTGGCACGGACGCGGCAACAGGCAAGTTTGTTCACACCCTGGGACTCCAGGCGAACGTGAGCGGTTCGACAGCAGGCTCTCAGAGCTTCGCGCTGACGAATAGTGGCGACATCACCATCCCAACCCCCGGCCAAGCCGGCAATACGTCCACCATTACCGTGACTCCGCTCGGCGGATTTACAGGAACGGTCGGTCTGACCTGCTCAGTCTCCGGCACGTCCGGCCCCACCTCCGCCGCAACCTGCGCGCTCGCGCCGTCCTCGGTGAGTCTCTCCGGCGCGGCGCTCACATCAACCCTGTCCGTCACCACGACGGCTTCAACTCCCACCGGGACTTACACGGTGACGGTGACCGGCAAGTCGGGCTCGATTGCGCCCACCACCACCGTAACCGTCAAGATCGGCACGCCCACTTACGCCCTGTCCAACAGCGGCAATATCACCATCACGAAGGGCGCAACCTCAGGCAACACGGCGACCATCAAGGTCACGCCAGCGAATGGATTCACGGGAACGGTGGATCTGAGCTGCGTGGTCTCCGGCCCGTCCGGCGCCAACGATCCTGCAACCTGCGCTCTGTCTCCGCCATCGGTCACCGTAAGCAACGGAGCGCAAACCTCCACGCTCACCATCACCACCACGGCTGCAACCTCCATGAACCAGCCGGAGAAGCTCTTGTGGCCGTCTACAGGTGGGGCCGTCCTGGCGCTGGTCTTCTTCTTCGGCGTTCCCAAACGGCGGCGTAACTGGCTGGCGATGATCGGGCTGCTGGCCTTCTTCGTCTCCCTTGCGGCAACCGGCTGCGGCGGCGGTGTCGCACCGCTTGGCAACAATGGAGGTACTGGAGGCACATCCAATCCCGGCACCACCTCCGGTACTTACACGGTGACCGTGACCGGCGCCTCCGGCAGCATGTCGCAAACCACCCAGGTGACGGTAACCGTGAATTAACCCTTCAAGCACGTACTCCGACATAATGGCCCTTCCTCCGGGAAGGGCCATTGCATGATGTGGCGTTGTGGCAATCATCAGGAGTTGCCGCAGCGGCTCGCTGCCCAGGAATTTCCTGTAGCGGCTCTCGCATGAACGTATAGCGAATCCGGCGTAACCATGAGACGTTCGCCAGGGTGGCCGCTACCCGCGGGATGCTGGCGATTCAATCCAAACCGCACATCCGCCGTAAAATGGAGCCCCCAAAAGTGAAGCCCCACCGCCTGACTGACGATGGGGCTTGCACCCGCTCATTGTATCTAATTTGGCTTTCTACCAGCTGATTTGCCACTCGGCACATCTTCTAACGACCAAGGGCCTTGGGGAACTCACTTCGATAATTTATCCAGAGCAAGGTTTAGTTCGAGCACATTCACCCTCGGCTCGCCCAGCACGCCCAACTGGCGGGGTGTGATGTGCTGCGCAATCAGCGCGCGCACGGCATCTTCTGAAAGGCCGCGAGCCTTGGCAACGCTCGGCGCCTGGTAGTACGCATTGTCGGGAGTGATGTCGGGATCGAGGCCGGAGCCGGAGGTGGTCACCATATCGATCGGCACCGGCTTGCCGGGATTCTGCGCAGTAAGCTTATCGATGTCCCCCTGGATGCGCTGAACCAGCTTGGCATTCGACTGCGCAAGGTTCGACCCTCCCGACGCCGTGGCGTCGTATCCATTGCCCGCCGCCGAGGGGCGCGGATGGAAGTAGCGGTCAGAGGTAAAGCTCTGCGCGATCAGCTCGGAACCAATCACCTGGCCGTTCTTGAGAATGAGGCTTCCAGCGGCCTGGCGCGGAAACAGTACTCCGGCTATGCCTGTAACCACGAGAGGATAGACAATGCCGAACAGAACCGCCGTCACGAGCGTGAAGAGAATGGCGGTCTTCCACACGGAGTGAACCACCGGAATCTCCTCGAACTCCTCGTGGGATTGTTTCTGGCTTCTCCCTAACTCAGCAACAGTAGTATGCACGATCAAGCTCCTTTGGGGCTTCCAGCGCCGGCCGCCGTGCGCGCTCGCGCCGGCGGCGCAAACTGCCCCCGTTGTCTTACGCGAGGTGTAACGCCACCAGGCACAGGTCAATGGCCTTGATGCCGATGAACGGAATAATGATGCCTCCAACGCCATAAATGAGCAGGTTCTGTCGCAGCAGCACACCCGCAGATTTGGGTTCGTACTTTACGCCCTTCAGCGCCAGCGGGATCAGGATCACGATGATCACCGCATTAAAGATGACCGCCGAGAGAATGGCCGACTGCGGCGAGTGCAGGTGCATGATGTTCAGCGCGCCGAGCACCGGAAAAACTCCCAGAAACATCGCCGGAATGATGGCGAAGTACTTGGCAACGTCATTGGCGATGGAAAAGGTCGTCAGAGCGCCGCGCGTCATCAACAGTTGCTTGCCGATCTCGACGATCTCGATGAGCTTGGTGGGATTGGAGTCGAGATCGACCATGTTACCGGCTTCCTTGGCCGCCTGTGTACCTGAGTTCATGGCGACGCCCACATCGGCCTGGGCCAGCGCCGGCGCGTCGTTGGTGCCGTCGCCGGTCATTGCCACCAGCTTGCCCTTGCCCTGTTCCTGCTTGATCAGGTCCATCTTGTCCTTGGGCTTGGCTTCCGCAAGAAAGTCGTCAACACCGGCTTCACGGGCGATCACCGCGGCCGTCAGCGGATTATCGCCGGTAATCATCACCGTGCGGATGCCCATCGCGCGCAGCCGCGCCAGGCGCTCCTTCAGGCCGCCCTTCACAATGTCCTTGAGGTAAACAACGCCGAGAGCCGTAGCGTTCTCGGCAACAACCAGCGGCGTGCCGCCTTCGCGCGCAATCTCTTCCACCCGCTGCCGCACCTTTGCCGGCAGCATCGCGCCCTGCTCTTCAAGAAAGCGGGCAATCGCATCCACTGAACCTTTGCGAATACGCGCGCCGGGCAGGTTCACTCCGCTCATCCGCGTCTGGGCGGTGAATGGAACGAACTCCGCGTGCATGTTGCTCAGATCACGGCCGCGCAGATTGTACTTCTCCTTGGCAAGCACCACGATCGAGCGGCCCTCGGGTGTCTCATCCGACAGCGATGCAAGCTGAGCTGCGTTCGCCAGCCGCTCCTGGCTGACGTCCGGAGCCGGAAAGAATTCCGTAGCCTGCCGGTTGCCGAGCGTAATCGTGCCGGTCTTGTCCAGCAGCAGCGTGTTTACGTCGCCTGCCGCTTCCACGGCGCGGCCACTCATTGCGAGCACGTTGTACTGCACCAGCCGGTCCATGCCTGCAATGCCAATCGCGGAAAGCAGCCCACCAATCGTAGTGGGAATCAGGCACACCAGCAGCGAAACCAGCACAAAGATCGTCTGCGGCGCCTTGGCGTACATCGCAAAGGGCTGCAAGGTCACCACGGCCAGCAGAAAGATGATGGTGAGCCCGGAGAGCAAAATGCTCAACGCAATCTCGTTCGGCGTCTTTTGCCGCGTTGCGCCTTCCACCAGCGCGATCATCCGGTCCAGAAACGTCTCACCCGGATTCGAGGTGATGCGAACCTTGATCCAGTCCGACAAGACCCTGGTGCCGCCGGTCACGGCCGAGCGGTCGCCGCCAGCCTCGCGGATCACCGGAGCCGACTCGCCGGTAATGGCCGATTCATCCACCGTGGCCACACCTTCAATCACCTCGCCGTCTCCGGCAATATACTCGCCGGCCTCGACGTAGATCACATCTTCAGCGCGAAGCTGGCCGCTGATGACCTCTTCAAACCCGCCGGCGTCGGTGTATCGCCGCGCGGTGGTTTCGCCCTTCGCCTTGCGCAAGGTATCGGCCTGGGCCTTGCCTCGTCCTTCGGCCATCGCCTCGGCAAAGTTGGCAAATAGCACCGTGAACCAGAGCCAAAGCGTGATTTGAAGGTTGAAGCCGAAGCCCGGACGATCATGAATCGCATTGTCGATGAGCAGGAACGTGGTGAGCACGCTGCCAACTTCAACCACAAACATCACCGGGTTCTTCACCATCCAGCGCGGGTCCAGCTTACGGAATGAGTCCAGAGCCGCCTGAACAACGATCTGCGTGTTCCAAAGACTTTTCTTATGCGCCATACCAGTCCATTTCGTAATGCAGCCGTCAGCTATCAGCCTTCAGCTGGCAGTTAAAAAACATGCCCCGCATGCAGCAGCAGGTGTTCCAGAATCGGTCCCAGGCTCAGCGCCGGGAAGAAGGTCAGCGCGCCCACAATCACAACCACGCCGATCAGCAGCACCATAAACAGCGGCGTGTTGACCGGGAAAGTGCCCGGTGACGGCGGCACGCTTTTCTTCTGCGCCAGATTGCCGGCCAGCGCCAGAGCTGGAATGATCATCAGGAAGCGGCCGATGAGCATGTCCCAAGCCATCGCGACGTTGTACCACCAGTTGCTTCCCAGGCCCGCGAATGCGGAGCCATTGTTGCCCGCGCCGGAGACAAAGGAGTAAAGGACTTCCGTAAATCCATGCGGCCCGGGATTGGCCATCGCGGAAAGCCCCGGCGGCATGAGCACAAAGATCGCGGAAAATGTGAGGATCACCAGTGGAAAGATCAGCGCATAAAGCATGGCCATCTTCACGTCATAGGCTTCAATCTTCTTGCCCATGTACTCAGGAGTACGACCGACCATGAGCCCGGCAATAAAGACCGCGAGCACCACGAAGATGAGAATCCCATACATGCCCGCGCCCACACCGCCAATCACCACTTCGCCCAGCATGATATTCACCAGCGGAACCATGCCGCCGAGCGGCGTGAAGCTGTCATGCATGCTGTTGACCGCGCCGCAGCTTGCGTCGGTGGTGACGGTGGCAAACAGTGCGCTCTCGGTGATTCCGTTGCGCACCTCCTTGCCTTCCATGTTGCCGCCCGGCGCCGTCGCGGTTGCGGTTTGCTGAGCGCCGTGGATCAGCGGGTGCGGCTGCGACTCCGCCCAGTAGCAGACCGTAAAGCCCGCCGCGAAGAGCACGAACATGGCCGCGAATACGGCCCAGCCGTGGCCCTGCGAGCCGGTCATTCGGCCCAGCGTATAGGTAAGGCCCCCGCCAATCACGAAGATCAGCAGCATCTCCAATTCATTGGTGAGCGGTGTGGGGCTTTCATAAGGATGGGCGCTATTCGCGTTGAAAAATCCACCGCCGTTCGTGCCCAGTTCCTTGATCACTTCCTGCGAGGCCACCGGTCCCTGCCCGATGGTCTGGATGTGGGAGGGCTGCTCCAGCGGATGAGCAACGGTGTAACTGTGCAGATTCTGCGGAACACCCTGCCAGACCAGCACCAAGGCGAAGACCACTGAAGCCGGCCCCAGCACGTAAAGCAACGTGCGCGTAATATCCACCCAGAAGTTGCCGATTGTGGCGGACCTGGTGCGCTTGATGCCGCGGATCAGTGCGATGGCCACTGCGATGCCCGAGGCTGCCGACCAGAAGTTGTGCGTCGCCAGGCCCAGCATCTCGGTCAGGTAGCTCATCGTGGACTCGGGCGCATAGAACTGCCAATTCGTATTGGTGGTAAAGCTGGCGGCTGTGTTAAAAGCCAGATCGGTCCCGACGTTGGCCAGGTGCTGCGGGTTCCACGGCAAAGTCGCCTGCAGGCGCTCAATGGCGTAGGTAAACACCATGCTCACCGCCGAGAAGCCCAGCAACGCGAAGGCGTACTCGCGCCAGTTCATTTCCTTGCTGGCATTCACCCCGCAAAGCTTGTAGATGAGCCTCTCGAAGGGCCGCAGCACCGGATCGAGCCAGGTACGCTCTCCTTCCATCACGCGAGCCAGGTAAATGCCCACCGGACGCACCGTTGCCAGCAGGACAACGCTGAAGATGGCAAATTGCAACCAGCCATTGGCTGACATAATCAGAATTTCTCCGGAAACAGCATGGTGATGGTTAGGTACGCCAACAGAAGAACAGAGAGAATCAGGCCGACTAAATCCATAAAGTCCGATTGCATAGCGGCTACCTCAACTTCTGGCATGCTTTGACGTAAAGAAACGCCAACGCAAAGAAAATGACCGTGAACAGCAACATCGTCAGATCTTGCATCTCATCGCTCGCATTTCCGGCTGGCGTCGCGCCAACCAGGATCAATAGGAAGCGGCGTCATCCGCATTCCGTCCGGATACGAACCCGCCGGAGTGCTTACCGGACCTGCCGGCTTCCGTCCACAAGACCGATTCTGCCTTGTGTCCAGTTCGAGTATCGAAAAGGTTTCCTAAAGAATGCGTAAGGACCGTAGCCGGGGGAAAACAGGCTCGCAAGACCCTTCAAAAATAAGGGATTGTGCTGCGATGAAAGGAGAGGTGGCGGGCATCCCTGGTCAGCTCCCGCTTTCACTCCATCCTTCGGGCACGAAGCGATAGCCAACCCATGGCTCAGTCTGGATGTATTGCTTGCCGGTGTCGCCCTCCAGCTTCTTGCGCAACTGGCCGACAAACACGCGCAGATACTCCGGCTGATGAACGGATTGGGCGCCCCAGACCGAGGCGAGCAGCGCGCGGTGGGTCATGACCTTTCCGGCATTGCGCGCCAGATGCAGAAGCAGTTCAAACTCCTTGGGAGTCAGGTGAATCAGCTTTCCCCGCACCGTGATCGTGTGGGCATTCACATCAATCACAAAATCGCCTGCCTCAATGGCCGCGGTTGTGCGCTCGGGGGCGCGGCGCAAGTGGGCGCGCACGCGGGCCAGCAGTTCCTGGATACTGAAGGGCTTGGTTACGTAGTCATCGGCCCCGGCATCGAGGGCCTCCACCTTCGACCGCTCATGTTCGCGGACGGAGAGAACCAGCACCGGAGTCGCACCCTGCGCGCGGATGGCGCGGCAGACTTCCACCCCGCTCAGCCCCGGCATCATCAAATCGGTCACTACCAGGTCCGGCGGCCAGTCACGATAGACCCGCAGACCCTCTTCGGGATCGTTAGCGGTGCGCACATCATAGCCCTGCGCCGCCAGAGAAGCGCGCAGCACGCGTGTAATCTGCGGCTCATCATCAATCACCAGAATCCTGCCCGGCATAAAACTCCGCCCCCTCCTCAACTGACGATCTCCGCTCGCCGTTCCCTGATCCCTAAGCCCTGATCTCGGACCCTGATCTCTGACGAGAGATTACATCATCCCGCAACCCGGTTATCATTCCGGTGGAGACGGAGATGGACACACGCTCCTATTCCGGCAATGTTCTACGCTGGCTGGCGGGCACGGCGGCGGTGTCGCTGACCACGTTCATACTGGTTGGTCTTCGCGCCAATTCCACGACCGCCGGGATGGTTTTCCTGGTGCTGGTGGTCTGGTCCGCCTCCCAAACCGGCGTGCGGCTTTCGCTCTATACTGCGGCGCTCTGCGCGCTTTCCTTCGATTTTTTCTTCCTTCCTCCCTACCACACTTTTTTGCTGGAGGGCGCGCAGCAATGGGTGGAAATGCTGGCCTTCGCCGCCAGTTGCGTGGTGGTGAGCCGGGTGGCCGAGCGCGCGCGCCGGCAGGCCCGGCAGGCCGAGCAGCGCCGCGCCGACGTGGAGCGGCTCTACGCGCTCAGCCAGGAGATGATGCTCTATGAGGACGCGCAGCGGCTCCTCCACGATCTTCCCCAGCGCATCGATCGCATCTTCGCGCTGAACGGCGTGGTTCTCTATGTCAGCGACCAGGGCCGGTTCTACACTTCGACGGCCGAGGCGCCGGCAAGCGTGCAGGCGGGACTGCTCTCGCTGCCTCAAGCCCTCAATCCAATTTCCATCGCGGCCGAGGGATATTTTGGAATGCCATTGATGCTCGGCCTGCGACAGGTAGGCGCCTGGGCATGGCGGCCCGACGCGCTCTCCCGCGAGGCCGCCGCGGCCATCAGCGCCCAGGTGGCCATCGCCGTGGCGCGCTCCATCGCCATCGAGGCCTCGGCGCGGATCGAAGCGGCGCGCGAGGGAGAACGCCTGCGTACTGCCCTCATCGACTCCCTGACGCACGAACTCCGCACTCCGCTGACCTCCATCCGCGCCGCGGCGACGACGCTGACGCAGCAGGACGAAGGCCTGGATCAAGCTGGGCGCAGGGACCTGGCAACCGTCATCGACGAAGAAGCGGCCCGCCTGGATCTGCTGATCGGGGACGCAGTGGAGATGGCTGAAATCGACGCCAATGTAGTGCAGGTGCACCCAATTCCCCAGCGCCCACGCGCCATCCTTGATCATGCTGTTGAAGAGTCACGAGCCGCGCTGGCTGCGCACCGCGTCACCATTACTGCGGAAGGATCGAATGAACTCGCGTGGTTTGACCCGCACCTCATCGGCCGGGTGTTGCGGCACCTGCTCGAAAATGCCGCCAAATATACTCCGCCGGGCACCCGCATCACGCTAAGCACCCGCCGCGCCGGTGACCGGCTCGAGTTCTGCGTCGAGGACAACGGCACCGGCATCGATGCGCTCGAACTGCCGCTCATCTTTGAGAAGTTCTATCGTGGCAAGCGCGGCTCGATTTCCGGCAAGGGCTCGGGAATGGGCCTGGCCATTGCCCGCGCGATTCTCATCGCCCACGGCGGCGGAATCGAGGCATCCAGCGTTCCCGGCAAGGGCGCCAGTTTTCGCTTTTGGGTGCCGCTGGCTGAAAAAGAGCCGGAGCGCGCACGGTAGAAACGCTTCCCTGCTCCCAGGTCGGAGGGTCCCTGGCTTACCGCGGCTCCTTGCTCCATTCACAGACAATCTCCCGGCGTTGCTCCGAGCTCTCCACCGCCCACTCCAATACGCGGGCCACGCGCCATGCGTCCCGTGCCGCCACAGGTGCGCCGGCCTTGCCCAGAACCGCATCGCGCACGCCGGCGTAGTAGAGCCGGTAATCGCCTGCGACAGGCGGAATGGGACGGCTGACCGTTGCGCCATCTTCGCTCGAATTGAACGTGCCCCACTCAGCCTCGGGCTCTCGTCCCCACGGGCCATCGCCGATGCGGGTCACGTGATTGAGCGCTGCTTCCTGCGGATCGAGTCCCCACTTCCAGTAGTTCCCCTTTGTGCCACGCAGGTGAAAGCGCGGTCCCGAGGGCAAAGAAAGACTGTTGGCGCCAAGAACCACCATGAAGCCGGGATAACGGAGGCGGATATTGAAGCCGTCCCAGACGCGGGCCCACTCCCGCTCGTGCAAAACATCGGCGGAGACGGCCTGGGGCTTCCCGAAGAGCGTCAGCGCCTGGTCTGCAATATGCGTGCCCAGATCCAGCAGAACCCCGCCGCTGGAGGGATCTTCCTTCCAAAGCCGATCCTTGGGCTGGACGGGCCGCCAGCGGTCGAAGCGCGACTCGAAGTGCACCAGGCGACCGAGCAATCCTTCATGCAAAAGCTTCGAAACCGTCTGGAAATCGGAGTCCCAGCGACGGTTATGGAATGGGATCAGCAGAACCTTTTTCGCCGCCGCCAACACCATCAATTCGGCGATCTCGGTAGACCGGATCGACATGGGCTTGTCAACAACTACATGCTTTCCGGCCTCCAGAATCTTCCGGGCGACCTGAAAATGTGTCGGGCTTGGCGTAGCCACGATGTAGAGTCCGAGCGAGGAGTCCGCCAGCATCGCTTCGAGCGTGTGATAGGTGACGATGCCGGGATAGCGCTCGGCAGCCTTATTCGTGCTGCGTTCCATCACGGCTGCCAGTTCCAGACCCTCGACCGAAGACAGCAGCGGCCCATGAAAGACGCGGCCGGCCATGCCAAAACCTACCAAACCTACCCGAATCATACGATCTCCTCGAAATGCGGCACAGCAGCCAGCAGCCTGAGCTAAACTTCGAGTTTATACCGAGTCTCCGCCAGCCTGTAGAGCCGACGCCATACCAGTCGGTTCATCGCCACCACCATCACGGAAATGAAGATGGTGGCCAATAGCAGCACGGGAAAGTGTCCGCTATCGGTTGCGGTATCAATTTGCGCGCCTAGTCCGATCACTTCCAGCGTCCGCCCCTTCACGTGCGAGTACTCGGCCATCACCGACGCGTTCCACGCTCCGCCGGATGCGGTGATCATGCCAGTGATGAGGTACGGAAAAATACCGGGAAGGATCAGCTTCCTCCACCGCTGCCAGCGTGTGAACCGATACAGCGAACAGACTTCGCGCAGGTCGGAGGGGATCGACATGGCTCCGGCGACAACGTTGAAGAGGATATACCATTGCGTGCCCAGCAGCATGAGCACGATGGATCCGACGCCCAGCCCGCCGCCGATCTGCACCAGTCCGACAAGCAGGATGGGAAAGACCGCCGTGGCGGGAACCGAGGCCAGAATCTGCGCAAGCGGCTGCACCACGCGAGCAAGCCGCGCATTCAGGCCAATGGCCACGCCAACGGGAATCGTCCATGCGGCGGAGATCAGCAAGGAAGCATTGACGCGCAGGAACGTAGCCGCTGCGCCTTCAAGCAGCAAGTGCAGTTCCGCCCATGTCACCGTCCTGAGCATGAGGACGGCTTTGATCGCGCCCCAACCGGCCACCGCTATCGCCACCGCGGCCAGCGTCCCAAGCGCTGCCGAGCTTTTGCTGAGCGATGGGCCTCCCTCCGGCAGATGCACTTGGCGGCTTTCGCTCTTGCGCGCCATGCGGCGGTAGATCGGCTCCTGCACGCGCGTCCAGATGTAGCCGGGAATGGCGGTGAATAGCGCGGATTCGCGCAGCAGCTCCAGAATCGGCGAAGTAACACGCTCCGAGGACTCGACCTGCTCAAATTTGAACTTGTCGCTCCACGCGATCAGCGGCCGCCACACCAATTGATCGGTGGCCACCACAATGAGGATCATCACACCGATGCCGCTGATCAGGGCGCGGGTATTGCCATCGTTGGTGGCGGTTTGAATGTAGCTGCCCAATCCCGGCAACTGAAAGTTGCGCTCGCCCATCGTGAACGTCTCGCAAAAGATGAGCGCGAACCATCCGCCGGCCACCGAAACGATGGAGTTCCACACCAGGCCGATGGTGGCGTAGGGTATCTCCAGTTGCCAGAAGCGCTGCCAGCCCGAGTAGCGGTAGATGCGCGCCGCCTCAATCATCTCCCTGGGAATCGTCTTGAGCGAAGAGTAGAAGCTGAAAGCCAGGTTCCATACCTGCCCCGTGAAGATCAGCAGAATCACTCCCATCTCGATGCCGAGCTGATGGCCGGGAATCAGCGCCACCATCGCCAGCACCACCGGAGGCAGAAAACTGAGCACTGGAATCGATTGCAGGATGTCGAGCACCGCGACCATCCACGGCTCAAGGCGCGGATTGTACGCGGCGGTATACCCGTAGGCTACGGCAAACGCCAGGCTGAGCATGTAGGCAATTGCCATGCGCACAATGGAGTAAAACGCGTAAATCGGCAGGGCGGTGGCTGAGGTCGAGATGGCGACAACGGGAATGGGCTTGCCCAGCCAATACACGCCCGTGCTCACCACCGCGCAAAAAACGAGGATCGCGCACACGGCCACCACGGCATCGGTGAAATATGGCCATGTGCGAACCGTGACGAGGGTTCGCGCGAGAGGATGCTGGATCTTCAATGGACATCCTCGCTGGCGGCGATCCCTTCGTCCTGCGCCTCGGGCAGCACAAAACGCCGCCGGCCGGAATCGTAGTCGAACAACTCAGCGTAGCGGCCCCAGGCAACCGCCGTTTCCATCTGGCGCAGGCTTTCCTCATCGCTGAACTGCTCGTCCAGCATATCGAGAAAGAAATCTTCCGGCACGGTATGGTCGCTCTTGGTTTCGAGCGCCCGGCGAATCTGGCGCAACAGCAGAATGTGCCCCAATGCGGCATCGCGGAAGAGCTCCTTTTGCCGCAGGATCTCCGAGTTGGCAAACTCGGCTCCGCTTTCGGTAATCACCGCGTCGCCCTCTTCAATCTTGAGGAAGCCCAGCAACTCCGCCGCATCCACGATCGGCAGCAGGTCGTCAATCTCGAAGGCAAGGTCGTCGGCCATGCGATAGATGTCGTCGCGGCCGCCCTTGTCAAGCAGCAACTCCAGCAGGCCGGCCATGCCGCCGGGCCGCGCGTGCGGCAGCATCTGGTAGCGCATCTGGCGCTGGTCGCGCACCTTCACCTGCTGCTCCGGAACCTCGGCAGGCGCTGTATCCGGCCGCGTGAGCACCTTGTAAATGTAGTCCACCAGTTGCGTAAACGCCTCTGATTTGCGATCGCGCGGCTGCGGCAGTTGCACGCGGAAATCAGTGCGGATATGCCCTGGATTCCGCCCCAGCACCACGATGCGATCGGCCAGCAGCACCGCTTCCTCGATGTTGTGCGTAACCAGAAAAACCGCTTTGGTGGGCATCGTCTTGTTGGCCCACAACTCCAGCAATTCACTGCGCAGGTTCTCCGCCGTCAGCACGTCAAGCGCGGAGAACGGCTCATCCATGAACAGCACCTCCGGCTCCACAACCAGCGCGCGGGCAAAGCCGACCCGCTGCTTCATGCCGCCTGAAAGCTCCTTCGGATAAGCCGCCTCAAAGCCATCCAGCCCGACCGTATCCAGCATCTTCATGCTGCGGGCGCGCCGTTCCTCGGGAGCCACTCCGCGGGCCTGGAGCGGAGCCTCGACATTTTCAAGCACCGTCAGCCACGGGAACAGCGCAAAGCTCTGGAAGACGATCGAGACATTAATCTCCGCCTCCGCGATGGGCTGCTCGTGCCAGTAGACCCGCCCGGCGGACGGCGTGGAAAGCCCGCTCAGCATGCGCAGCATCGTGGACTTGCCGGAACCGGACGGCCCCAGCAGGGCAAGGATCTCTCCGGGGACAATGCTCAAATCCGTGGCAGAGATCACCTGGATGCGGTTCGCGCTCGGCTGCGCGTAGTACTTCTCAATCTTCTCCGCGCGAATAATCGCGTCAACGGCCGCAGCCTGAGTCGCGTTGGGGATGTCCGCTGTCTGCATCGATGGTTCTCCGTTGTACGCCTGGGCGCGCTTATGCGCCCGGATGCTGGAAGTATAAGTTTGCTGCGTTGCCTCAAAGTAAATCGGCCTGCGGGTGAATACGGCTGGACTGAATTCCCTGCACCGCCAGCCATGTTTATTGTCTCCGAGCCGGAACTGGTTCGTTGCACGCCGCGCCGGGGGCGTATCATTCTAGGTAAGACGTTTTGCCGGACGGCCAAGGTTCGTCAGTGGCTTTCGCGCCACAGCGTAACATGAGCTTTATCTTTTCCGCACCATGAGCGTCCAGGAGAGTATGAGCAATAATACAGTCAAGCCCAAGGTTCTGGTAGCAG
>JAJZVZ010000052.1 GCA_021846945.1 Acidobacteriota bacterium | reverse complement strand
CTGGTGCGGTTCAACCGTCTGGCAGGGACACACCGCGATGCGCATCAGCGTGTCGTCATGGGCCACCAGCGACGACGACGTGGAACGCAGCCTGGCGGCAATGCTCCGTGCGGCCGAGGGGTAGACCAGGAAGATTATTCGGCTGCGCGCGGACCGCGAGACAGGTTCAACGAATATGCAGTTTGCGCCGAGCGGCGATCCTCTACTTGTCTCTGAGCGCGACGGCCGCGCGCTGATCGAGGCCATCGCTTCGCATTGCACGCATCCTGAAGCAGGCATCTTTGGGCCGGACTCCATCACCTGGAGGATCAACCGCGAATCGGCGCTGTTTCTCGGTGCAGGACGGGCCGCGCTGCTGCAACTGGCGCATCCATGGGTGGCAACGGCGCTGGTTGAGCATTCCGCGCTGCTGGAGCGGCCGATTGAGCGCTTCCACCGCACCTTCCGCATCGTCTTCACCATGATCTTCGGCACGCTCGATCAGGCGCTGGCCGCCGCGCGCTATCTGCATGCACTGCACACGCGCATTAGCGGCGAGATGACCGAGGACGTCGCCGCGTACCGGCGCGGCTCGCGCTACCAGGCGAACGAAATCGGCGCGCTGCGCTGGGTCTACGCGACGCTCATGGAGAGCGCGGTGCTGGCCTACGAGTGCGTGCTTCCGCCGCTCAGCGCGGAAGAGCGGGAGCAATACTATGCCGAAAGCAAAACCCTGGCTGAGCTCTTTGGCATTCCCGCGAGCGCGCTGCCGGAGAGCTGGACGGATTTTCTCGATTACAACCGCGAGATGCACGCGTCACAGGCGCTCGGAGTGAGCCAAGATGCTCGGCGGATGGCGCACAAGCTGCTGGCGGGCGCGGGCTCGTGGATTCACCCGCCGCGCTGGTATCGTGCTCTGACCACGGCATGGCTGCCGGAACGATTCCGCAATGAGTTCGGCCTGGAGTTTGGCGAGTCGGACCGGCGCGCCGCTGAAACCGCGCGGCAGCGCTTGCCGGAAATCTATCGCAGGCTACCAGCGATGATTCGCTTTGCCGGGCCGTGGCATGAGGCGAGCGCACGGCTCCATCGGCGGCCTTCTGGCGTTGTGGCCCGCCTGAGCAACCGCTTCTGGATCGGGCAAATGCGCTTGCCATTTACGAGCGATTCCGCTTTGCGCTCATGAGCACGAGCGACGACAATAGCGGAATATGAAAGCGCTGCGATTTTTAGCGGTTGTCCTTTTAGCCTTCCTGGCGGCCATGCCCGCACTGAATGCCCTGGAAAAACAGCCTGCAAGCACCTATCACGCGCGGCGCGAGGCATTGGCTGCGCGTCTTCAAGGGGGCGTCGCGGTGTTGTTTGCCGCCGAGGAGCCGGTGCTGGATTTGACGCCCTATCGCCAGGACGAGGACTTTTATTATCTGACAGGCTGGAATGAGCCCGGCGCGGCGCTGCTGATTGTGGGCGAAGCGCCGCAGGCGCCAAGTCCGCGCAGGTACAAAGAGATTCTCTTTTTGCCGGCGCGCGATCTGCGGATGGAGAAGTACACCGGAGTCAAGCTCGATGCGGCTTCACCGGATGTTGCGCGGGCGACAGGCGTGGACGAGGTCGAACCGATGACGCAGTTGCCGGTGGAGCTGAACCGGTTGATTGGCGCCGACCGGGAGCTGATGCGCACGATCTGGATGCAGCCGATATCTCTCCAGGCCAAGGCGCTGCTCACCTTTACCGCAACCACTTTGGGCATGGATGCGCCGGATGAGCCGCGCGATGTAACTCAACTGACCGCCAGGCTGCGGCTTGTAAAGGATCCTGGCGAGATCGAGCTGATCAGGAAGGCGACATCGGCCTCTATCGCCGGGCAGTTGGTGATGATGCGCGCCATGAAGCCGGGTGTGACCGAGCTTGCCATCGCCGGCAGGATGACGGCCGCGTGGATGGAGCACGGCTGCGAGCGGCCGTCGTATGCGCCGATCGTGGGATCTGGGATCAACTCGACGATTCTGCACTACTCGGCCAATGACCGCACGATACAAAACGGCGACATCGTGGTGGTCGACGCGGCTTGCGAATACTCCATGTATGCTGCCGACATTACCCGCACCGTGCCCGCGAATGGTCGCTTTACGCCGCGTCAACGGGAAATTTACAACATCGTGCTGGGCGCTCAGGAGGCGGCCATCAAGGCATTTGTCGCCGGCAAGTCCACGATCAACGACCGCGACCGGCTCGATCCGAATTCGCTGGACACGGTTGCATACAACTACATCAATACGCACGGCAAGGACCTGCACGGCCAGCCGCTGGGCAAATACTGGCTGCACGGTTTGGGACACATGCTGGGCATCGACGTGCATGATCCGGCCGATTACCCGCAGGTGCTGGAGCCCGGGATGGTGTTCACGATCGAGCCGGGCATCTATATTCCCGAGGAGAAGCTGGGTGTGCGCATCGAATGCGATTTTCTGGTCGGCGCCGACGGCAGGCTGATCGACCTGGATGCCGCGCTGCCGCACACGGCCGACGAGGTGGAAGCAGCCATGCGGGGCAAGTGGACAAAGTGATGGACCCGCGCGACGAGATGGAATCCGGGCAACTGGAGATGCTTACGGGCGCGTTCAAGAACCAGTTGATGGCCTGCCTGGAAGAGTGCGCGCTGGGCCGCAAAGGCCTGTTTTCCGATTACGTGGCGATGGACGAGGATGACCACTGGCCCGAAGCGGCGCGGCTGCGCGAGCTGGCGCTTGCGATACAGGGCGTCTTTGCGCAGCAAGGCGAGCGGAATGCGTTGTGCGACGAGTTTCTTGACTTGTGCTCGATCCACGGCGAAAGCCATCCGGGGGAACGCCGACTGGCGCGGGCCTTTCTTGACCGCATTGACAAGGGCGAGGTGGGTACCTCGACAGAGGAGGAGAGAAAACCGTGGTAGTCTTGCGCGCATTTCTGGCGCTGGCAGCGGGCTTTGCCACGATGGCCGCTCTGGTGGCCGCGGCAACCGCGCTCCTGAAGCGCATTACGCCAAGTTGGACTGATACGAAGGATGGGCTTGCGCTGGGCTACATCTTTGTGAATCTCGGGTATTCGTTTCTGGCGGCCGCAGCCGGGGGCTACGTGACGGCATGGATGGCTGCCAACAACCCGTTGATTCACGTACTGGCGCTTGGGATCGTGGTTTTGGCGCTGGCTGCGCTCAGCGCGATGCAGTCGCGCGGTGAAAGGCCGATCTGGTACCAACTGGCGCTGGTCGCCATTACGCCGATAGGCGTGCTCGCCGGCGGGTTGGCGCAACTGCGCGCCCTTGGGATTCTGTAAAGCCACCCGTCCTTCCCGCAAGCGCTACGGGAAGGACGATGCGCGCGCCCGCATCAACTACCAGCGGATGCCGATGGTGACCGGAATCAGTGAGGTGTTATTCGGCAGGGTGGCAATTCCCAGACCATTCGGGCTGTTGGTGTAGGAGGGCGTCAGCACTTCCAGGTAGCGGGCCTCGGCGAAGAGCTTCATCTTGCTCTCTCCGTACATTCCGCCAAATCTGTGCTGGTAACCGCCGCCGGCGCTAAAGCCGCCCTGGTTCGATGAGAAATGGCCAACGACCTGGTTGACCGTGGTTACGCCGCAATAGAAGTAGGTGCAGTACTGCCCGAGCGATGGGTTGGTAAAGCTGGTGACTTTGCGGTAGAAGCCGCCGCCGCCAACAAGATAGAGGTCATTGCTGGACTTGGGGAAGATGTCGAAGTACGGATCGAGAGTGAACGACCAGATATGTGCGTGGCCGCCATTGGCGCCCGTCTCGGCAATCACCTTTCCCGGCAGTTTGTCATCGATGAACTGATACTCAATCAGCATGGCGAGACGAGGGGTAATGTACGTACCGGCTCCAATCGTGAAGTTGCCGCCCCACGTGATGTAGGGAGACGAGGCACTCGTAGGAGCATTGAAGCCGCCGCCGCCCTCAAAGGCGAAATTGTGCTTGATGTAACCCCAGACCCCGCCGCTGCCCTGGTACTGCCCCCCACCACCAGCCGCTGAGGGCGCCGGCGCAGAAGGCAGAGCCGCCGGGTTACCAGGAAGAGCCGCTTCCGCAACCTGGTTCGAGCTCGAACTGGAACTGGAACTCGAACTCCATTGGCTGGAAGAGTAAGTGATTGGACTGCTGGATTGGGGGTTGGAGACAGTGGATTGCGCATTCGCCGAACCAGCGGCAAGGATGGCCGCACATCCAAAGAAGCTTGCACACCTACTCAGGGAAATCCAACGGAGAGATGACATCTCGGAACCTCAATGGTTAATTTGTTTTACGATGTTTCGGGGCAGAACAACTACGACATACCGGCCATTAAGTTAGACACGGATTCCAGCGGTAGGTTGCCCCAATTGTTCACTTTTCCGGTGGGCGGGGCTGCACAGTCCCACTTTTTGAAAATTTTCCATTTCGGGAAAAAGCCGTTTTCTTCTCGCATCGCCTGCCGGAAAGTGCCGGGGCCAAAGCGATGCTCTGGCCTCGGCACGTCTCTGTGGGGGTTCACTCAGCCCTGGATATCAAACTGCTCAGGATGGAGCGTGGGATCACTTTTGAGCAAAACGTTGCGGCCGATCAGTTCCTCGAATTCGGTGAGCCAGCGTCCGTTGTTGTTCTTGAGAACCTTCACCGTTTCGGGGTGGACACGCAGGAGCACGTCGGCGCCTTCAAAATGTCTCCGCATCTTGCGCAATTCGATGTAAATCTCGTTGCACACGGTGGTGGAACTCTTGACCATGCCCGTGGCCTGGCAAATGGGGCATGGCACGCTCAGGGTCCGCTCCAGGGATTGCTTGACACGCTTGCGGGTGATGGCGACCAGGCCGAAGTCATTGAACTGCAAAACCTTGGTCGGAGCACGATCGCTCTTAAGAGCCTCCTCAAGAGCGGCCATCACCTTGAAGCGGTTCTTGCGCTCATCCATGTCGATAAAGTCGATGATGATGATGCCGCCCAGGTCGCGCAGGCGAATCTGGCGGACGATCTCTGGAACCGCGTCAAGGTTGGTCTTGACGATGGTATCTTCAAGCCGCGCTGACTTCCCGACATACTTGCCCGTGTTGATATCGATGGCCACGAGGGCTTCAGTCTGATTGATGACGATGGAGCCACCGCTCTTGAGCCAGACCTTGGAACGAAGCGCTTTGGAGATCTCATCCTGAATGCCGAAGTGCTCGAAGAGCGGCGTCTCCTTGGTGTACAGCTTGACGCGCCGCACCAGTGACGGCGAGAAGCGATTAAGGAAGCGCACAATGCGCTCGTAGTCGGCCTCGGAGTCGACCCAGATGTTGGAGAAGTCGGCGCTGACCTGATCGCGGAGAATGCGCTCGATCAAAGACAGATCGTGGTAGATGAGGGCGGGCGACTTGGAGCTTTCAGAACGCTGCTTGATATCGTTCCAAAGCCGGATCAGGAAGCGCAGATCGGCGCGCAACTCCTCTTCTGATGCGCCTTCTGCCGCCGTTCGGACAATGAAGCCACCAGAGGCGTCACCGCGCTCGTTGATGAGAATGCGCTTGAGCCGCTGGCGCTCTTCGTCGGAGGCAATTTTGCGGCTGACGCCGACGTGCGTAACCGTGGGCATGAAGACCAGGAAGCGGCCGGGCAGGGCGATATGGCTGGTAATGCGGGCACCCTTCTTGGCAATAGGTTCCTTGGCAATCTGTACCAGGATTTCCTGGCCCGGCTTCAGCAGATCACTGATGACGGGCAGGTCGGTGGCCTGCATGGAACGGCGCGAGGGTCCGCGGCGGGCCGCCTGCCCCTGGCCCGGACCCGTCCGGCCGCCCCGGCCACGGCGTCCACGCCCGCTACGCTCCCGACGGGCTTGTCCGGGCGCAGGCTGCGCTTCGCCGGAGGGCTCCTCGCCCTCTTCGCCTTCAAAGGTCTCTTCCTCTTCGCCGTTCTTTTCGTCGAAGTTCAACTGGATACGGTGATCGAGATGAGCTTCCTGGAGCATTTCGCCCAGATCGCCGGATCGAATCTGCGTAGACAGGGTCTCCTCTTCGTAATCGTCCAGATCGCGCTCGTCGGTCTTGGAAGAACGCTGAGGATGAGCAACCGCTTCAGACTCCTCTCCTTCGATGACCTCCTCCTCAACGAGGCCGCTACCGGGAGAAAAGGCAGAGATCGCAACGGCTGCCTGCGGCTTGCCGGCAGGCGTTTCCACCACCTCTTCCTCTTCCTTTTCCTTCTTCTTCTTGCCGCCCAGTCCGAAGAGCCGGAAGCCGGTGGGAGCCGCGGGGTCCACACGGTGCGAGGCCGATGCCCCAGCGGCCGGCTCTTCCTCATTTTCAGAAGCGATGGAGATGGTATGGGAATCGGCCTCTGTTTCAGATTCAGCCGAGGTGAAGACATTGGTCTCTTCAGCCGCCGCACTTGCCGTTTGCCGATCGGCCGATGATCCTTGCGGCGTGCCCAAACCCGCCGCGGCGCCCGTCTCTGTTTCCACTCCGGCTTCGGACGCAAATGCGCTTGCCTCTTCGGCCGGTTGCTCCTGTTCAGCCTGAGTGGAGGGTTCTTGCGATGCTTCCGCGGCTAGAGCAACGTCCGGTTGGGGCGCAAGCTCTTCTGTCTCCTCAAAAGTCTCGGCTGACTCCGAAGCCTCTTCGCCCACGCCGGCTTCCATCGTTTCGGCAAGGGGAACCTCGGGTTCAGGCGCTGTCTCAAGAGACGACACAGATGAAATTTCCGGCTCCGGCTGGCGCAGGCGCCGTCCCGAGAGCGATTCTCCTGGCAGCAGACCGCTGCCGTCCCAGTGAATGGGCGCATCGATGAGTGTCGAAGGCTTGGATGTGCTGATCGGGCGCACTGGCGCGGAAGCTTTTTGCGCAGCTTTGGCCGACTCGTCTTCCGGAACGCCGCCATATTTGGCAAGTGATTCGCCCGGCAGAAAAAACGGAGTGGGAGACTGAGCTGCGCGGCGTGCGGGAGCGGAAACTCCCATCACGGATTTGGAATCATGCTTCTCAGCCCAGGAGGCAGAAGCTGCCCCATGAGGACCAGGCTCCGCCGCAGCCTCAGCAGAAGCCTGCAGGTCGGCCCCGGCCTCCGTTGCCGTTGCCGCCTCCTCACCTTCCAGTTCAGCCCGTTGAATCTCCGCCAGGCCTTCAGCCGCGACGGCCGGGCCACGGGTGCCACGGCGGCGACGGCGGCCGCGCCAACGGCGGCTGCCGGCCGCGCCAGAGGTTTCCTGCGCACCCTCCGCCTCCTCGGGAGCCGAGGTTGCCGCCAGTGCGGCTAATTCCGTGGTCTCTGCCTGTAACTCGGCTTCTTCCATCGGGCGCTGGCTGGTGACGGCACGGTCGTGATGCGGTTCATGCCTTCTTTCCGCTTTGTGGCCGGCATCAGGAGAACGGCCCTCCAGGCGGGCGCCGTTGGTGTGCCGAACTTCACGCGGTGGCAGGTTGGCGCCGCTGGCAGCGGCCCTTTCCAGCTCCTCGGTGTCTTCCTCGTCCTCGAGCTCCATGAAGTCTGTTACATAGAGGAAGGCATCCCGTTCCAGGCCCAGGTCTACAAACGCCGACTGCATGCCCGGGAGCACGCGGGTGACGCGCCCGTTGTAAATGGAGCCCGCCAGGGTGTACTCGTTTTCGCGCTCGTAATAGATTTCCGCGAGTTGATCGTCTTCTAGAATTGCAAGCCGCGTCTCATGCGGCGTGCTGGAGATACAAATCTCTTTTGCCATCGTACCTTTCCGTCCAGCGGCAACTGCCTGCTGGAGCTTGCGGCAAGGCCGGATGAGGATGCGATAAGCCGGAAGGCGAGGGGATAAGCGAAAGGAACGGCCCGTGATCTGCCATTGTGCCGAATGTTGTGAAGCGAGCCACACGCGATGGCGGCGAAACGCACCGAACATCCAGTCGCACTAGCTTTGCGAGGCGGTAACCCCAGTGCAGAGATTTTGTGGCCAACCAATCCGGCGGTGCCGATGGGGCCGTTCCACCGCTGGCGTATGCATGACGCTCTTGCCTGTCTGGAGCGGGATCTGTCTGCCCCGCTGTTTCCGCGCGTTCCATGCACTTCACACGCCGCCAACGGTCTTCCCGTCTCTGCGCGCTCATAAACCCAATCCTGCCGGGCTCTCGGTCCATCGGGACCTGGCCGGCGAGTATACTCAAAATCCTTTTCCTGCGCCCCGGAACTCTCCGGCGGTGCAGGAGACAAGCCCTTTTTGGATCTGCCTCAGTTCACGAACCGGCGCATGCGCACATTCATCGCGGCGCCCAGCGCCAGAAACGTAAACAACACCGAAGATCCCCCATAACTCATTAGCGGTAAAGGGATTCCGGTGACCGGCATGAATCCAATAACCATGCCCACGTTGACCGCAATCTGAAAGGTCAACACAGCCACGATTCCCATAATAAGGAGAGAACCGGGCAGGTCCGCGGCTGTTTGAGCGTTTTGAATCAAACGCATCAATATAAAAAAGTATAGCAGCAGCGCCAAAATCGCGCCCACGAATCCGTGCTCCTCACAGAAGGCGGCAAAAATGAAGTCGGTGTAGGGAACTGGCAGGAAGTACCCCTGAGTCTGCGTGCCTTTCTCCGCGCCTTTGCCCCAGATGCCACCGGAGCCCACCGCGATTTCGGACTGCAGGACCTGATAGCCAGCGCCCCGGGGATCGTTTTGGGGATTGATGAAGCTGGTCAGGCGAGCTTTCTGGTAAGGCTTAAGGAACTTGCCGCTCGACCAGACGCCTCCGACCAGCACCGCGCCCACTGTGAGCAGGATCAACGACTGGCGCAGATTGATACCGCCAAGAAAGAGCCCTGCCACCAGGATGGGCGTATAAGTCAGCGTGGTCCCCAGGTCAGGCTGCTTAATCACCAGCAACATGGGAATGCCCACCAGGGCGAAGGCTTTGAATATCTCCTTCCAGGTGAGGCTGCGCGCGCCCAGATTGGCAAAGTAGCGGGCCACCACCAGAATCAGGGCGAGTTTTACGTACTCAGAGGGCTGGAAAAGAACAGGACCGAGCTTGATCCAACGGCGGCCGCCGAGAGCTTTATGGCCGAGCGGCGACAAGACCGCGGCCAGGGCGAGCAGTCCGACGCCATAGGCCCAGGGCGCCCAATTCAGCAGTTTGTGGTAATCGATCTTGGCAAACAGGAACATTCCCGCCAGGCCGGCCGCAATCCAAAGCATCTGTTTGGTTTCAAAGCTGGCGAACCTGGTATGCACCGTGGTCGAGGAAACCTCGGCGAGCGAGATGAGACACAACATCAACACCAGCAGGAGCAGCGTCCAATCAAAATCGCGGAAGCTGAGGATATGGCGAGTCTGGCTCATGGTTTCTTCCAGGGTAGCGCGGTCAAAACCGCGCCCAGTTGTCCGGGACCTGTAGGGGCGTGCTTGAGCTGGCGGCTCGGCTGGGCGGCGGGATGGCTTTGCGCGACAATCTTTTGTCCAGCCCCCGCGCCGGGAGTAACGAAGAAGTGGCCACCGCGAATGCCGGATCCCTCGCCCACTCCGCCTCCCGACGCGCCGGGAGCCGACCAGACTGCGCCTACTTCAACCGGGACCTGAGCCTGCGCGGGCGTCAGGTTGTGCGCCAGGCGGCGCTGCTTGTCGACATAAGCGGCTACGACCCTCGATGCAATGCGCGCGGCGTAGTAGCTGAAGTCGCCATGCATCCATAGAACGGCCACTACCAGCTCCGGATTGCGGCGAGGCACAACGCCTACGAACCACACATTGGGCCGTGTCTGCTCAGTCTTGGCCATGTGGCTGAGGGTGGCGTTACTGATGACCTGAGCGGTGCCTGTCTTTCCAGCAAGATCAATGCCGTCAAGATGTGCCGAGCTGGCGGTATGGAAGGGGCCGGGCTCAGTGATCTGGGCCATCGCGTTGGTAATCGTGATCCAGGTCTGCTGGTCGATGGGAACATAAGCATTACCGGATCCGGGAAAACTCTCAAGCAGCGCCTGGCGGAAGCCGGCCGGCAGTTGATCCTGAAAGACGACGTGGGGGCGGACCAGGTGACCGTCGGAGGCGACCCCGGCGATGTAGCGCGCCAGTTGGATGGGCGTGACCTCGATTGCTCCCTGGCCGATGCCGACGGAGATGGTCTCACCCGCGTACCACTTGTGGTGATAGGTCCTCAACACCCATTCGGCGGAAGGCATCAGGCCGGGCTCTTCTTCGGGCAGGTCGATGCCGGTCTTCTCGCCAAGGCCGAATTCCTTGGCATATTGGCTGATCCGGTCAATTCCCAGTTTGTCGGCGAGCGTGTAGAAGAAGGTGTCGCACGAGTCAGGGATCGCAGTGTTAATGTCTTCGGCCCCGTGATGCCTGTCGCAATGGAAATAGTGCCCGTAGAAATCAGCGCCTCCGTTGCAGAAGACATGAAGATTCTGCGCGATCCCTTCCTGCAGGCCCGCGACTGACATCAGAATCTTGAAGGTCGAGCCGGGCGCGAGCTGTGCCTGGATGGCCTTGTTCATCAGCGGATGCTGGGGATCGGTGATGAGCTTATCCCACTCTGTACGGTTGATGCGCACCGCAAAGGCATTGGGATCGAAACTGGGGTGCGAGACCATGGCCAGAATCTCGCCGGTACGGGGATCCATGGCGACGATGGCGCCCTCGCGGTCGCCCAGGGCCAGCTCGGCGGCGCGCTGGATGTCGATATCGACGGTGAGTTTGAGGTCACGGCCGGGAGTGGCGTGCTGCGTGCCGAAGTAGCCGACCTCGCGGCCGTGACTGTCAACAATCACATCGCGCGAGCCATCCTGACCGCGTAACAGTTCATCGTAGGTTTCTTCGACGCCGGCCTTGCCTACCACGTCGCCAGGCTGGTAATAGGCAAAGCGCGGATTATTCAGGTCGTTTTCGCTGACCTCGCCTACATATCCGATGAGGTGGGAAGCGAAACCGTTGGGAGGGTAGAGCCGCCGCTCGACCGCGATGGTTTCGAGCTCCGGCAGCTCGTTCCGATGGGCCGCGATGAACGCCTGTTCATCGGGGGTGACATCCTGTTTGATGGGAATGGGCCGGTAGCCGGGCTCGGAGCGATAGCGGTGGAGGGTGGCGCGCAACTGATCCTGGTCGAGATTGAGGCCACGCGCGATCAAGGGCAGGTCCGCCTGCACATTATGACTCTGTTCCCGAACAAGAAAGCAGGAAACCGAGGGGTAGTTATCGACAACCAGCCGTCCGTAGCGGTCGAAGAGCTTTCCCCGGGGAGCGAGGATCGGCACCTGGCGAATGCGATTTTGCTGGGCTAACTGGCGGAAATTGCTTACATTCAGCACTTGCAGGTGCCAGAGACCCGCCGCGAGGGCCAGCATCATGACAAGAATGCCGTATTGCACCACTGCCAGCTTGACTGTGGACAGCTTTTCATCGCGGTTGTACTTGCCTGAAACCATCTACCTGCGCCTTTAGAATACAGCCACCTTTGCTGCCTGAGGGGAAAGTGCTTTGATGCGGCCGTCGCCGTTTCGTGCTGAAAAGAGATGCTGGAGGTGGATTGATTCTTCTGTCATTCCAGCACCTTTTATCATTCTCTGACTTGCAGACGGTTGAGCAGCGGAAAGAGCACAGCGGCAATCACCGAGTTCCCGATGGCAAGAAAGAGTTCCGTCTGCCATTGCCAGGCAAAATCGAGTCCCAGCAGGACCCGGTAAATGAAGATACAGATTGCGCTGGACAGCAATGAAAGCAGAAAGTTAAGCACCAGCCGAATAATGTGGTTTTCCACGTCAATGCGCACGCCTACTGAGGCGGCCAGGAAGCCCACTACCGTCTTGGCGATACCGTTGACGCCGATGGCGTGGTGGGAAAGCGCATCTTCAAAGATGCCGAGGACCGCGCCCATCAGCGTGCCTTGAATTGGGCTGCGCCGTCCCAGCGCGAAGTAGACCGTAATCACAAAGGGCAGGTCGAACCAATCAAAGTTACCGAGTATGCGAGGGAGCCATGCCTGCAGCACCAGCGCCGTCAGCGGCACAAACACGTAGATCAGGATCGGATAACGGCGAATCTCTAAATCGCGGCGGAAGTCCGCGCCGAGCAGGGACATGGCTATGGATTCCTCCGCGGCGAACGTTGCGGGCTGGGCTGCGTGGGAACCGCTGGACTCTGCTTTGTCTGACCGGGGCTCTGCGCCCTGGGAGTCGCGGACCCAGCCGGAGCCGGTTGGTCACTTCCCTGATCCGTCACGGACGAGGGAGAAAACTGATCGGGATGCAGGGGCTGCGGCGGCTGGGCCATGGGATTCGGAGGAGAGGTGTCGTTTAAGGGCTGTTGATCGGGTGGCACATTTGGCTCGACGAGGTTGGGCAGACGCTCGGCCGTGATTTGTGCGGCTTTCTGTTGTTCCGCAATGGCCGCGGCCTGCGCTCCGTCGAGTGCCTGACTCGTGTCCAGGTCGCGCTGCCCCTGCGGCGGGAAGCGCGGCTCGGTCGAGGTGATGACCAGCACCTCATCCAGGCGGTTGAGATGGGCAGCCGGCTTCACGATCACATCAACAAACGAGTCCTGCTCCGGATCGGGCACGACCTTTTCGACCACACCCACCGGGAGGCCTCTTGGAAAGACCATGTCCCCGCCGGCTGTCAGCACGGGTTCGCCAGGCTTAATCCGCTCATCAGCCGTGATATCCACGACTTCCAGTTGGCCAGCGGCATCGCCACGCAGGATGCCTCGAATCCGCGTGGTGGCCAGAATCACCCCCGCGCCACTGGTCTGGTCGTTAATGGCTAGCACCTGGGCGGTGCGAGGAAAGACATCGCGCACCTTGCCGACGATCCCGTCGGCCGTAATTACGGGCATGTCTCGCCGCAAACCGTCCGCCGATCCCTTGTCGATGTAGAAGACGCGCGATTGCTCGCTGCCACTCGAGCCGAAGACCTGCGCAGCCAGGGTCTTGTAAATGTACTTCTCCTGAAATCCGAGCAAGGCTTGAAGACGTTGGCCCTGGCGAGCATCTTCAAGCAGTTCCGCCTGTTCCAGGCGCAGCCGGCTGATGGTTTGCTGCAGTTGCTGATTTTGAGCGCGGACCTGGCGCAAGTCCACGTAATTTTGCCAGAGACCCGCGATCCCCATCCTCGTCGCGTGAATCAGTTCCTCAGGCGGCGAAACCAGCGCATTCGCCCATAACCGGATCAGGAGCACGCCCCGGTCGTCCCGGGGATTCAGGGCATTGTGTCCGGAATCCGTGCGGCGGACTTGGGTGGCCAGGCCGATGATCTGCGCCAACAGGATCACCAGCAGCACCACAATGTTCCGATAGCGGACGAAGAAGGAATCCATAAAAGCCAGAGATCAGGGGTCAGGGGTCAAGGATCAGAAGTCAGGGATCAGAGGGCAGTTGAGAGCATTTGGTCTTTCATCGAGCGCAGCTGGAAATCATATGCATTGAACGCTACCGGCAAGTTAACTACCCTCTTTGATCCGCTTCGCGGTCCACCGGGGTCAGATCCTGATCTCTGGTCTCTATACCTGACCCCTGATCCCTGTTCAATCGATCTTGATCTTGCGCAGCAGCCGGAAGTCGGAGAGCATTTTGCCGGTTCCCAGCACCACCGACGCCAGAGGGTCGTCGGCCACCGATACCGGCAGCCCGGTTTCCTCGCGGATACGCTTGTCCAGGTTCTTGATCAGGGCGCCTCCGCCGGTGAGCACGATGCCGCGATCGCTGATATCGGCGGAGAGTTCAGGCGGCGTGCGCTCCAGGGCCACGCGGATGGCGTTCATGATGACCGCGATGCACTCGCCCAAGGCCTCGCGAATCTCACTGTCGTCGATGGTGATGGTCTTGGGAACGCCCTCGATGAGGTTGCGCCCCTTGATCTCCATCGTCAGTGGCTTCTCCAGCGGGTAAGCCGATCCAATCTCGATCTTGATCTGTTCGGCGGTGCGCTCGCCGATCAGCAGGTTGTACTTGCGCTTCAGGTAATTGGTGATGGCCTCGTCCATCTGGTTGCCGGCCATGCGCACCGAGCGCGAGTAGACAATCCCCGAGAGCGAAATGACCGCGATGTCGGTCGTGCCGCCGCCGATATCGACGACCATGTTGCCGGAGGGCTCGGTAATGGGCAGGCCGGCGCCGATGGCCGCCACCATGGCCTGCTCCACCAGGTAGACCTCGCTGGCCTTGGCGCGATAGGCCGAATCCTCCACAGCGCGCTTTTCCACCTGGGTGATTTCAGACGGCACGCCAATCACGATCCGCGGATGCACCAGCATCTTGCGGTTGTGCGCCTTATGGATAAAGTAGTTCAACATCTTTTCGGTGACTTTGAAGTCCGCGATTACGCCGTCCTTCATGGGCTTGATCGCCACGATGTTGCCGGGGGTCCGGCCCAGCATGTCCTTGGCCTCCTTACCCACGGCTTCCACCTCGCCGGTGTTTTTGTTGATCGCAACAATGGAGGGTTCGTTGACAACAATACCCTTCCCGGCGGCGAAGACCAGGGTATTAGCGGTGCCGAGATCGATGGCCAGGTCGCTCGAAAACATGCTGAAAAGCGAGCGGAGGCCATGCGACCGCGAGGAGCGGGAAGCATAACCGTTCGATGACATTGGGAGCGTGCTTTTACCTCAAAGATCATTGTAAGGCCAGCGGGCGAAACCGTGGCGGCGCAGACAAATCCTCGCCGCAAAGTTGCGCTGCCGGGGGAAAGTTTGAGGTAAACTCGTCTGTTTGCGGAATCTAACCAGGCCATTGCGGGCGTCTGGTCCCGATTTCTGCTTGGGAGATGCGTATGGCTTATCCAACGTACCATAATCTGATTGGCGGCCAGTGGCTTCCGGCTGCGAGCGGCAAAACCATCCTGAATCTGAATCCGGCCAATCACGCCGACGTGGTGGGCGCCTTTCCCGCTTCGGCTGCGGAAGACGTGGCCCACGCGGTGGCTGCTGCCAAAGAGGCTTATGTCACGTGGCGCCTGGTTCCGGCGCCCAAGCGGGCCGAAATTCTGGTACGGGCGGGCGCGCTTCTGCAGCAACGCAAGGAGCAGTACGCCCGCGATATGACCCGCGAAATGGGCAAGGTGCTGGCCGAGACCCGCGGCGATGTGCAGGAGGCTATCGACGAAGCTTTCTATGTCGCCGGTGAGGGACGCCGCCTCTTCGGCCATACCACTCCCAGCGAGCTGCCAAACAAGTTTGCCATGAGCGTGCGCATGCCGGTGGGCGTTGTGGGGCTGATTACTCCGTGGAATTTCCCGATGGCCATCCCAAGCTGGAAGCTGTTCCCCGCACTGGTCGCAGGGAATACCTGCGTCATCAAGCCCGCCACCGATACGCCGCTCTCGACCTTCAACCTTGTGCAGACGCTCGTGGATGCTGGCCTGCCGCCGGGGGTGGTGAACATTGTCACCGGCCGCGGCTCAACTGTAGGCGAGTCTCTGGTGGAGCACCCGGACGTGCGCGCCATCAGCTTTACTGGTTCGAGCGCCGTCGGTTCGTTCGTCGGCCAGCGGGCCGCGGCTACCTTCAAGGCCGTCTCACTCGAAATGGGCGGCAAGAACGCGCAGATCGTGATGAATGACGCCAACCTGGAGCTGGCTCTCGATGGCGCGCTGTGGGGAGCCTTCGGGACGACGGGGCAAAGATGCACCGCGACCAGCCGCATCCTGCTGCAAAAGGGAATTGCGGCGGAATTCACGGCAAAGTTCGTGAAGCGGGCCAAAGCGCTGAAGGTTGGTGATGGTTTGGATGAGTCAGTTCATGTTGGACCGCAGGTGAACGCGGGCCAGATTGAGACTTCCGCAAAGTATGTCGAGATAGCTCTGGCCGAGGGAGCTAGGTTACTTGCTGGCGGACATGCACTTACTCAAGGTAGTTATGGGCACGGTTGTTTCTTCGAGCCGACTATCTTTGCTGGAGTAACTCCCGCGATGCGCATAGCACGGGAAGAGGTTTTTGGTCCGGTTGTCTCGCTGATCGAGTTCGATTCTTTCGAGGAAGCTGTCAGGATTGCTAACTCAATTGACTATGGTCTCTCCACGGCGCTCTACACAAAGGATGTGAATCGCGCCTTCACCGCCATCCGCGACCTGGAGGCGGGCATCACTTACATCAATGCGCCGACCATTGGCGCCGAGGTGCATCTCCCCTTTGGCGGTGTAAAGCATACCGGCAATGGCCATCGCGAAGGCCTGGGCGCACTGGACTTCTTCACCACATGGAAGGCGGTGTATGTCGATTACTCCGACAAGTTGCAACGGGCGCAGATTGATAATGCGGAGTGAGTGGGGAACGTTGTCGGTGATGGTCCCGAAAGATTCATTCAAGACGGAAGGAGTGGAAACATGATTATCGGTCTTCAGAGCCTTCGAGCGGGAATTGATTGGTGGCTGGAAAACACGAAGTGGTCAAGCGAATTCGTGAACGACGAGTATCACGAGCTTTACCGGACAAGAGAACTGGGCATCAACGAGGATTGGTGGAAGGCTACGGTTAAACGGCTCTGGGGCTGGAGAGCCATCCGGGCACCGAAGCCACCCAACACGCAGGAAGAAATTAACAGGAACGGGCGCTGCTTCATTGAAGCCATCGCTGTGCAGTACCGGAAAATTCGAGAGAAAACCTCCGCCGAACCTTCGATTGAACAGCTCTCCTGGGAGGAAGTAGCTCCCCTATTCGGATTGGCACTCGAAATTAAGAACGGATCGCAGGTATTCGCCTGCAAGATGTGTCACTTCCTGTTCCCGAAGCTGTTTCTCGTGATTGACAACTGGGCAACCGGCGTAATGGATTACGAATTCTGCTGGCGTGGAATGAAGGAGGAGTGGGGAAGGTTCTCTGCAAAACACGACGCGCGTCGCGAGCTTCAAGGGGCGATCAAGTCTCAGAAGCCTTTGCACTCACTTTATCCTCTCGAAACGAAAATAATGGAGTTGAGCCTCATCGGATACTATTGGAGACCTGGATCGAGGGCCGAAAAAGAAGATGGTGATACAGAGGTCATACTCAGAGTTGGCGCTGAAGGTGGAGATGTGACGCTCGTTGGGAGACAGGGCGAAGGTGGCTGGCGGTTCAGCCTGCACGTGGATGACTGTTCCGGCGAATTTCTGGACGAAGAGGATGCAGCCGGCTTGCCACGAGGGATACAAGCTTCTCCTTGGGTGCACTCCTGGCCTGCCGCTGTCGCGCTTCTCGACAGATATCCCTGGACGCAACTCTCCCCTCAGGCAGTCCACCCGGAGTTCCGAGAGCAGGTCGGGCAGGAGGTCAGCCGTCGGATAAGTGGAGGCTTTGACGGTGATCAAAAGCAAGCGATCCACCCGCTTGATGCTGCGAGAGCGCTCGAAGACTGGCGTCATTTCTGTGTGTTTGGGGATTAATGGGAGTCCAACACTCGTTGGGAACAATTGCTTTGACGCGCATGAAACCTATCAAGGGCCTGCACGACATCCAGATCGTCGCCGTCGCTCATACCAAACGCCGTCCCGGCTATTGGGCAAAGCGGCTGAAGAATAACAGGAGTCTCATGGAAAAGACCTACGCTCCCGAACCTGATCGCTACAACTACGCCACCTTTCGCCGCTGCGGCCAATCTGGTCTTGTGCTGCCGCCGGTTTCACTTGGCCTTTGGCAGAACTTTGGCGGCGCGGACGTCTTTGAGACCGGCCGCGCCATGCTCCGCCGCGCCTTTGACCGCGGAGTGACCCACTTCGATCTGGCCAATAACTACGGGCCGCCCTATGGCTCGGCCGAGGAGAACTTCGGCGAGATTCTGCGCAAGGACTTTCGCGGGCTGCGCAACGAGTTAGTCATCTCGACTAAGGCTGGCTGGGACATGTGGCCCGGACCCTACGGCATCGGCGGCTCGCGTAAGTATCTGCTCGCCTCGCTCGATGACAGCCTGAAACGCATGGGCCTGGATTACGTGGACATCTTCTATGCGCATCGCCCCTGGGCCGACTGCCCGCTTGAAGAGACCATGGGCGCGCTGGCATCGGCCGTGCAGCAGGGCAAGGCTTTGTATGTCGGCATCTCTTCTTACAGCCCGGAGCGTACCCGCGAGGCGGCTGGCATCCTCAAGAGCATGGGTATTTCGCTGCTGATTCACCAGCCGTCCTACTCCATGCTGAACCGGTGGATCGAGAAGGAGTTGCTGGGCACGCTGGACGAACTCGGAGTTGGTTGCATCGCATTTTCGCCGCTGGCGCAGGGACTGCTGACCGATAAATATCTGAAGGGCGTTCCCGCGAACTCGCGCGCTCAGGCTGAGAGCTCGTCGCTCCTGAAGGATTTCCTGAGCGAGGAAAACCTGAAGCGCGTGCGGGCTCTGCACCAGATCGCAAAGGAGCGTGGCCAGTCGCTCGCCCAAATGGCGATTGCCTGGGTGCTGCGCGATAAGCGTGTCACTTCGGCATTGATTGGCGCGCGCAACGTGGAGCAGCTTGATAACTCGCTGGACGCGCTGAAGAAGCTCAAGTTCACGAGCGCGGAGCTGAAAGAGATCGACCGGTATGCGCAGGAAGGATCGATCGACTTGTGGAAGTACGCCCGCGAGAAGATGGCTTAAAGCACTTCTCCTTCTGAGGTACCGCTGTAATTTCAACCAAAGGTGGCGCTTGGCTCAGTGAGCCGTCACCAACTTCCCGGCTTAGCTACACAGCGGAAGGAGAAGCGCTGGAGCGAAGCCATCTGCCGCGAGCTCGTCTTACTGAAGCGACCGGGCGGTGATGACTCCCATGCCGCCCGCGCGCGAAATCGAGCAATTGGCGTATTGGTCACAGCGGTAATGAACAAGCGCGGTATTGGCCGCCCACGAGTCTGCGGCTGCCCGATCGCCCTGACTCATGACGAGGAAGCTTCTTCCTGGCCCGACTTGCAGCATACCGGTCGACGGGTCATAGGCGCTGATCCTGTCATCTCCCTCCTGGACAAATCCGGACTTATAACCATGCGCGCTATTGCGGCGCTGAGCCGCCCGCGCTGCTGCGGCTGCGCGTGCTAAAGCATCCGCGCGGCCCTTCATCAACGCGTCCTGTTCACCGAGCGTGGGGAAATTAGTGGTGAAATCCCAATAGCTGATGTGCTTGTATAGATCCGGAGCGCAAGGGAGCAGGCCCTGAGCGGTAAATGCCGCGACCTTGCCGTCGTCGTTTAGTTGATTCTGGAGGGTGTCTTCGCCGGGCTTACTTTGCTGTCCCTGGGCTTGCAGGATGGTAAGCCGCGCCAGCCCCCCAAGATCCTCCGGACCAGCTTTTCCTCCCGCGGATCCGGTTCGGGAGCGGGCGGAAGCGGCGGATGCCGGGTCGAAAGGAAAGAAAATCTGTTTGCTGCACAAGGCGAAGCCGGTCTGGTCAAGCAACCTGATATTGACCCAGAGCGGCCGCGGCGGATTGCTCGCAACAAAAGAAAAACCGGCGCTTTGGAGCGGGTCGAGCGGCACAAACTTCAACTTGTACTCAGTTTTTCCCTGCCATCTGATGCTCAGATCTCCCCTCAATCCAGTCGCGCGAGAGATGCCCGCTCCCAGGTCTTGAAACTGGGCAGCCGCATTGGAACCGCTCGAGAAGTGAGAAGCGGCCATGACAACCGCGAGCAAAATTCCGCCGCCCAAGAGAAGCAAGGGAAGGAGGGGTACCTTCTTCAGCGCGGCGCCGGGAGATGAATCTCTTTGCGCTGCACGGTTGCGATCCGCCAGGACGAAAGGACGTTCCGGCTGCTGCGGCTCCAAACCTTCACCGTGATCTACCCGCCACGATCCGCCACTCCACTTTTGCTCGCCGTTCGCCATCTGAATGGAGTCCTTCCCGCTCCTTGAAGGTTTCATCGTCCGCAAAGAATCTCCGCGCAACGGCAGAAAACAGTCCAGACAGGACCGTCATTTCTCAACCATAATAATGAACCAATGTCATATACTGCATTTCAGAATTTGGCTCCGTTCCGTTACCGGCGTGCTGCCTCAAGCACATTCCTGAGCGCAAAGCTGGTTTCCAGCCGGCTGACTCCCGGAAGGCGCGAGAGCTGACCCTGATGAAGGTGGCCATAGTCGTCAATACCGGCCACACGGGCCACGAGCATGTAGTCAAACTCTCCAGCCATCAGATAGCAGCTCACGATATCGCGGCAGCGACGGACGGCTGCCTCAAAGGCGCCGAGGACGGCGGCGGATTCGCGCTCCAGGGTGACGCGAATGTAGACAGTCGTTGCCTTGCCCAGCAGCCGGTCGTCGATCAGCGCGCGGTAACCGCGGATGGCGCCGGAGTTTTCCAGCGCCTGGATGCGCCGCGAAGCTGCCGAGGCCGACAGCCCCACCGCCTCACCCACCTCGTAGTTGGTCGCCCTGCCGTGGCTCTCCAGATAACGCAGAATGGCGATATCGAGGTTATCGAAGCCATCGGGGGGATTTGCGCGCTTCTCTTCGGTCGCGGATTCAGGCAATTCATGCGCCTTTTGGTCGTTTTGATCACGTTTTGTTCGCATCTTGCAGTTTTACCACGAAATTTGCATGCATTGAAAGCAGATTACGCCGTAGGATAGTTGCCAGTTGATTTGAAGAGCGGGTGGGTAGCGGAGCACCGCTCGCCCGATTGATAGGCCCTTGTCGGGTCGGCTCAAGTGGACGGTGGCCGATTCAGGCTCTGCATCCAACCTCATCAGGAGTGCACGATGATCATCGGGGTTCCCAGGGAAATCAAAGATTACGAAGCGCGTGTAGGCATCACCCCGGCCGGGGTCAAAGCCCTCGTGGAGGCCGGCCACACGGTGCTGGTGGAGACCGGGGCCGGCGAAGGATCAGGCTTTCCAGACGATGCTTACCAGCATGCGGGGGCGGAGATCGTTGGCGATGCCGGATATGTCTGGGGCAAGTCGGCGATGGTCGTCAAAGTAAAGGAACCCATTGAAAACGAATATGCCTATTTCCGCAAAGGGTTGGTGTTGTTTACCTATTTGCACCTGGCGCCTCTTCATGGACTGACGGACAAGCTGCTTGAGTCGAAGATGATCGGCATCGCGTATGAGACGGTTCGTGACCGTCACGGAAGGCTGCCGCTGTTGATGCCGATGAGCGAGGTGGCGGGGCGGATGAGTGTGCAGGTGGGCGCCAGCTACCTGGAGAGAGAACGCGGCGGACGCGGCATTCTGCTGGGAGGCGTGCCCGGGGTGCCGCCGGCGCACGTCACGATTCTGGGCGGCGGAATCGTGGGAACGAACGCGGCGCGTATCGCGCTTGGCTTTGGGGCCAAAGTAACGCTGATCGACGCAAACATGAACCGCTTGCGTGAACTGGACGATATTTTCGGCGGGCGGCTTTATACGCTCGCGTCGAACAGCTACAACATCGCGCACGCCACCCGCGAGGCCGACCTGGTGATCGGCGCGGTGCTGATTCCGGGAGCGACTGCCCCGAAGCTGGTAACCCGCGCCATGGTGGCGCAGATGAAGAAGGGCGCGGTGATCGTGGATGTAGCGATTGACCAGGGCGGCTGCGTGGAAACAGCGCGGCCCACTTCACATTCTGATCCGAGTTTCGTGGTGGATGGGGTGGTTCACTACTGCGTGACGAACATGCCGGGGGCCGTGCCCAATACCTCTACGCTTGCTCTGACAAACTCGACCTTTCCTTACGTGCTGCGGCTGGCCAGCCTGGGCGCATGCGAGGCTCTGCGCCACGATGAGGGGTTGGCTGAAGGACTGAATGTGTGGAGGGGAAAACTCACTCATCGTGGCGTGGCCGAGAGCCAGTCCAGGCAGTGGACGGCCGCGGCCAGCGCCATTGCTCAAGACAGTGATCAGTAAATCGGACGGCGGCTGGCGTCGGCAATCTCGCGTGAGGATCTGTCAGAGATCGCGGCATTGCGCCTCATCCCGTACAATGATCCTTCGTTTGGAGGATGCCGCATGAAACGCCGTCAATTTCTCGCTGCCTCAATCGCCAGTTCAGCCGTAGCCCTCGCAGGAGAGGTCGCGGCGCAAGCTCCCACGGGCCGCGCGCGCGAGTTCTACCAGCTGCGCCGGTATTGCCTGAGGAGCGGACCGCAGTTGAAACTCACTGAAGACTTCATCGCAAACGCACTGACTCCGGCGGTGACGCGTCTGGGGATGGGCCCGGTAGGCGCGTTCAAGCTCGATTACGGCGCGGACACGCCGGTGTACTACGTGCTGATTCCAGGCCATTCGGCGGCGGCGTTGGCCGAGCTGGATCTGCATCTTGCCAAGGACGGGGATTTCCTGAAGGCCGCCGCTCCTTTCTGGAGTGCGACAGCGGTGGCGCCCGCGTTTCAGAGTGTGGATACTTCGCTGCTGGTGGCGTTTGAAGGCTGGCCTAAGCTGACACCTCCGGCATCTTCAGCCACCCGGAGCAAGCGTATTTTTCAGTTGCGCACCTACGTGAGTCCCAGCAACGGCGACCACGTGCGCAAGGTAGAGATGTTCCATTCAGGCGAGTTCGAGATTTTCGTCAAGGCGGGATGTCATCCGGTGTTCTTTGGCGATACGCTTGCTGGAACGCATATGCCCAACCTGACTTACATGCTGAGCTTTACGGATATGGCCGATCTGGAAGCGAAGTGGGACGTGTTCCGCAACGATCCGGCGTGGAAGAAGCTTTCGACAAGCCCGCGCTACGCTTCCGATCAGATCGTGACCAACATCAGCAACCTGGTGCTCAGCCCGCTGGCCTGCTCACAGATCTGAGCAGCAAGGATCTGGTCGAATCAGACTGCCGGTCAGCAATCGTGCCTGATGCGGATGATCGCTCCACCCGAAGCCGGCGATGCGTATCATGGCCAAAAAGACAGCGAAGGCCGGGGCGGCGGTATGCTCACTACACGGCATCGCTCTATAATCGCCGCATGCCGTTCCTCGGCGATCCGCGGAAGCGTCTGGTAGCCCTGCTTGCGGGCGGAGTGCTGCTGTTTTTCGCGTTACTGGGAGGGCTTCAAGCCTTCAATACTTCCAACGTAAGCTTCCTGAATCCAGACACATCCGGAGAAACACTGGCCTTCACGGGCCTCACCGTCGTGGTGTTCCTGCTGCTGATGGTTCTGTTGATGCTGTTGCTCAGGAACCTTCTTAAAATCTATGCGGACCAGAGCAGCAGCGCCCTGGGCGCGCGGCTGAGAACACGCATGGTGTTGGGAGCCGGATTGATCGCGCTGACTCCGGCGGCCTTCATGTTCCTGTTCAGTTTTCAGCTCATGAACCGCTCGATCGACCGCTGGTTCTCGCCGAACACCTCCGAGTTGCGCGCTGACTCAACGCGCGTGGTTCTGGAACTGGGACAATATGTGACCAGCAATGCGCGCGGGGAAGCGGAGTCCATTGCCGCAAGCGGCGCGCCCGATCGCGATCTGCCGGCGCTTCAGAAGGTGCTGGCCTCGCACAGCATCACGCTGGACGGTGGGTTTGCTGTCGTTTACAGCAAACGCCGTGGGGTCATAACCAGTTTTCAAATGCCCCGAGCGTCGAGCCAGGCTGCGGTGATTCAGTGGCTGGACGGTGGTGATCGAGAGGGAACTTCGTTGCAAGGGCCTCTCTCGGAGATTCTTCTGCGGGCGGCGCAGCGCGCCGATGAGCCGGTGCTCAAGGTGGGCGGACAGGAGTACGCGCTGGGCATGTCGGCAACGGCATCGGGCAGGGTCGTTGTGGTCGCGTTGCCGATGCCCCAGGGGCTCAGCCAGACCACGGCACGCATCCAGTCAGGCGCCAGAGCCTACTGGCAGCTCTTTCGGTCACGCAACCGCATTCGCACGACTTTCTTCCTGATGTTGCTGCTGATTACGGTATTTGTGTTTTTCTCCAGCGTCTGGCTGGCACTCTTTCTTTCCAAGCAGATTACGCGGCCGGTAGCGGCGCTGGCCGACGCGATGGATGAGATCGCGGCGGGCAAATACGCCTATCGCGTATCGACGGTTGCGACCGGAGAGATGGGCCAGTTGATCGAGGCGTTCAATCACATGGCTGCGGATCTGGATGCAAGCCGGCAGTTGGCAGAGAGTTCGCAGGCGCAACTTACCACGGCGAACCAGTCGATTGACGAGCGACGCCGGGAACTGGAGACGATTGTCGAAACGATTCCCAGCGGCGTAGTGACGCTGGATGGATCGGGAGTAGTACTGCAATCGAATCGCGCCTTTGCCACGCTGATCGGACGCCGCGAGAATAGCAGCCTGGTTGGAGAGAAGATCGAATCACTTCTGCCCGCGGAATGCACGGAGGATGTCGCCAGCCTGATCCGGCGCGGCCATCGCATGGGAGCGGCGTCGACCGAGATGGAAATTAATGCGAGGAGCCGCACTATGCATCTGGCGATGACCAGCGCCCGCCTCGATCTGGGTAAAGGAGAGACGGGGACGGTTCTGGTGGTGGAGGACACCACGGAGTTACTGCGTGCGCAGCGGCAGTTGGCATGGAAGGAAGTGGCGCAGCGCGTGGCGCATGAGATCAAGAATCCGCTGACGCCCATCGCCCTTTCGGCCGAGCGGATCAGCCGATATCTTGACCGCGGCCAGGCGGAGTCGCAGAGCGCCATTCGCAAATGCAGCGAGGTGATTTTAGGGTGCGTGGGCACTTTGCGTACCCTGGTGGACCAGTTCTCGGCGTTGGCGCAGTTTCCCGCCTCGCAGCCGCGGGCTTGCGACATGAACAAGGTTGCCGAGGAGGCGATGGCGCTGTTTGCAGGTAGGCTTGACGGCATTACTGTGCAGCGGGAACTGGAGCCGGGGCTGCCACCGGTGCTGGCCGACCCTGAGGCGATACGACGCGCGCTGGCCAACCTGATCGACAACGCCGCGGAGGCGATGCAGGGGAGCCTGCTGCGCGTGCTTGGAATTCACAGCGCGCTCAGCGAGGATGGCGCTGCGGTTGAGGTGGCTGTCTCCGACACGGGGCATGGACTGACCGACGAGATTCGCGAGCGGCTGTTTTTGCCTTTCTATTCCACCAAGCATCGCGGTACAGGGTTGGGTCTTTCCATTGCGGCAAAAATCGCGCAGGAGCATGGCGGATCGATTCGCGCCGAAGCCAACGCCCCCAAAGGCGCGCGCTTTCTGCTGCGCCTGCCCCTGCTGGAGAAGGCTGCCGTAGCACAGCCAACTCCAACCGCGCGTGAGGAACGCGGCATCGCACTGGTCAAGGGGTCGCGCTCATGAATCATGTGCTGATCGTTGACGACGAAGCGGATATTCGAGCTTCGCTCGAGGATATTCTGCGAGAAGAAGGCTATGGGGTGGCCAGCGCCGCCACGGCTGCCGAAGCTCAGGATCTACTGCTGGATGCTCCATATGATGTAGTGCTGCTCGACATCTGGCTACCCGATCGCGATGGGCTCGATGTGCTGGCGGACATGCGCCAAATGGACCCTGAGATGAGGCCGGAAGTGGTCATCATCAGCGGTCACGGCACGATCGAAGCGGCGGTCAAAGCGACCAAGCTGGGCGCGTACGACTTTCTGGAGAAGCCGCTTTCGCTGGAACGTACCCTGATTGTGCTGAAGAACGCGGTCGAGGCGCGGCGGTTGCGCACGGAGAATCAGGAGTTCAAGCGCCAATTCTGCGTGAGCGCGGTGCTTACCGGCGAAAGCGTGCCGGTGAAGGCGCTGCGCCAGCAGATTCGCCTGATGGCGCCCACCAACGGACGCGTGCTCATCTATGGCGAATCGGGCACCGGAAAAGAGCGGATTGCGCGCTCCATTCACGCTGAAAGTCTGCGCCGCGACCGTGTCTTTGTGGAGTTGAATTGCGCGGCGATTCCCGAATCGCACATCGAAGCGGAGTTGTTTGGCTACCGGCACGGCGCGCATGCTGGCGGGCCACCCGAGCAGCGCGGCACCCTGGAGCGCGCCGACGGCGGCACGCTCTTCCTGGATGAAGTGGGCGACATGAGCCTGAGGATGCAGGCCAAGATGCTGTCGGCCGTCGACGATCAGATGTTTACGCCAGTGGGCGGAACGCAGCCTCTGCGCGTCGATGTGCGGCTGATTGCCTCGACGAACAAGAACCTTGAAGAGGAAATTGCGAAGGGCAACTTCCGCGAGGATCTGTTTTACCGGCTCAATGTAGTTCCTTTTTTCGTGCCGCCCCTGCGCGAGCGCAAGCAGGATATTCCTCCGCTGGTGCGCGAGTTTCTGGCGGACTTTGGCCGCCAGTACGGCCGGCCACGCATGGAAATCAGCGAAGAGGCGCTGGACGCGCTGGCCCAGTACCACTGGCCGGGCAACGTGCGTGAGTTGAAAAACGTCATTGAGCGGATACTGATCCTTAATCCACGGACGTTGCGTATCGAGCGCAAGCATCTGCCGCCTTTGACACACAAGCCCGGAACGCGCTCGATGGAGGAATTCTCGTCGCTGCAACAGGCGCGCGACGCTTACGAGCGCGATTACATCCTCAAGAAGATTGAAGAGGCCCGCAATAACATCAGCCATGCGGCCGAATTGCTGGGCCTGGAACGCAGCCACCTCTATCGCAAGATGAAGACTCTGGGCATCAGCGTGCGGGAGTAGGCGGGAGTGAGGCAAGGCTGACTCCGCCGCTTGCGGCTTCGCTCTTCGGGCGGCATCCCGTCGGCTTTTCGGGTTCAGGTGCCGGATCGCCGGCAAGGCGTGACCATTGCCGGATACTCGCTCCGCGCCGGGCATGCTCGCGTTTGCCGGTCACTCGCTAACAACCGCGAAAGCGGTTGTCATCCCGACCGGAGTGGAGGGATCCGTGGTTGCTTTTCGCGCATTCTGCAATTCCCCAAACGCTCATTCTCCACATAGCCGGTGACCCGCCCAGAACTGCCGTTCTTACACGCAAGGTCGTCATAAACCGGCTGGAAGCCGGTTTGCGGAGAGCGATGCTGAAGGGCTTCTTTGCTTTCCGCGGTTCCCATTGTGAGGTCAGAGACCACGCGGCTCTTGGCAAACCCATATTTCTCAGTGGTAGCATGATTAAGTCTCCCCTGAGCAGTTGGTGTTACTTTAGTCTAGCCAGTGTAACTATCCAGAGCGAGGTAGTCTATGGGTTATTCGGCGGGCTCCATAGGAAATCGCGCCGTTGACATTCGTCACGCGATTGATTACGGGACGAAGCTAATCTTAATGTGCGTAGGAATTGGTCTGTTTCGAACGGAGCTACTCAGGATCATTTCACTGCCACGGGAACTCAACAACGAACTCTATTTAGTTCTCTTAACAGCGGCCACCCTTCTCACCGCGGGATGGATTTTTGTCTCCAACAAAGAATTCGAGATCATGTGCGATTTCCTGGACCCGCTTGATTACGAAATCCCCAAGGGGATATTCGTCGGGATGGCAATCGCAACAGCTCTCACTATCCTTTTGTACACGGCTCGAAATCCACTATGGTTCGGCATCAGCTATTCAGCCTATATGCTGCTTAGTGTATTTGGTTGGAAGCGTGTGACGAGCGAGATGGACAAGGCAATCGAAGGCAGTCGCGAAAAGCTCCTGGACGAACCTGAGAGAAAGCGCGAGATATATGGAGGCGCCTTGGACATTCTCTATTCCTATTATGTCCGACAAGCAAATCTGCCTCGAGTTTGGACAAGCTTTGCCTTAGGGGTAGTGGGGCTAATGTTCTCACTCCTCGCGCGAACACTTGATCGGGCTGTGTTCAACACAATCGCTTATGTCATTTTTATCCTCTCAATCCTTGCCCTCGAGGGAGTCTTGGCCTTTTATTGGCGATTTAGGCTCTACGCCCAAGTGCGACCTTTTGAAACCGCTAAGCATGACCTCGAGCATCCCAAGCATCACAAGCGCTCCGAGCACCCCAAGCGTCACAAGCAAGGTCAGCGAAGTCATTCAAACGCCGCTGAATCGCACGGCTCCAAAGGCAGGTCGTAATGAAAAGACCGCAGATAATCTGGGTTGTAATGCTGCTAATTTCCGGGATCGCGGCATTCTTGGGATTTGTGAATGTGAGATC
>JAJZVZ010000255.1 GCA_021846945.1 Acidobacteriota bacterium | reverse complement strand
TCGTGGTTTCCAGGCAAGCAGGGCGCGAAGCTATTTATCTTCAGCGGCGGGTTAGCAGGCGCGCAAAGTAGTGACGAAATTGTATCTATATGTTTGCTTGCAATGAAGATGATGGTGTTCTGTAGAGTGCCCTGTTTATATCCGCAAGACGACCAAGTCGTACAAGCGCAAAACGTACGATAACTATCTGCTGGTGGAGCCGGTCGGCACGCCCAAAGGACCGCGGCAGAAGATCCTTTGCTGGCTGGGGAGCCTGGCTCCTGCGCCGCGGCAAGAGTGGTTGGCGCTGGCCCACCGCCGGAGTTCACACCTCCCGGCGGACCGTGCGCCAACAACTCAGCACATACCAGGTGGTCGCTGTGGTTCTGCCCACAGGCGACGGAATGATCCTAAAAAAACGCAAAGCTATAACGCAGGAATCGGTTCACAGGCAGATTTACGCTACGCTGCGCATGCCCCTCAAAGTGAGGAAGCCGGTCAGTTTCTGGCACCAGTAGACCTCCTCGGTCGTGACGGAATGAAGTCCTATCCCCATGAGCATCAAGGATCGCGTCCTGTAAAACGCGGAAGTCAAGTTAAGGCAATTGAGGTTTCAATGGAACTGGATTGCCTCTTCGTGTGCTTCCGGTAAATCAGCTACACAGGCTTTGCCGGGCGTTTGCAGGTCACGAGTATTTTTGCGCGGCCCGCTCGTAAGCCGCATAAATTTCCTCGCCAAAGCATGTGAAGATTACTTTCTGTATCGCATCGCTGCTGATCAGTTCCGCAACTGTCTCGCGCATTGCGATTCCGGCGGCGAGCGCGACGGGAAACCTGTAGACGCCGCAACTGATGGCGGGAAATGCAATGCTGCGCAGTCCGCGCTCGCGGGCAATGGTGAAACAGGAGCGATAGCAGCTTGCCAGCAACTCCTCTTCGCCATGATCGCCGCCGTGCCAGACCGGGCCGACGGTGTGAATCACGTACTTGGCCGGCAGCCGGTATCCCTTGGTCAGCCTTGCTTCTCCAGTGGGACAGCCGCCGATTGTGCGGCACTCCTGCAGCAACTCAGGCCCGGCGGCCCGGTGAATGGCCCCGTCCACGCCGCCACCGCCGAGCAGTGTGGTGTTCGCAGCGTTGACAATGGCGTCCACGGCCAGGGTCGTGATGTCGGTTTGGAGAACGGAGATTTTGCCGGTCATGGATCCCTCCTCATGCGCTGGGATTCATCGCTATTGGAGCAGAAGATGGCCTTCATAGCCGCACTCAGGGTGTCGATGGACGCTGCTTCGTCGCTTGGGCCGTAGATGCCGCTCAGGCTCATGCGGCCGAAACCGATAGGGAAGACTTCAGGTCCGGTGGCGTCCAGTTTGCCGGTGGCCTGGATAGAAGTAGTCATGATCGATCCCTTCAGGCAGCATCGTAGGCCTGATGCTTCGGCAGGGCAAGCCGGGCGTTGAGATGGCTGGCGCTCGGGCCGTTCAGGAGACGGCGGGCCGGGTTGCAGAGTGGCAATGGGCTTTTGGCGAGCGTATATGTACTCCACTGAAAACACATTGGTTACTGGATGAATCCGCCACGTTTTCATCAGGCCCGGGCAATTTTCTGTTTCCTTCCTGTTTGCAACTCTGCCATACTTGATTGTGCCCACCAAGTACGGCCAAACCCAACATTTCAGGCAAGAGGTTGCATCGATGTCGGCAAAGTATGTCTTTGTGACGGGCGGAGTTGTGTCCAGTTTAGGCAAGGGTCTCGCCGCGGCTTCTATCGGCTGTCTGCTCGAGAGCCGGGGTCTGCACGTCAACCTGATGAAGTTTGACCCATACCTCAACGTCGATCCAGGAACGATGTCGCCTTTTCAGCACGGCGAGGTCTTCGTCACGGACGACGGCGCGGAGACCGACCTTGACCTGGGGCACTACGAGCGCTTTACCCACGCCCCGCTCTCCCGCGATAACAATCACACGACCGGGCGCATCTACGAGCAGATCATTTTGAAGGAGCGGCGCGGCGACTATCTGGGCAAGACTGTCCAGGTCATTCCTCACGTGACCAATGAGATCAAGAACGCCATGCGCAAGGTGTCGTCGAATGGCGCGGACGTGACCATCGTGGAGATCGGTGGCACGGTTGGCGATATCGAGTCACTGCCGTTCCTGGAGGCGATTCGCCAGATGCGCCAGGAACTGGGCCGCGAAAACACCGTCTTCGTCCATCTCACGCTGGTGCCATGGATCGCCGCGGCGCAGGAGCTGAAGACGAAGCCGACCCAGCACTCGGTCAAGGAACTACTGTCGATCGGGATCCAGGCAGACATTCTGCTTTGCCGCTCCGACCGCAATCTGAGCCGCGAGATCAAGCAGAAGATTGCGGCCTTCTGCAATGTGGAGGAGAAGGCGGTGGTGGGCGCGACAACCGTGCCTTCAATCTACGAGGTGCCACTCGGCTTTGCGCAGGAGGGAGTGGACGCGCTGATCCTGAAGTATCTCCACAAGGAAGCGCCTGAGGCCGACCTTTCGAATTGGAAGGATCTGGTACACCGCTGCTACCACCCCAAAGATGAAGTCTCCATCGCAATCGTAGGCAAATATGTGGAGTACGAGGACAGTTACAAGTCGCTGAAGGAGGCGCTGACGCACGGCGCGATTTCGCAGAACCTGAAGCTCAAGATCACCTGGATTGAAGCCGAAGGGCTGGAATCTAAAGGACCGGAAGACCGGAGTTACGAATCACAACTGGAAGGATTCGACGGGATCCTGGTTCCGGGCGGGTTTGGCAAGCGGGGGATCGATGGCATGCTGAACGCGATTCGCTATGCGCGCGAAAATCGCGTTCCCTATTTCGGGATTTGCCTCGGTATGCAAACGGCCTGCATCGAATTTGCCCGCAATGTGTGCGGACTCAAGGACGCTAACTCCAGCGAGTTCGATCCGGCTACGCAGCATCGCGTCATCTACAAGCTGCGCGAGTTGCTGGGCGTGGAAGAGATGGGCGGCACGATGCGCCTTGGGGCCTGGACCTGCGTGCTGCAGGATGACTCGCTGGCATCAAAGGCATACGGGGGAGCGACTGAAATCAGCGAGCGCCACCGTCACCGCTATGAGTTCAACCGCGAATACGAGGCCTTGCTCACGGGCGCCGGCCTGCGCATCAGCGGCACCACGCCAGACCAGACATATGTCGAGATCGTCGAGATTCCCGGCCACCCGTACTTTTTGGGCTGCCAGTTTCACCCGGAGTTCAAGTCGAAACCGCTGGAGCCGCATCCGCTGTTCCGGGAGTTTGTGGCGGCGAGCTACAGGAATCGCGTTGCCAGGTCCGAGTCGCAATCGATCCACGCCGAAGCTGCCAGGTAGCTTGGCACGGATTGCCGCATTTTCAGAGATGGTGCAACTCGAAGCTAATCGGACGGATAAAAGCGTCCATCACACCAGGTGAATCGCGCCCTTTACCTCCCTTGCGAGCGCGCGGTCGAAGGTGACCAGCGTGAGGTTTCCGGCTTCGGCAAAGGCGGCGAGGTAGGCATCTGCCCAAAGCTTGGGTGTCGCTGATGCGCCGGAGGCGCGCATCCGCATTCCAGCTTCAAGCCCTGGCGGCTCGTGGGCGACGAATGCATGACCCGAGTCAATCCATTGGTCGTAGATCGCCCAGCACTGAGCTTGGCTCATGGTGTCCTGTTTGAGCACGGCCTCCGTGCTCAAAAGGCGGAAGAGCCCCAACTGCGTGTGCCGGCAGAAGACAAAAGCCGTCGATTGCGGAAGCGCGTCGTACCACTTCACCGCGAGCGGGTTGTGCGCGTGCTTTTCGTAATTCAGCGCCAGCCAGACATTCACATCAGGGAAAATCAATGATTTCATAGATTTTCTCATTGTCGATCTCCAGCGTGTCCGTGCGGGCCGAGCGGACGAGAGGCAACTTCAACCGGCTGGCGGGCGGTTGTGAATTCCGCTGAAGCATCAGGAGGTCGAGCCCGTCGAGCACCAACTGCCGGACAGAGGAGTTCTTTTCGGCCGCAAAAATCTTCACGCGCTTGTAGGTTTCGTCCGGAATATCGATGGTAGTACGCACAAATACATATTAGCATATTTATGGAAATGAGAATGCCGACTTATTTTCTCTACCCCTAAACGGACTCCGGCCGATCATGTGGAGCTGTTTCTTTTCGGGGGGCCTAACTACCTATTGACAACCAATTGCAGTGGGCCTATTGTTTGTTCGGTTTTTCAGATTGGAGGACTCGAAATGGTGGCCTATTTTCAGCTGCAGCCTGCGGAATCGGATCTTCAGCATCTGGCTGAGGAGTACTGGCAAAATTCCGGCCGAAAGGAACAGGAGCTCGAAAGGGCAGCGTTCGAAGCCGGGGAATCCATTCGCAACGGAGATTATTCGCTGGCCAATCTGGAGGCAGTTGTCCGGTGGAAGTCGGAACGGGTAGTTCATTATCTGATTGCCAACAGCACGGAGAAGATCAGGCGCGCCCTCGCTGTAGCGGCCTCTCCCAACTCAACGACGGAAGCGGCGGTTAAGGCGCTGCTGGAATTGCATGGTGTCGACATTCCGGTGGCCTCGGCGATTCTTGCCACAATCTTTCCGGAGCGGTATACAGTGCTGGATTTTCATGCTCTTGAAGCCCTTGGGCACGCGCGGCATGATGTTCATTTTTACGAGGAGTATCTTGCGTTCTGCCGGCGGCTGGCGGAGAGCAATGTGGTGCAACCCCAACGGGAACTACCCGGGCCGACTCCACTGCGGGCGCTGGACCGTGCCCTTTCGGAGTGGTCGCGCAGCCATGTGGAGCAGTTGGAGACGCACGCCTGAACCGCACCGCCGGGCCGGGAGGATACAATCGGCAGCGTGAGGAATTCGTTTGAGATCGGGCCGGTGCAAGTGGGAAGCAAACATTTTTTTTTGATCGCCGGCCCGTGTGTGATCGAATCCGAGATGCATGTGCGCACAATGGCGGACGCCATTCAACGCATCACGGCTGATCTGGGCATTCCCTACATCTTCAAAGCCAGCTACGACAAGGCCAACCGCACCAGCGTGAAGAGCTTCCGCGGGCCGGGGCTTAAGGAAGGCGTGCGCATTCTTGGCCGCCTGGCCAGAGAAACCGGCTTGCCCGTGCTGACCGATGTGCACGAACCGGGACACTGTGAGGCTGTGGCCGAGGCGGTGGATGTCCTGCAGATTCCCGCATTTCTTTGCCGGCAGACCGATCTGCTGGTGGCCGCCGGCAAAACCGGCCGCGCCATCAATATCAAGAAGGGGCAGTTTGTGGCGCCGTGGGACATGCTCTATCCCGTCGAGAAGGTACGCTCGACCGGGAACGAGCGGGTGTTCCTGACGGAGCGGGGCGCGAGCTTCGGCTACAACACGCTGGTGGTGGATTACCGCTCGCTGGCGGTGATGCGGCGGATGGCGCCGGTGGTGTTCGACGGGACGCACTCGGTGCAGCAGCCCTCGGCGGCCAATGGCGTGAGCGGCGGGCAGCCGGAGTTTATTCCGCTGTTGGCTCGGGCGGCGGTAGCGGCGGGGATAGACGGGCTGTTTCTGGAGGTCCATGACGACCCGCCCAATAGA
>JAJZVZ010000254.1 GCA_021846945.1 Acidobacteriota bacterium | reverse complement strand
TCCGATGTGGCTTCTTTTTTACCGCAGAAGAGGACTTTGCGGTGACAGTGGAAAGGTGCCCAAGATTGGCCGGGATAGAAATGGCGGCGCATTATGCGCCGCCATTTTCAGCAAGGATCGCCTTAGTGCTTTGCTTTCGGCGGAAAGTCCCGGAACATATGGTCGATGTCCTGGTAAAGCCGGGCCCGGTTCTTCGATGAATTACTGGTAAGCTCGCCTCTGGAGACGCCGCGCCAGAGCAGCTTCTTTGACCTTGCATCGAACATATCGATCACAAGGTGGGCCTTGCGCACCGTGACCGTGGAGGTGGTTGTCTGCTGGAAGCCTCCGTCGTCATCGTCACCCCAGCCCCAGCCGCCCCAGCCCCAACCATCACCCCAGCCGTCGCCGAGGTTGTTGTAGTAGGTTTCGGCTTCATGCTCGTCGTGAATGTTGTCGGTGGCCAGGATGGTGATGTGACCTCCTGATGGAACTTCCTTCCAGCCACCTTTCTGCAGCCAGTGATTGACGGCCCGCTTGATGCGATCCTGATTCAGTTGGTTGGAGACCCGGACTGCGCCCCAGGAATATGTGTGGTAGTTTCCCCAATTGGCCTGATGGTTGTAATCAACTTTAATGGAATCGGCAAATCCTGCGGTTGAAAAAATTAGCAGAGCGGCGCATACGGCGGCCGCCAGAGCAAAACGAAACTTCATGGAAGAACAACCCTCCTTATTTCCTTCTTTCGCTCACTATCCGAAAAACCCTGTTGGTGAAACTGATGCCAGGTTGGATGCGCCGGTTGTCTCAAAGAAGCCGACGTGCTTCCACTCAAGCCGCTCTCAACCCCTCTGGCAGCCGACGAGTGGTGCCGGAGGGTGGATTCGCATGTGGCGCGTTGCCGGTCACTTTTGCGGAGGTGTAGAGGGCTGCTGGGATGGCTGGGATGGTTGCCCAGACTTGGTGATGTCCTGGCCGTTATAGATGATCGTGGCTGTTGAGCCAAAGCGCTTGTAGTCGGTGTACTTGATGACCTCACGGATGTGCACGTCCTGGTCCATATATCCGTAGCCGCCGGCAAAGTGGAGAATTCCTTCGCCCTTGGTATAGACCGGGAACCAGTAGTGGCCGTCGATCTGCTGGCGCCAGGTGATAAAGGGCGGATGCAGGTCCTCCTGGCCTTTCTTGGTGTCGTCGGGTACCATGCGTCCGTCAGTAACCACGATCTGCAAGTCGGTGGCGTCAACCCAGATGCGCCCGTCCAGGTATCGCTTGTGTTTTTCGATCACCTTTGGCGTGACGTCAAAAACGTAGCAATCCACCTGATCGATTTTCTGGCGGCCAACGTACTTGATGTTGTACTCGGGCACCTGGCCGGTCGTGAGCACGAATGGGTAATTGTGCTGGATGTCCTGGAAGTCAGAGGGAGACATCATGACGCGGGTGAGGGAGCTGGGCGGCGCGTAGACAACCTTTTCCAAACGGTGGCCATCGGGGGAGAAGGTCACATCGTCCACTTCATAGTACTGGCCGTCAACCTTGTTGTCGTCGTTGATGGTCTCTACGCTGGCGATGCGGCGATAGGTGTAGTGGTTGAGCGCATCGCGGAATTCTCTCTCCTTGGCGGCGAACTCCTTGATGATCTGCTCCGCGGGGATCGACGGCGCGGCGGTGTTCAGGGGGCCAAAGCCGGAGTCGAGGGGCATAGGCGTGAAGCTGTCCTTATCCTGCGCCCCGGCGGGCAGAGCACACGCTGCGGCCAGAAGCAATACCATCCAGCAACGATTCCGCACCTTGATTTCCCCCCTCCCGAGGCCTGGCCGAGCCACCCCGGCTCGCGCGCCGGATTGCGGCGGCCGCTTGCCCGTCTTTAACTTTAGACGCGTGGAGATGGTTGCCGGGAGGTCTGGGTATTTTCAGCGGAGCCATGCAGCCTTCCGGCGATGGATCGAGCGCAACGCCGCGCAATCCTTCCAGCTGGGCAGAGGCGTTCGCGCTGGCAAGTGCCGCCGGCAGAGAGTCGCGTAAATCGTTAGTTGATTGCATCACCTGCCCTGCTCCGGTTATTTGGTGTAACTTACTATTGCGCAACGGGTTAGCGCGCCCGGTGCGCGCTGGAATCTTCATGCGGTCAGGGGGCCGAGGGATCAAACGATGGTTGATTGGCTGGAGTCGTGGCCTCTCGCGCTTTTCGTCCGAAGCGGTGGGCGGCGAAATGAACGGGCACCCGTCTGGTAGCTTCCGCGTCGGCGACCAACCGCTAAGCGTGCTGCGTCACGGTTTCTCTGAACCCTAGCCGACGTTACTTATCTCCTCGCTGAGCGAGTTGGCGATTTCACGCCAGTTGTGATCCTCAAGCGCACCGTGACAGCGGACACTGCCGGACAGCCTCGGTCCAAGCTACAATTCGCGCATTTTCGGAGCAAGTCCTAGTTGGCCGCAGGAGATGCTGCCCACGCAGGCCACGGATTCTGGAAGAGACAGGCGCCGGTAGCATCGGTGCCGTCTACAAAACCGAAGACACCCGAGGATGTGCGATCCGTGTTGGATGCGCTCGGTTGGGAGGCACAGGATGACACCCTTCCGCCATAGGATCGAACGGATGTTCGGAACTCTTACCCGATCGCTCCTTCCCATTGCATCGTTGACGCTAGCCAACGTTGCCCCGACTTTCGCCGGCGGCGCGGCAAAGTCCACCGCAGCGATCGACCAGGTCCTGCGAGATGCGGTCGCCGAGAAGCAGGTTCCGGGAATCGTGGTAATGGTCTGGGCAGGAGACCGAGTGGTTTACGAAGGTGCGGCCGGAAAACGGGACACACTCAAGAATGTACTGATGACGACCGATTCGATCTTTAGGATCGCATCGATGACCAAGCCGGTCACGTCGGTGGCAGTCATGCAGCTGGTGGAAAGCGGGAAGGTCAAGCTCGATGAACCGGCAGCGACCTACCTACCGGAGCTTTCCCGGATCAAGGTCCTAGAGGAGTTTGATCCGGTAACGGGAAAGGCGAAGCTCAGGCCGCCTAAGACACCGCCGACCATCCGACAGTTGCTTACTCACACCTCCGGATTCGTGTACGACTTCTTCGACGCGAAGATGTACGCGTATGCGGCAACGGGCGCGGTATCTTCCTTCGCAGATGGCAGCGACGGCTTCATGAAGGCGCCGCTCATGTTCGATCCGGGAAGCCGCTGGGAGTACGGCATTAGCGTCAATTGGCTGGGTAGGTTGGTCGAAAGGATCAGCGGACAGAGCCTGGAGGATTACTTCCAGCGATACATTTTCCAGCCGTTGGGGATGAGCGACACGTTTTTCAACGTGCCTGCGGACAAGCAGACGCGGGTGGCAGCGATTCATCAGCGGCGCGAGGACGGCAGCTTTGTGGAGCCTCCGCCGCGACCGTTCGCCCCTGTCCGCTTTTACAGCGGTGGAGGCGGACTTTATTCGACGGCGAGCGATTACTTGAATTTCGAACGCATGCTGCTGGGTGGCGGCCAGCTCGGCCAGGTGCGCATCCTCCGGCCAGAGACGGTTGCGGAGATGACCCGCAACCAGATCGGCGATCGTACCCTGGTCGAACTCAGGGGCACGATGCCGCAGCTGGTGAGCAACCCGAGCCGCATCCCAAGTTCACTGGACAAATTCGGCTTCGGGTTCGGGATCAACACCATGCCGGTCGAGGGAGGGCGGGCAAGGGGTTCGCTGGCATGGGCCGGGCTCAATAATACTTACTTCTGGATCGATCCCTCGCGAAAGATCTGCGCGGTGGTCCTGATGCAGTACCTGCCATTCAGCGATGACGTGGCTCTCGGCGTGGTAGACCGTTTGGAGCGCGCGGTATACGCGACTTTCGCCAAGGGCCTACGTTAGGAATCGCATGCAGGTCTGTCAATCGCATCAGCGTCGAACCGTACTCAACGAGCCGGTTAACAGGGCCAAATCACTCGTCGAGTCTGCCTTCAATGGATAGGTACCAGGAAACGGGCTTCAATCTACAAGGGAACCGCTGACCAATTGTGAGTCATGATCGGAAAGCGGCAATGGGGGAGATTGGCTAAGGGTGGTCGTCAGGGGCTGAAGCACGCACCATGGTTGTACGTCTTTAGGCAGGTGATCCACGCCTCGCAATATCACAGCGCACAGCGCACAGCGAACGAGTTTTTTCCGCTCGCCCCGGAGGGCCGCGAACAGGATGGGTCGCCCGCCTTCAGGCATACTACTGGTAAAGTGTTAAGTATCTCGCAGAGGGTCAGGATGATCTCGAAAAAGACATGGATGGGGATTGCCGGCTGTGTGGTGTTCTCGGCAATGGCCCTGGCACAGGCGCCGAACACGCTGACACCGCAGGAGAAACAGGACGGATGGCAACTGCTCTTCAACGGGCATGACTTGAAGGGATGGCACTCGTACCTCGAAAAGGGAACCGGCAGTGACTGGTCCGTCGTCGATGGCGCGATCCAACTGAAGAAGACGAACCAGGACCCGCGTGCCGACTTTGCCGATCTCGTCACCGATGCGGAGTTCAGCAACTTCGACCTCAAGCTGGAATGGAAGGCGCGGTCCTGCATCGACAGTGGCGTCATGTTCTACGTGCACGAATCGCCCGAGTACCGCAACACCTACGACACGGGCGTGGAGATGCAGATAGCCGATCTGGCCTGCACGGTGCCCGACAGCCGCATTCTGAAGGAGCGCTCCGGCGATATTTTCGATATGATTTCAGACCCGGTTGAGTGGGTGCGCGACGCCGGCGAATGGAACCAGTTTGAGATCATCGCCGATCACGGCCACCTGCAACTGTTCCAGAACGGGCACAAGGTCATCGACACGCAGTTGTGGGATAAGAACTGGAACGATCTGATCGCCGCAACCAAGTTTGCGCGGATGCCCGGATATAGTAAGTACCACACTGGGCACATCTCGCTGCAGGGCACCGAGCCGAAGGGCGATCCGGGAGTGAAGCTCTGGTTCCGGAACATCAAGATTAAGAACTTATCCGCAAATTAGGCAGCGGGCCCACGCATCGCAATATCACGGGCTGTGCCCCGTTCAACGCGTTCTTTGCGATGAGCGGGGGGTGACTCGTTCTCGTGTTCATTCTACGTCCGCCCTTGACTATGGGTGCCTCATCCTTTCCGCGCTTGACGGGATTGCGATGGATATAGCGGATCACCTCAGAGCGGGCCTTCTCTCCGTAGACATTGCTGTCGTGGTAACGGTCCTGCCAGAACTTCTCCCGCGGCCCTCGCAACCTCCGCGAAGCGACCTGCTTGAAGGCTTTCAAGAATTGCGCCAGTACAATCCGCGGCGGCTCGTTGACCAGCAGGTGCACATGCTCGGGCTCAGCACATAGGCGTAAACTCGCCCCTGATGCCGCGCCCGCGTCTGTTCCAGTACCGCTTCGACGATCCCCCTGGCTGCCGGTGCCTCCAGCAGCGGCAGGCGGTGAAAGCAACTGAAGGTGATGAAGTGCAGCGCGTCCGCCCTCTGAAACCGCTTCAAACCGCTCGGCATGAGCCCCATCTTAGCGCCATACCGCCCGCTCATCGCAAGGAACGCGATGAACGGGGCACAGTTCTTCCTGACTCCGTCCAGCTCCTTACC
>JAJZVZ010000253.1 GCA_021846945.1 Acidobacteriota bacterium | reverse complement strand
GCCGGGATCGAACCGAGATCCCGATTGGCGCGCGTATCTTCGCTGTCGCCGATTCGCTTGATGCCATCACCAGCGAGCGGCCCTATCGCAAAGCCCGCAGCTTCGATGTGGCGCGCGAAGAGATCCTGCGCTGCTCAGGAACACAGTTCGATCCCGGCGTTGTGGAGGTCTTTCTCAAGATTCCCAATGAGTTGTGGCAAGAGTTGCGGGCGGAGATCAGTGGCCAGGACAGACGTTTTTCCACCCTGGAATTGACGCCTGACGCCGACTCTTAGCTTTAGCGCCTGTTCCCAGGCTTTATGACCGGCCTTTGCCCGCCCAACGGAGGAACCGCTATGCCCGCTCTCTCGAATCACGAAATTGCCGCGCGCTTGCTCACCCTCCCGGACTGGCAGCTTGAGGCGGGTGAGTTGGTCAGGGTCTATCAATTTTCAGATTTTCGGTCCGCCCTGAGCTTTGTGAACCGTGTGGGAGAACTGGCCGAAGAGGCCGGGCATCATCCGGATATTGATATCCGTTACAGCCGTGTCCGCCTCAGCCTGGTTACTCATGATGCCAGTGGGCTGACCGAGAAGGACTTTGATTTGGCCTCCCGGGCAGACAGGCTGGCTTGATGCCTCTCGGTAGGCCAACCCGCTTCCGCGGCGCGATCACATACCGTCCGACATATCCTCCGCGGAGCTACCAAAATCTGGATTTTCGGAGGCTTCCTCCGCCTGACGGAGCTTGGCAAGGGTCTTTCGGTACCACCAGGCCGCCGCCAAGCCCCCCACAGCCGCCGACGCCGCCGCGATCACGCCCAGCTTGAACCACCCGGCGGAGGGAGTGGCCGCTGTTGGCTCAACAGAAGAAGGTGATGATTCCAAATGAGTTGCCATGTTTGACGAGACCCCAGTTTTTTATTCTCGGTGCAATTTGGGCATATGAATGTCTGAGCTTTAGATGTCCGTTCGAGCGAAATGATCGCAATTTGGTACAAAAAATAAAATTTTGATTTTTGTATTTGCATTCCTCCGAATCTATGCTATGGTGTATTTATTCCGCTTGTGAAGGTAGGCAAACCTACCGGCAACAAGTCGGAAGTAGTTTGCGTCACTGGCCTCCCGGCACGAGCAGCTTGCCTGTTCGTGCCGTCTTTTTTTTCTTTTGGGCAATACGCAAAGTCTCATCGACCGGTCTCGGCATACCCTGAATCACCTCCATTTGCCGGGATTTGCTCCGCGGCTCTGGTTGCGGCGGTTCCTGCCTTCCGTCTCTCATGACCAGATGGTTCGCATCCGACTTTGCCTGTGGCTCAGGGGCAATGATCATCTTGTTGGACGCCGTTGCCCAAACGGAAAATAATGGCTCGCGCAAGCACTCAACGGTATGATGAAGCGCCGCGAGTTCATCTCTGCAATTGGTTTGGTTGCTTTAACTGAAGAGACCCGCGCAAAAGCCGCCGCTGTGGGGAACAGATTTCTCTCGTCCGGCGCGGAATTTCCGGGCGCCAGATCGAGCAACGCCGAAAGTGCGCCTGCGCATGGCATTCCGCCCGACAGCAGCATGTTGACTGTTGCCATCTCGCCCGGCAATCAAGGCGTGCGCCTGCGCCGCCGCTGCGACAAGGCAAACAGCCGCCAGCAGGCGCGCGTGTATATCGATGGAGCGCTCGTAACGGAGCACTCCTGGTACAACGTGGATTACGAGAAGACCTACCGCGACATCCGCTGGTTCAACAGCGATTTCGACGTGCCGGCAAAAGACCCACAAGGGAAGAGCAAAATCACCGTCCGAGTTGAGTTCATCAGCTCAAAAACCGGCCGGTGGGATGAGTATCATTATTGGATCTGTAGTGGCAACGCACCGCTGCTGAGTGCGTAAGCCCGCCGAGGAGCCAACTCGCAAACGAGCAAGGCTTAGGCCTTATCTGCCCGCTGTGGTTCCAGTCACAGGACGTTCCTGCACCGCGTGTGATAGCATCCGCTACTTGGGCTAGAAGCGTGCGCCAGATGCATCTCGGCAGGACTGCCGCGTGCCGGCCCAGACCCCTCTCCCGGCCATCTTTATGGATGAGGATGAAGGCAGACCCGGCCCTGTGGCTTTTGAATGCGGCCACGTGGGCGCCCCCACGGACGCCCGAGCGTTTTCCCTGCGTCTTCTTCATTTCCGTTCGCCGATCCCGGCAAATCTCTTCACAAGTCAAGGAGGAGCACCATGAAAACGTACCAGGGAAGTGAGATCCGCAACGTAGCTGTAGTGGGGCATGCGCAAAGCGGTAAAACCACGCTGATAGCCGCTCTGCTGCATGCCGCGAAAATGACGCCAACCCAGGGCCGTGTTGAAGAGGGTTCGGCCGTAACCGCCTATGACGAAGAAGAAGTGGCCCGCGGCCTGACCATGCAGAACGCCGTGGCCTTTGCCGAGTGGCAAGGAGCAAAAATCAACCTGGTCGACACGCCCGGCTTCCACATGTTCACGCATGAAGCCCGCGCCGCCCTGCTCCCCGTGGAATCCGCCATTATTGTTGTCAACGCCCAGAACGGTGTAGAGCCGGTGACCGAGCGCGTGTGGAGATTCGCCGAAGAAGCCAACGTGCCGCGCATCGTCCTGGTGAACCAGATGGACCACCCCAAGGCCGGCGGCGGGGGCGGTTTGAGCGCGCTCATTGAGGATCTGCACGAGCGCTGGGGCCGCAACTGTGTTCCCGTCCAGTTGCCCATTGCTGACGCGCAGGGCTTTCACGGCGTCGTGGACCTGGTGACAATGGAGTCCTTCTTTTACACCATGGGCGGCGACGGCCGCGGCAAGAGCGGCGAAATGCCTGCCGCGCTGGCCGCTCAGGCCAAAGAGGCGCATGAGGCGCTTGTCGAGTTGGTGGCCGAGGGCAAAGATGAGTTGATGGAGGAGTTCTTCGAGAAGGGCACGATCCCCGAAGATCATTTGATCGCCGCGCTGCACGAGGCCATCCGCGAGGACCGTATCTTCCCGGTGCTCTTTACCAGCGGACTCGGGAACGTCGCCACCGATCACCTGCTGGACTTCCTGAAGGTCTATGCGCCTGCGCCCATCGAGCGCGCGCCATTTGCCGTCATAACGCCCGCGGCGCAGGCTGCTGCCGCCGAGGGCGAATCTGCCGCCGATGCCTCTACCCGCAAAGTGGATGACAACGAGCCGGCCGGCATGGTGGTTTTCAAGACCATGAGCGATCCCTTTGCGGGGCGCATCAGCTTCTTCAAGGTCGTCAGCGGCATCATCAAGAACGATATGACAGTGGAGAACTACACCCGCCGCGGCCAGGAAAAGCTCTCACACCTGAGCGTGATGCAGGGCCGTAAGGCCATCGACGTTCCCGAGCTGCACGCCGGTGATCTGGGCGCAGTGGCCAAGCTGCGCGACACCCTTACCGGCGACACGCTGGGTCAGAAGGGCGCCGATATGCAGATCGAACTGGCCTCGATGCCCGAGCCGGCCATGACCTACGCCATCGAGCCCAAGAGCCGCGCCGACGAAGACAAGCTGGCCCCCGCCATCCATAAGCTGATGGAAGAGGACCTGCTCATTCGCTTCTTCCGCGATCCGCAGACCAATGAGTTTCTCATTGCGGGCGCCGGCCAGCCGCACATCGAAGCCATCGTCAGCCGCCTCAAGAAGCGCTACCACGCCGAAGTCACGCTGAAGGCGCCCAAGGTTCCGTACCGCGAGACGATTCGCGGCAGGGCCGATGCCCAGGGCCGCCACAAGAAGCAGACCGGCGGCCACGGCCAGTTCGGCGACTGCAAGATCAAGATGGAGCCGCTGGCGCGCGGCGGCGGCTTCGAGTTCGCGAACGAGATCTTCGGCGGCGCCATTCCGCGCCAGTTCGTCCCGGCCGTAGAGAAGGGCATCGTCGAGTCGGCCGCGCGCGGATTTCTGGCCGGCTACCCAGTGGTGGACTTCAAGGTCACGGTCTACGACGGCAGCTATCACGACGTGGACTCGAACGAGCTTTCGTTCAAGATGGCCGGGCGTATCGCATTCAGAAAGTGCATGGAGCAGGCCAAGCCCTGTCTGCTTGAGCCGATCATGAAGGTCGAAATTGAGGCGCCGGATGATTTTGCCGGAACGCTGATGGGCGATCTGAACTCGCGCCGCGGCCGCGTGCAGGGTATGGAAACCAAGGGACGCACCACCATCATCAATGCGGAAGTTCCGATGGCCGAGATGCTGACCTATGGCACGCAACTCACTTCAATGACGCAGGGCAAAGGCAGCTACCGGATGGAGATGGATCACTACGACATCGTCCCGCAGCCGGTTGCCGAAAAAATCCTGGCCAACGCCAAGCGTCCCGTGGAGGAAGAGGAAGAATAATCAAGAATCACCTGCATTGCGGACTGGCGTTTCTCAGTTTGCAACGGTGTTTTGAAAGCTTACATCTGCCCGCCGCGTACGGGGCTGTCGTCGGCGCGGCGGGCGGAGAAGACTCTTCTGGCAGAAGCGTTGTAGCCGGGCGCGGCTCTAGTTGTGCCGCACCTGTTGCAGAATGAGCAATCGTTCAAGCCGGCTGCTGTGCAGGGGCCAGCGTGTTGCTTGCCTTTTGTTCCTGCCTGCTGATGCGGTATGGTTTTTGAGGAAGATTTGAGGAAGATCATTTGATGCGAGCCGCGGAACTTATTGCTCCTTTCACATTCCGGTTTACTGAGATGCCGATTGAAGATCCCGGACCGGGTGAAGTGCAGGTCCGGATCGAGGCTGTGGGCATCTGCGGGTCTGATCTGCATGCCTACACCGAGGGGGCGGTGGGCAGCACGCCCAACGTCTATCCGATGGTGCTCGGCCACGAACCGGCGGGAACGATCGTGAAGATAGGTCCGGGCGTTACGGGACTGGCCACGGGCGACCGCGGGGCGCTTGAACCCGCTCTGTACTGCTATCACTGCGAGTTTTGCCAGAGCGGGCACCACAATGTGTGCGCGAACATTCGCTTTCTCAGCAATCCGACCTATCCCGGTTTTTTTCGTGAACTGGTCAACCTGCCGGCCGGCAACTTTCTCCCCATCCCCAGCGGGATGTCGTTTGCCGAAGCCGCACTGGCCGAGCCTCTCGCGGTGGCTGTGCATTCCGTCCACCTGGCGTCGATCCGCGAAGGTGAAACGGTCGCGGTCATCGGCGCCGGCCCCATCGGGCTCTTGACGATCGGCGCACTGCGGGCCGCCAGGGTTGGACGCATCTGGGCGGTGGAACCGCTGGCGCACCGGCGCGAACTGGCGCGGGAAATCGGCGCGGACGTCTTGCTCGACCCTGGGGAAGCGGTTGAGGAAATCCTTGGCGGGACGGGGCAGCGCGGCGTGGACTGCGCCATTGATTGCGCGGCCAAGGAGGATACCTCCAGCCAGGCGATTTATCTGGCCCGCAATGCCGGTCGCGTCGCGCTGACCGGAATTCATTCAACGCAGTTTGTATCGCTGGATGGATCGGCAATGCGGCGCAAAGAGCTTACGATTTTCAACGTGCGCCGATCGAACCACGAGACGGAAGAGGCTCTGGAACTGCTTGCCGCGCACGCCGAATGGTTTCGGCCGATGCTCACGCATACAAGGGAGATGGAGCGCATCGACGAGGCCTTCACCATCGCCAGC
>JAJZVZ010000252.1 GCA_021846945.1 Acidobacteriota bacterium | reverse complement strand
GGAGCCAAATGCGGTTGAGCAGCGGATCGGACGACTCGAACGACCCCTTATAGTGGACCGGATAGGCGATGCCTTCCAGGCGAATGGCTCGAAAGGCGGTTTGCGGAGCACCGCCCACAAAGCGCAGCCACGCATAGCGGAAGCCGCTCTTTGGCCCGCGCGCTACGCCATGCGGCGGAATGCGCAGCAGGTTTGTTCCCAGATAGTTCTTGCCCGAGAGAGCCTCTGATTCCGACTCGCCGTAGCTGAGCAGAATCTGCGCCTCGCAGTTACATGCCGATTGCACAAATAGCCGTCCCGCAACTTCGCGGCCAAAGTCGAGTAGCAGAGCCGGCGCATGGCTCGCATCGCTGCTCTTCGCCGGCATGCGGACAGCGAACAAAGAGCGCGAAGTTTGATTTATCAACGCATCCACATGATCGAGGCCGCCCGCCTGATGCGTGACCGTGGCGGCGGACAGGCTGTAAGTGCGCAGATTGGGCGACATACCCCTATAACCGGGCCAGTCATAGAAACCGGCGTCGAGGTTCCACTGAAAAAACTCGGGCAGACTCTCAATGGCGCCGAGGGCCTGGACGCGCGGCCAGCTTCGATCGTCGAATTGAGGTGATTGCCAACGCTGCGGCGAGGCAGCAACGCTGCGCCACGCCGGACCGCTGATCGCTAGTGCGGGCGCATAGACTCCCGGAGCGGCAGGAACGATCTTGGCGGCAAGGGCTTCGCCAAAACTCAACTGCTGAATCAAAGGTGAATCACTGGCCGCGACAATGCCCCAGCCGCGCACCGCCTCGATGGCCAGTATGTTGCGGCCAGTCCGCAGCGCGGAGCGCACATCGGCGCAAAAGACGTGGACCGCAAGCGGTGACTTTGGATCGGAGGCGGTATCGAGGACAAGCGTGCCATTCAGATACGCCTTCACGCTGCGCGGGCCGGCGATGTACAGAGTGGCCGCGGCAGGCAGTTCTTTCAACTGGAATGCGCCGCGGAAGACGTGAGGATCAACCTTACGCTGGCGCTGCCGGTAGGAGAAACGGGCGTGATCGGGACGCAGCGCGGCGGCATCATTGGCGGTCCAGATGTACTGCTCAGGCAGCGCTTTCAGCATGGGGCGATGCAGAACCGCGGGATCGCGCGCCGGATCCAGACGCGCACCCGGAGGAATGGCCTGAGCGCAAACCGATGTGGCAAGCGCCGCGCCCAGCAGAACCTTTGCGATGCAATTCATTATCATTCCAACTCTGTAACCTTCTGCGACCCGTCGCCGCGGTAGAGGTAAGGAATCATATCCGGCCGCGGACTCGGTATGTGGTGTTTGGCGGATTCGTGGCTGGTCAGAGCGCATGGGCCGGCACAAGGTGTTCAGTTTCCGCAGTGGTTGGTTTTGGTCGACAATTCCGCGATGCGGAAAGTGAACGCAGGCTCGTCGGGCCTGTTTTGAGGCAGTTGGATGTACAGTCCGTCTTCGCGCTGCGTGAATGAAAGCAGGTTGTTGAAGCCGAGCAATCGCACTGAGCAAACCGGCCCGTGAAGATAGGGCGTGCCGCGCCAAAGCGTGTGGATGCGCAGGACATTGTTCGCGGGCCAGCCCAGCGCGATGGCATAAAGCGCGCCGTTGTACGTGGTAAAGCGGATGTCGGCGGGAGTGTACTGCTGGCGGTCGGTGTTCAGCGCCGAACTGGTAACTTTGGTTGGCCCCTCGCCATAGAGGATCCAGGGCCGCGAGCCGTAGATGGCCTCACCGTTGACTTTGAGCCATGCGCCCATTTGCAGAAGGATGGCGCGGGCCTGCTCGGGAATGGTGCCATCGGCTTTGGGCCCGACGTTGAGCAGCAGGTTACCGTTCTTGCTCACCACGTCCACCAACTCGTCGATCAGCGACTTCGCGTCGCGGTATTGATCGTTTTGCACGTATCCCCAGGAGTGAATGCTGGCGGAGGTGTCCGTCTCCCACGGCAGCAGGCGCAGCGCATCCAGCTTGCCGCGCTCGATGTCGAGCACTGCGGTGTTTTCAGGCATGGCGTACAGCTTGTAGGTGAGCACAACGCCCTGACGCCGCAGTGCCGCCTGGTTGTAGTAGTACGCTGCGAAGCGCTTGAGATAGGGCTTAAAAGCGGGCTGCCCGATCCACCAGTCGAAGTAGAAGAAGTCAGGATGATATTTATCCACCAGTTCCGTGCTGCGCGCCAGCCAGTCATTCAGGAATGCCTTGTCCGGCGGCAGCCATCGCTCCAGGTGATTCGGGTCCGGCTCTTTGGAATCGCTGTCACCGGGCAATGCCATCGGCTTTGCCGGGCCGTAGATCCCCGCATAACGCGGGTCGCGCACGTCGGAGTCGAACTTCATGCCGCCGTCATACCACCACCAATGCTCGGCGCGATGCGACGAGACGCCAAAGTGCAGTGCGCGCCTGCGTGCCGCAACGGCCAGTTCGCCCACCACATCGCGCTTCGGGCCCATCTTCGCGGCATCCCAGTTGGTGATGCTGGAGTCGTACATGGCGAAGCCGTCGCAGTGTTCGGCAACCGGCACAACGTAACGCGCTCCGGCGCGCACAAACAGGTCCACCCACGCATCGGGATTGAAGCGCTCGGCGCGGAACATGGGAATGAAGTTCTTGTAGCCGAACTTTGACTGCGGGCCATACGTCGCCACTTCGTGCTTGAAGGCGTCTGTGCCCTGCACATACATGTTGCGCGAGTACCACTCATTTCCGTACGCCGGAACCGAATAGACACCCCAGTGGAGAAAGATGCCGAACTTCGCGTCGCGAAACCACTCCGGCACGCGATAGGCGCCCAGCGAATTCCAATCGGCGGTAAAAGACCCGCCGCGCGTTCCCGCCGCGACGCGAGCCAGTTGGCGACGGACATTCTGCGCCTCTGTTTGCGCGGTGAGCCGTGCAGAAGAAATCAGGACAAGAACAGCTGCTGCCAGAATCCAGTGCCGGCGGAGCGAGCGGAAAAAGCGTTTCATGGCAAAGAAACTATCAGACGATTGCTGATTTGTGTATCGCATGATTGCGCCCGCTGCGCCAGACCGGGCGCAGACGAAGGATGAAAACGTCTGGTCGCCGTTCACCACGGCCTGGAACGCGCCACTGAGATTCCACGCACCTCGTGCGGCCATTTGTGCGAGACGGCACAGTAGAAGTGGTAGAGCGCGCCGTCGTGATAGATGACGCATGGCTTGTGCGCGTAGGTCTCGTCCACGCTGCCGGGCGGCCCCACATTGATCATGATCTCGTTAACCTTGGTGAAGTGGTAGGGATCGCGGCCCAGCGCCAGCAGCTCACCTGCAACGCCATGCCGGTCGAGGCCGAAGTAATACATGCCCCAAAGATGTCCATCGTGCACGACAAACGGATTGCTGGCGAAGTGCGCATCCCAGGAATCCAGACTGCCATTACGAAGAATGGGATTGCCGGCGTAGCGCGTCCAGTGCTTCAGGTCGCGCGACGTGGCAACGCCCGTCTGCTCGTGCCAGCCGCCACCTTCGCGCCTGGGCAGCGGATCAGTCTTGGCGTTGTAGTAAAGGTAAAAGACACCATCGTGCTCGATGAGATTGGGCCGGTAAAGCCCGCCATGCTCCCATGGCGCGCCGTCGGCAGGAAACAGAATGGGATCGGTCAGCTCCCAGTGCAACAGGTTGTCGCTCCAGGCCAGGCCGATCACGGCCGCGCCCGCTTCATAACCCGCGTTGGGATACGCATTCCATGCGCCCAGGTAGCGGCCGTGCACCTTCTTCAATTGCCCACGCGCATGCAATCCATCCTCACGCACAATGCAACTTAAAGCAATGTTATAGCGCGTGTAGCGTGAGTTCGGATCGCGCCGCGCCACACAGGCAACGCGTTCCCAGCTCACCAGATCCTTCGACCGCGCCAGCCCGGTCTGATAGCCGGTTCCGTCAAAGCCGATGTAGAGCATCTGGAGTGCGCCATCGTGATAAAAGACAAAAGGATCATCGACGGCTTTGCAGTCGAATGCATTCGGATCATCCGATGCCGCGAGCACCAGCTTGCCGTATTTGTACGGCGTGCGAAAGGGCGCAATCTCCCTGTCGCTGAACTCTTCCGCTGCCATCGGTGCGCCGCGCAGCAGTGGCAGCCCCGCAATCGATATGCCGAGCCTGCGGGCAAATCCGCGGCGCGTCATGCGTGCATTCATGCAATTCCTTCCGTGTTTGTTGCGGTTCCCTAACGCACGCTCGTTTCCAGCACGGCAACACCCTGCGGCTTGAGATCCACGCTCGCTTCGCTGGCGCCGTGCAGCACATCCATCATCCGTGCGGGCAATGCGACATGTGCAGGCGCGCCGCCGTGGTTCATGAGCACAAAGACGGTGTGATCTTTGCCCACGCGGCGGCAAACCTCCACGCCTTCCGGCACTGCGCTAAACTCGGGCCTGACCCACGCGCCATCGGTTGCCCACTGGATCACGCGCCGCATCAGCGCCGGGTCGAGCACCGCGCCGAGATATGAGATTGTGCCCTTGCCCACAGGACGCATAATCATTGCCGGCTTGCCGTCGAGCCAGCCATTCACCTTGCCGTAGCGCAATAGCACCACATCATCCCTGGCGCGCACTGAGAGCATCTCAGCCCACTCCGCCGCGGTTCCCGTGCCCAGCGGGCCGCTCACCGGCGCGGGCGCATCCAAGGCGTAATACCCCTCTACGCGGCCGCCGAGCGGTGTTACCAGCGGGCCCGGCTGACGCTCGACGTTCAGCGCGTTGTGCGCATTCTTCATGCCGCTACGCGGCCCCAGCAGCAAATGACCGCCCTGCTGCACGTAGGCGAGCAGATGCTCCGCCAGCGCCGGTGTGATGACGTTAAGATCGGGCGCAAGCACCAGCTTGTACGCATCGAGCGGCGCATCGGCGTTCACAATGTCCACGGTAAGCCTCTGCGCACGCAGGGGGCGATAGTAGCCAAGCAAAATTTTCAGTTGGTCGTAGTTGCGGTTGAAGAGCTGGAAGTCGATCGCCCAGCGGCTGTCGTAACTGTGCAGGATAGCCACCCGCGCCAGCGGAGCAGTCCCAGCCAGCGCCGAAGCAGCGCGCTCGAACTCGCGGCCTTCCTGCGCGATCTCAGAGTAGATCGGCAGCGGTTCGCCATCCGGCCCCACCAGCGCGCCATGATACTGTTCCTGCCCGTTGAGCGCGCTGCGCCACTGCCAGTAGAGCACAGCGTCGGCGCCGTGGCCCACCGCCTGCCAGGCCATGGCACGCGTCTCGCCGCGATCGAGCGTCGTGTTCACCGGCGCCCAGTTCACCGAGCCTGGCTGCGTTTCCATCACCCAGAAATTGGCGCGCTTCCAGCCGCGGACAAAGTCGTGCATGGCGCCGTTGCGCGCGGCATGCAAGTGTCCTTCGCCCACGTAATCGTCCCACGAGGCCAGGCTGAGGTCGCGCGTGATGACGTAGTGATCGAAGTGATCGGACCAGCCCAGCCCGCCAAGATTCGTGGTGATGAACTGGCGCGGATCGGCATACTTGCGGATTGCATCGATCTGCACGCGCTGGAAGCTGCGCCACGTGTCGGTGACGAAGTGCTTGTAAGCGAGAAGCAGCCCCGGATTTCCGCCGTTCGTGGGGAAGGGAATCTC
>JAJZVZ010000251.1 GCA_021846945.1 Acidobacteriota bacterium | reverse complement strand
CCCGCTACTCCACCGTGGCCGGCATTCCCATCACTGAGCTGATCCCGCCCGAGCGCCTGGAAGCGATGATCCAGCGCACCCGTGACGGCGGTGCTGAGATTGTGAAGCATCTCAAGACCGGCAGCGCCTACTACGCGCCATCCTCCGCGGCCACGGAGATGGTTGAGGCCATCCTGAAGGACAAAAAGAAGATTCTGCCGTGTGCCGCCTATCTGCAGGGCGAGTACGGCATCGAGGGTTACTTCATCGGCGTGCCCTGCAAGCTGGGCGCGGCGGGCCTCGAACAGATCATCGAGATCAAGCTCACGCCGGAAGAAGACGCGGCGCTGAAGAAGAGCGCCAGGGCGGTCAAGGAGCTTTGCGCGGTGATCGGTGTTTAGAACACTCCTCGCGTTATTCCAATTCCAATCACGACGGCGGTCTTCGGACCGCCGTTGTATTGTGGCGTGTAACCGGAGTGTTCATCAATCCATCGACGTGCTCAACTGATGCCGCACGTCGGCGCCGCGAATCCAGAAGATCACATCGGTTGCGATGTTGGAGGCGTGATCCGCAATCCGCTCCAGGTGTTTCGCCACCAGGATGCCGGTCATCGCCTGCCGCGTGTACTGTGGCTTCTGCTGAATAAGCCGGAGCAGATCATCGTGGGCGCGGTGGTTCATGCGGTCGATCTCGTCGTCCATTTCGCGTACTGATTCGGCAATGCGCGCATCGCCATCAAGCAGCGCCTGCAGCGCCGAGCGAATCATGCGCCCGGCAAACTCGCCCATGGCAGCGAAATCCACCGGCAGGTCCACCACATCTGTGTCCAGAATCTGCCGCGTCCGGCGCGCGATTCCCATCGACTGATCGCCGATCCGCTCCAGGTCGCCGTTGATCTTGATTACCGCCAGGATGAAGCGCAGATCGACGGCCATCGGCTGCTCCTTGGCGAGCAGATCATAGGCCATCTCATCCAGTTCGCGCTGCGCAGTGTCGATAGCGATCTCGTTCTGCTTAACGTACTTGCACAGGCCCTTGTCGCGCTGCAGATAAGCGTCAACTGCGGAATCAACCGCCTGTTGCGCCAGAGCTGCCATCGCCAGGAGCTTGTCTTTCAGCTCGGCCAGTTGCTGATGAAAGTGAATGCGGGGCAAACCGATTTCTCCCTCATTCACAATTGTGCATCATTCCGTGTTATCAGGAGGCAAATTTCGGGGAGCGCACCAGAACTGTCACACCCCCGAAGTACCGAGACGAAACTCCGGCGGACGCTCAATCCTTCCCAGCAGGAAGATGTATGCCGCAATGCCGAGCACAAGATAGATCGCCGAAACGCCAAAGGCCCACGCGTAGGAATGAGCCGCTGTCACCACGTAACCGGTAACGATCGGAGCCGCAATGCCAGAAATCTGATTGGAGAAGTTGACGATTCCACCCACTTTGCCCACATCGTGGCGGCCCGCGATCAGTGAAGGAATCGACCATCCGACTGGCGCCGCCGCCGAAAGACCGCCGATGGATATGCTGATCCAGATCAGGGCCCTCGTAGCGGTGTGCGCATGGGCCGCGCCTACAATGCCAAGGCCAAACGCGGTGCCGCCAATCAGCACAATTTTGCGGACGAGGTTTGCATCCGCGCCGTGCTGAATCAGAAAGTCCACCAGCCATCCGCCAATCGCCAAATCAGTAAAGGTCGCAAAGATCCACGGCACGCTTGTGTACAGAAAGGAATGCAGCAGATCGATATGCAACGCGAATGAGAGATAAGTAGGCAGCCAGGTCAACAGCAGGTAAAAAACATAATTGTACGAGCCAAAACCGATTGCGAGTCCAAGCACCTTGCGCTGGCTCAGCAGGCGCCACAGTGAAGACCGCGGTTCATCCGCGCCAGAGCGATCCCCGGCCGCCTCAGCGCTCTGCTCGATGTAGCTGCGCTCCGCGTCGCTCAATTCGGGATCGTCATCGGGATCGCGGTAGACACGCCAGAAGACGATAAAGTATGCAAAGCTGATAAGCCCCGTCATCGCGAAGCTCCAGCGCCAGCCGAACTTCAAAAGCACAACGCCCATCAGCGGCACGCCGATGACCGAGGCAAACTTGGCCGCGCTATCAAAGACCGAGGTGGACAAGCTGCGCTCTCTGGGTGGAAACCAGTAACCGATGGCTTTTGCGTTGGCCGGAAAGGTCGGAGCTTCGCCTACGCCCAGCAGGAAACGCGCTCCAAACAGCCCATTCAGGGTGGGCGTGACGGATGCGGCAAATGTGGCAATGCTCCACAGAAACGCGCCCACGCGACCCACGCGCTTGATGCCGAACTTGTCGAGCACTACCCCGATCGGCATCTGGCAAAAGCAATAGGTCATGTTATAAGCGCCCGAGAGATAGCCAAAGACGACATCCGACATGCCGAAGGTGGCAAACAGGGCGTCGTGAGCGACAGAAAGATTGACCCGGTCGAAGTAATTGATCAGAACACCGATGCCAAGCAGCCATGCGATGCGCCAGCGGCTCATGGGCAGACGCATCCGCCCTTCGAGCTGTTGTGTTGCCGCCACTCTGTTTCCTCCAAGTCGATGGGGTGCTTGCTTTAGCCGACGTGCAGTGGGCTGCCTTGCACAACATCGTTCTCAAGCATGCCGATGGGGTCGATGGTGATGCGCACCCGATCACCCGCGGCCAGGGAGAAGTCGTCGGGCGGAACGATGCCGGTGCCGGTCATGAGGAACGCGCCGCGGGGAAAGCTATTGTCGCGAAAGAGATATTCCGCCAGCGATAACGGGGTGCGTTTCAATTCGGCGAGCGAGGTCTGGCCGGCGAACTCGACGCGGCCCTGACGCATAATTTCCAGGCGGATCGGAGTCGTCGCCGGCAGCGGTTCTTCACTGATGAGAATGCATGGTCCCAGCGCGCAACTGCCGTCATAAACCTTGGCCTGGGGCAGATAGAGAGGATTTTCACCCTCGATGTCGCGCGAGCTCATATCATTGCCGATGGTGTAGCCGATGATGCGGCCGCGATGATTGATGAGCAGCGTCAACTCGGGTTCGGGAACAGACCACTTCGCGTCGCGGCGAATGCGAACATGATCCCGCGGGCCGGCAACGCGGCTCGCCGTGGCTTTGAAGAATAGCTCCGGCCGCTCCGCCGAATAGACGCGGTCGTAAAAGTCGCCGCCGCCCGCATCCTTTGCCTCCGCCATACGTGCGTCGCGGCTGCGGTAGTAGGTAACGCCCGCCGCCCACACTTCCTGGCTGCCGATTGGCGCCAGCAGATTCGCCGCCGAAAAGTCTCGCGCTATTTCGCCTTTGCCCGCGACAGAAAGGAGATAGCCGTGCAGATTGCCGTGGGTCACGAGCGCATCCCATGAGGATTCGGGTACGCGGTAATAGTTGCCGCCGTGTTCTACATAGGGGCCGCTGTCAGTGCGGTAGAGCTTCATCGATTCTTCTCCAGCCGGGAAATAATCATATCGGCATCATAGACGCAGCCACCCCAGACGCCTCCGCTGGCCTGCACCAGCGCGGCCCAAAGGCGCGTATCCTCGGGCAGATGAGGGTGCGGACGCAGATCAGTACGCGGCGGGCGGCCGGCAAGAATGCCCACCCCTTCGTCTGCGCCAAACTCGGTATCGGCATCGCCGATGAGATTCACTGAGCCAGTCAGCGCCGTGCGGTCGATCACGATTTCAATACGGTCGCCTTCCTGCACTTTGCCAATGGGCCCGCCGGCGAGCGCCTCGGGCGAGATGTGGCCGATGCAGGCGCCTGTTGAAACGCCGCTGAAACGCGCGTCCGTCAGAACCGCTACGTGCTTGCAGTGTGGCAGTTGCTTGAGCGCCGACGTGATCTGGTAGGTCTCTTCCATGCCGGAGCCCGCCGGCCCGCCGCAAATGAGAACGATGACATCGCCGCCGGCCACCGAGCCATTCTTGATGGCCGCAATTGCCGCCTCTTCCGTGACGAAAACGCGGGCCGGGCCCTGGTGGCGATACACGTTGTTCTCGTCGATGAGTGAAGGATCGATCGCGGTGCTCTTGATAACGGAGCCCTCTGGAGCGAGATTGCCGATGGGAAAGCAGACTGTCGAAGTGAGCCCCCTGGAGCGGGCGCGATCAGGAGACATGATCACATCATCGGGATCGATGCCGTCCAGTTCGCGAAGAGCACGGCGCAGCGCATGGCGGCGCGGGCTCTGTTGCCACCAGTCGAGGCAGGCGCCAAGCTTTTCGCCAGTGACGGTAGTGACGCTTTCGTCCAAGAGCCCGGTGGCGCGCAGTTGCAGCATGACCTCAGGTACGCCGCCTGCAAGAAAGACCTGCACGGTGGCGAAGTTTTGCGGGCCGTTGGGAAGCGCATCCACGAGGCGCGGCACCTGGCGATTAATCTCGGCCCAGTCCGAGGCCGCGGGGCGCTGCAACCCGGCTGCGTGCGCAATGGCAGGAAGATGCAGCAGAAGATTGGTGGATCCGCCAAATGCTGAGTGGAGCACCATGGCGTTGCGAACCGCGGCCTGAGTGAGGATCTGCCGCGCGCCCAGCCCAAGCTGATGCAGGCGCAGGATCGCACGCGCCGACCGGGCGGCAGCATCAAGCCAGATGGGCTGGCCCGAAGGAGCGAGCGCGGTGTGGGGCAAAGACAATCCGAGCGCCTCGCCCACCACCTGCGACGTTGCCGCGGTGCCCAGAAACTGGCAGCCGCCGCCGGGGGAAGCACAGGCGCGGCAGCCCACTTCGGCCGCATACTCCAAGGTGATCTGACTCTGGGCAAAGCGCGCGCCGATCGTCTGCACCTTGCCTGCGTCTTCTCCTGATTCAGGCAGAAGCGTCACGCCCCCGGGCACAAGCACGGCAGGCTTGGCGCCCGCGGAGGCCAGCGCCATCATCATGGCAGGCAAGCCCTTGTCGCAGGTGGCAATCCCCAGGACGCCCTTGCCCGTCGGCAAAGAGCGCATCAGCCGGCGCAGCACGATGGCGGCATCATTGCGAAACGGAAGCGAATCCATCATGCCGGTCGTGCCCTGGGTGCGGCCGTCGCAGGGATCGGTGCAGGCTCCAGCAAAAGGGATGGCGTGAAGAGACTTCAAGATGCGGGCGGCTTCAGCAACCAGCAGTCCCACCTCCCAGTGGCCCGTATGGAAGCCGAGTGCAATGGCTTCGCCGCTTTCCGCGCGCAATCCGCCGTGCGTGCTCAGAATAAGAAACTGGGGATCGAGGAGGGCGTCCGGCGCCCAGCCCATGCCGGCATTCTGCGTCAGCCCAAAGAGATTGCCCGACGGCTGCGTAAGCAACATGTCTGCTGAGAGCGGCAGCCGCCCTGCCGGGCCGCGCGCATGGGTCGCGACGCCAAGCAGCCCCGGCTCCGCCGTCTCCAGCACTGACTCAAGTGAAATGGTTGCGATGAGAATGTCCCTTCGAAACGAAATTGATTACGCGGCCACACTGTATACGACCGATGGTTGATGATTTTATCGGATCGCGATATCCCTCGGAAAGCCGCGCCGTCACCTGCATCTCCTCTCATGCGGAATCCATTCGCGCGAGTGACTGCCGCTACATCGCTCCTGTGGAGGATTCGCATCCTGTTTCAGTAATCGCTCTCGATCCGTTGCCTGTCTGCCCCCGAACAGCGTAAAGTTACACATTGTCATTCGCTCGATGACGATCTCCGGAGATTCCTGAATCA
>JAJZVZ010000250.1 GCA_021846945.1 Acidobacteriota bacterium | reverse complement strand
TCTGCAGTGCAGGCGGTGGCGCCAGCCCCCGGCCCCGATCCTGGCAGAGATTCGCTGGGTTCTCCCAAGGGTGGCGACTGCTATGCCGAGCAGCGCCGTCCAACCTGCCGGTGATGCCGACAGGTTGGAATCCTGGCAGAGGCGCCGGGTCTTGCGGTCTGGACGCTCGACGATGCCGTCGTCGTTGCAGGGACACAGTTGGGTGGGCTGCTGCGCGAGATCCTGGGCCTGGTTGCCGGCGAGTTGATATGATGGGTCTGTCGGGGCGTAGCGCAGTCTGGTAGCGCATCTGCTTTGGGAGCAGAGGGTCGGGGGTTCGAATCCCTCCGCCCCGACCAACGTAAATCATAGATATTTCAAGCGATATGGACGATCCAGGCCACGCATCTGCTTTTTTCGCTACGCCGGTGTCGATGATTTTGTAGCGGTCGCCGCCTCGCTGTATTTCCCGCTGATATTCCTCGCGGCAATTCTCTTGGAAAGCCACGCAGACCGCCGGGTGCTATTCCGCCAGCGTCGCTCTAATCATCCTCCCGGCCAGAGGCGCCGACGGCGTTCAATGAAAGCATAATACTTCACTTCTGCCCCTTGGCGAAGTATGTCATCGCTTCTCCCAGGATGTCGCGCTTCTATTTCGCCCTCGCCAACTCGACGCGCTCACCGGCGGATCTCTTACAGCTCGCCCGTCACTCCAGCCCTACCGGAACCTTCTTCAGCCGTCCTTCACGCTGCCCCTTTACCCAGTTCGACAACATCTGCTCCCCAATTCCCAAACTGCGCGCCATCTCCACGATCTTCTGGCCTGGTCCCACCGGCCGCACCACCCCTTGCTTGAACCCCACCGAGCGCCGCCCTTGTTTCGCGTTCTTCATCTTCGTATCCCCTTCGCCATCCACGCAGCTCCGCATGGGATGCACCTTGGGCGGACAAGGTCTTCCCGCTCTCCGACTCTTCGAAGTCCGGTCAATCTTTCCCGCAAACGTGGCGATACGGCTTTAGCGTCGGTCACTCTACGCTGAGGCCGATTTCCGAATAGGCTGCCCGTCGACACCCACAGGAGACGGTCTAGGATCGGTGCGGTCGTAACCTCGGGCGAGCTGATATCTGGCCCGCTGCTCCGTTTCATCCGGATCGCCTCCTACCTCCTTCACCAGACGCCGATGCATCGATGCCATCCGAGCCTGATGCTCAGGCCGATTCGCCAGGTTTGTGAACTCTTGCGGATCGGTCGGCATATGGTAGAGTTCCTGCTGCGACGGATGGTCCTTGTCGATAACGGTGTGATAGGTGTACTTCCAATCTCCGTCACGGGACATAACATAGCCGGAAGCGGTATTCTTTGCGTAATACTCGCTCGCCGCGTAATTCTTCCATGGCTGCTTGGGAGAATCGAGCCACGGCAACATAGATTCCCCGTTCCAGTCCTCCGGAGTGCGTCCGCCGCCAATCGCAGCGACCGTCTGAACCAGATCAAAATGAGACGATGCTCCGACCCTTCTCTGACCGGGCCGCCATCGCTGTGGCCACGAAATAATCAATGGAACGCGGGTTGATGGCTCAAACATGCAGTTCTTGCGCCACATGCCATGCTCCCCCATGTTTTCACCATGATCGGAGGAGTAAATGATTACGGTATTTTCCGCAATCTCCGGGCGGCTACGAAGCGTGGTCAACACTTTACCGATCTCGTTATCCACCCAGTCTGTGAGCCCATAATAGATTTCGCGCCCACGCCGCACAGTGTCGTCCGGCACTCCAATCTCTTCAAACCCCGCACGCTGCACCTTGTAGTTCAAAGACAGATTCTCCAGAAATCCGGGAGGGATTACCGGCATGGGGACTTTCCCGGTGTAACGGTTACAGTAGTTTTGCGGCGCAACGATGGGAAAGTGTGGCGCCAGGTATCCTGCAAACAGGAAAAATGGCCCGTCGCCGCGCTGTCGCTTCGATAGAAATTCGAGTGTCCCCGCGGTAACCGCCCGATCATGATCAAGAGTGCTACTGTGATCTCCGGGGTGGAAGTGGTCAAAAAATGGCGAGAGCTGCTTCTGCGTAACGTGATACGGACTCAATCGATGACCTTTCCCTGTTTTATAAAAATTATTGAAATTGCCACCGATCTGCGTAAACCCGTAGCGACGAGTGTAGTCATAATGCTGTTTACCACATAGAAACGACTGGTACCCGGCCGCGTTCATCACCCGTGGCAAAGATGCAATGTCCGCGCTTGGCAGCCACGAGGTAAGCCCCCAAACGTCTACTCTCGAAGTGTACTTTCCCGCTGTCAGCGAGAGCCGCGACGGCACGCACAACGGAGAATTGCAGTAATGCGTGTCGAAGCTGACTCCTGCTTCCGCTAATGAGTCCATATACGGGGTGTGAATCAACCTGTTCCCGTAGGCCCCCATCACGTTCACATTGTGTTCGTCGGACATGATCCACAGGATGTTTGGTTGCTTCTGAATCTTGCCGATCGCGGCCGCGCCGGCGCGCCGATTCAGCGCAAGACCCGCAGCGCCGGCAGCCGCCGCCTGGATAAATTCCCTTCTGGACACGTGCGTTGGCTTGCTCATTTTTCCTCTCCTGGATACGACCCCTGAAATTCCATGGTTACAGTGACGCCGACCTCCAGCGGAAGCTCCTGCTCCTCACCTCATGCCCTCGCATGTCATTCCCATCTTCCAAGTGCTACTTCCTTTAGTGCGTCAGGGTGGTTTCCGGGTGTTCCGGCAACAACACCGGCTGTCTCGGTGGCTGCGAAAAATCAAAGTCCTGCGTCAGATCTCCGAGCACATGGGCATTTTCACGAACATCCGGCCTTGGGTCCGGGCGGCCGTCCGTCTTTGGATCCAGACGCGCTCCACTTAAAAAGTCGTCCTCGATGAACTTCAAATAGGCGTCAAAGCTGAGGGTTTGATGGTCTATGTATCCCTGCTTTGCATAGGGACTGATAACGAGACCGGGAACCCGTATTCCATATCCCAGAGAGTCGACCACCGGAGGCCGCACGTGATCGTAAAATCCTCCCCAATCATCCCAGGCAAGGAAGATCGCCGTGCTATTCCACTCCGGGCTTTCCATGATTTCATTGACAATGTGTGTAACATACGATTGGCCGATACTGACCAGCGACGGCGGATGTTCGCTGTCATAAGAACTCGGCGCAATCCAACTAACCGATGGTAATGTCCCAGCCTTTAGGGCGGTGAAAAATGCAGAGAGATTCTGCACATTCTCCAGTTGCTTGTCTTCATGTACGTCCGTAAACTGAGGCAGGACGTCCCAAATCTTCGGCACCCCACGATTCACCTGGTGCCGATCACCCGGCATTCCGCCGTTCCGTCCACCATGGATTGGCCCCCCATCAAGATAGTAGCCCCAGGAGACATGGTTTTGGTTCAGCAGCCAGGTGATATCCGTCCATACATAGGGCGTGTCGTTGCCAGGAGCAGGCCGTTTTCTCGGGCGGTCACTTTGGCAAGATTCTGGATCCTTCGGGTCACTGCACTTCGCTGACCATGCGGACACCATATAGAGATGCGAAGCGAGACTCCAGGACGCTACCGGCTCGAACATGTGGTCTTGCAGTACGAAGTCTTTTGCATAGGTCCAATAGTTCGGTATGTCGGATTGGACATGATAGGCCATCACACGGTCCGGGCCTATACCTCCATCTTCGCCGCAATTTGGATCGGTAGGATTCTTGCAACGCACCTTTGCCGCCTGAATCGCCACCGCAATAAACCCATCCATCTTGCCGCCATCAATGGCGGCGGTCGCAGCCGCAGCGGAGTGTGGAGCGCCTCCGTTTCTGTCGGCATGTTCCAAATACGGGTGAACACATTTTCCCGTCATCAGATTTGGGATACACGCAGTAGCTGCGCCATTTTCCATGGCGATTCCATCCGCTCCAGGAAATGTTCCGAAATAGTGGTCGAAGGAGCGATTCTCCTGCATGATGATAATCACGTGTTTGATCTTGTGAATCCCAGAGTTACGGCCACGTTCGCAGGCGCCGTCGACGCACTCTTCGCTTTCGGCTGAGCATGGGCTGCAAGCGTTGCCACAGCGACAATGAGGAGAACAATTGCTCTTCGTGGACATTCGACAATACGTGCTTTCATCTTCATCTTTCTCCTTTCGCTGAATAGCCTTCCATTTTGTGACGTTTACGGGCGATTCCTTGGCCGCGGAATCGCCCGATGGCGTATCCGCGTTCTATCCTTCTGGATTTCGGTCATGCTGAAGATAGGGCGGGGATGGCATGGCGCCCGCGCGCTCGCGCTCCGGCGTCTCCGGCATCGGCCACGGTTGCGCGCCAACATATTTTGCCCACTTTCCGTAGTCTTCAGCCATTTTCCGCACACGATCCACATGGTTGTCGGCGATGTCGTGCATCTCCGTGCGGTCTTGTTCCATGTCATAGAGTTCCCAGGCATCGGGAAAGCGGGAGACCAGCTTCCACTTGCCTTCGCGCACGGCGCAGTTGCCCTCATGCTCCCAAAACAGCGAGCGCTCAGGTAACGTTCCTCCTTCGAGCACCGGAACGAGGCTCTTGCCGGGTAAAGGAGGGGGCGCAACGCCCGCCTTGGTGGTCGTCGGATATGTGGCTCCGGCTACATCCAGGCAGGTAGGCATCACATCGATCTCGTGCCCAATGACATGGGAAAGGCCCCCATTCTTCAGCCCCTGCGGCCAGTGAACGAAAAAGGGAGTTGAGATGCCACCCTCATGCGCGTAGTGTTTGTAGAGGCGGAAGGGTGTGTTGCTCGTGTTGCCCCATGGTATGCCATAGCTGGCGTAGGTCGTCGCGGGACCCGGCATGATGGATGGATCGTTGCCGGGAACAACATCCTTGCCCTCCTTCGTTCGATAGGGCATATAGGCCGGCCGAGGCTTGTCAGGAGGAATGCGCCTCAGTTCTTCGAAGTTGCCGCCATTGTCGGACATGAAGCATATCATCGTGTTGTCGAGAATATTCAACTGACGAAGTTTGCTGACGATCTTCCCGACGTTCTGATCGAGCTTGTCGATCTGAGCGGCATAAACGGCCATACGCCGCATCTCCCACTCATGATAGGAAGCCAGTTCCCAGGCCGGCACTCGCGGATCTCGTTCTGTGATGCCCCAGCGTTCCTGCACGATACCCAATGCAAGCTGTTTGGCGTGGCGTTCGGCGCGGAGCTTGTCCCAGCCGCCTGAGTATCTGTCCTTATATTTGGCGATGGTTTCTTCTGGCGCCATCAACGGCCAATGGCCCGCAGTGAAAGCCGCGTAGAGGAAGAACGGCTGGTCGCCACGCGCTGCCGCTTCAATATACTGCACAGCATTATCACCAAGGGCATCCGTCAGATAGTAGTCGTGCTGGTCCTTGTGGACTTCAATCGGAGTGTTATCCCTCGTCAGCGAGGCAGGATCGAAGTAGCTCGCGGCTCCGTTAATGATGCCGTAATAGTGATTGAACCCGCGCTGCAAGGGATAGTTATGCTGACCCACGGTCAGCGGCGTCAGGTGCCACTTTCCAACCATCAGCGTGTTGTAACCGGCCGGCTTCAAAGCCTCCGCAATCGTTACGCAGCTTTGGCTCAGATCTCCCCGGTAGGCCGGATACGGATATCTCCCATAGTCGGCGGTCATTAGCCCCATGCCCGCCTGATGGGAGTAGAGACCACTCATCAATGCG
>JAJZVZ010000051.1 GCA_021846945.1 Acidobacteriota bacterium | reverse complement strand
AGGACCCGCTGGAATGACGTAAGTCTGGCCCGGAGCCTGGAATTTGGCATGGGGATGGCGAACCTGCAGTTTGAGGCTCTCCACTTCCGACTTGCCTTGCAGGGGGGCAAGAAAGCTCAACCCGTACTGATGATGGACGCGCTCCATAATATTCGTGAAATAGGGCTCAAACGAGACCGGATTGCCATAGCCAATCCAGTAGCTGTAGCCGCCGGTGGCCTGGGTGAGTTCTTCCAGCAGGTTCTGGCCGGCATTCGTTTCGTACCCCGTGCTGCTGACCCATCCCTGCGAGTGCCAATAGATCGAGTAGACGACCAGATGCGCGCGCAGGGAATCCTCGATCGAAGCCAACACGTATGGATCTTCAGGGTCATAGCGCAGATAGTAATTGTCCACGCCGTCGGTGATCATGACCACCTCACGGCGGGCTCCGGGATTGTGTGAAGGCCAGTGCTTGGCAAGGTCGGAGAGGCAAAAATACGGACTGGCGGTCACGCCTGGCGTACCCGGCAGCGGCAGGTGAAGCTCACGCAGGAGCGCCTGGTGATCGGTCGTCAGCGGGCCGGCAAAGACGGCTTGGCCGTTTTCCATATAGGCGATAGCCATCTTTGCATTTGCCGGCATTTCTCGTATGAAGTTCTGTAGATCACCCATCTGGGTGCCCAGACTGGTGCGGGCCGAGTCATCGATCAGCAGCACCAGTTCGATCTGATGGGCGGGACCGCGCAGCGGCGTCCAATGGGTGACATTTGACAGCTTTCCGTCGACCTTCAAGGTGAGGTCACTTGGAGAAACGCTGGGAACCGCCTTGCCCTCGTGCTGGGGAAGGACGGTGACAACTGCCTGTCCCTGTCCCTCTAAGTTGCCATAATTTGCGGATGCAAATGCGGGTGCGGCCATGAGCAACGACCCGGCAGCAACCCACACTGCAATGGGGAAGTGATTCAACCTCATCATCAGTTGCTCCTCCTCGATAGTTGCATTTGCCACTCAAACGTGCTCATAGGGTTCTAACCCCAAGCCATCCCGTTTGATGTGCGAAAAGGAAAAATGGTCTCACCAGGCCTCGCCCACCCCGCCGTGCGAGCTTTACAGAAATCCGGGGCGCGATGTGCGCTATCTTCCTGTTTTCAATACCTTGCGAGATTACTTTAGTTTTCCTGGAATTGCTTCGACCTTCACTGTATACGCTAGGGTGAAGTCATGCGTTCTCTTCCCCAGAAGCCACCGGCGCGCGGCATGGCTGCTTTTGCATCGCGCGACTTCCGGCGGTACCAACTGGCGCGCGTTGCCGTAATCCTGGGCGCAGAGGCGCAGGCGGTTGCCGTTGCCTGGCAGATCTTCTCCATCACCCATCGCGCCATCGACCTGGGCTATTCCGGACTGGCGCTGTTCCTGCCTGGGCTCATCTTTCTGCTGCCGGCGGGCCACACCGCCGACCGCTTCGACCGTCGCCACGTGATCCTGTTCTGCTATACGCTTCAGGTCTTTTGTACAAGTGCACTGGTTCTGCTGGCCCGTAATGGAGCGCACACAGTTCTTCCCATTTACGCGGTGCTGTTTTTCATCGGCACGGGACGGGCCTTCTCCGGGCCGGCCAGTTCGGCTCTGATCCCTCATCTCGTGCCTGAAGAGCACTTTGTCAACGCGGTCACATGGGGCGGAGCTATCTTTCAGCTCGCCAATATTTCCGGGCCGGCGCTGGGCGGGCTGCTATTTACCCTTCCGCTGGCTCGCTTTGCGCCGGGCTCAAGGCTTGAAGGAGCAGGCATCGTCTACGTGTTCACCTTGTTCACACAAGCGTGGTTTCTGGCGTTGGTAAGTTCGCTGCATGTGCGGCCCGGTCGTATGGAACATCGCGCCGCCTCGCTCAACGTGGTGCTGGCGGGTTTCCAGTACGTGCTGCGCGCGCCGCTGCTGCTGGGGTCGCTTTCGCTGGATTTGTTTGTTGTCCTGATGGGCGGAGCGGTGGCGCTCATGCCTATCTTCGCTCATGACATTCTGCGCCAGGGCCCACGCGGGCTGGGGATGCTGCGTGCCGCGCCCGCTGTCGGTGCGGTCATCATATCGCTGGTGATGGCCCGCTTTCCGCTTCGCCGCCGGGCGGGACGCTTAATGTTCATCGCCACTTCCATCTTTGGCGTGGCAACGGTGGTCTTCGGTTTCTCGCATTCCATGTGGCTCTCGCTGACCGCGCTCGCCGTGGCTGGCACCGCCGATATGATCAGCGTCATCATCCGCGGCTCGATGCTTCAGTTGGCCACGCCGCCGCAGATGCGCGGCCGCGTCAGCGCCGTCAACTCGCTCTTCGTCGGCGCATCGAATGAAATGGGTGAGTTCGAGAGCGGACTCACAGCGCAGTGGTGGGGCGCGGTGCGGGCTACCGTCATCGGCGGCATGCTGGCGCTGGCGGTTTCGGGGCTCTGGGCCTACCTGTTTCCCAGCCTGCGCAGGGCCGATGAGCTGACTGCCGAATCATTGCGTGAACATTTACCCTCGGCGCAAGAAGTCCTCTCGGGGCTCTAGTCTCGGCCTGTGAACACGCCATGGGGCGAACGGCGGTGCGCGGCGCTGACTCCCGCTGTGGTGAGTTGCTCTCTGTCGCCGGCAACCCAATATGGCCCAGTCAAAATAATTATTGATCGTCTCAGGCATCTCCGGGCGATCCAAACCAATCCGACACTCCAGGGAGGGAGTGTTAAAAAATGATGAAAAATAAGAGGAGGGATCGATGAAATACCCGTGGTTGCTGCTGGCGGCGATGCTGGGGTTGCCAGCTTTCAGCGGAGCGCAAATTGCGATTCCCCCAGGAACAATTCTTCCCCTTAGTCTCGATGGTTCGCTTAAAGTGTGGAAGGCCTACCCCGGTAAGGTTATCCGGGCAACGGTCATGCAGAATGTTCCCGGTACGCCCATTCACCGGGGCGCCCATGTGATCGGCCACGTCATTCGAGCTGATGTGCCGCAGGGAGGGCCGGCCCGGCTGGAAATTTCTTTTGATGCCGTCGAAATGCACGGGCATCGCATTCCGCTCAAAGCAGATCTGCGGGCCCTGGCCTCCTTCTTTGACGTCGAGCAGGCGCAGATTCCCGAGGAGATGTCTTCCAGAGGGCTTTCGCCGGCGGACTGGACGACTCAGCAGATTGGCGGCGAAACGGACTATCGCGGCGGCGGCCCAGTGGCCAGCGGGAGTACACCCGTTGGCAAGCCTACGCCTTACGGCGTTCTGGCGTTACCCCGTGTTCAGGCGGGAGAGCCATGCCGCGGCGTCATAGGGCAGAACCGCCGGCCCCAGGCGCTGTGGCTCTTTTCCACGAATGCGTGCGGCCTTTATGGCTACAGCAACATTCGCCTCGAACACGCTGGTCGCTCGAATCCTCTGGGAGCGATCGTTCTCGAGTCGCGAAAAGGCAAGCTGGCGCTGACCAGCGGCAGCGGCCTGCTGCTGCGGGTGCAAGGTTCGTAGGAAAGCCGGGACGGTCAGGCAGAAGGCGTGGCTGCCGTCTTCCAGTTGAGGACGTGGTAGACCGCTGGTACTTTTCCCACGTTCTTCAGGCCGTGGAGCTGATTTGAGGCATTGAAGATCACCGAGCCGGGGCCGACGGTCGTCCATTTGCCGTTCTGGAGCGCCGCCAGCGTACCCTCGCGGATAATCATCATCTCCTCATTGGGATGCCTGTGGGGCGGGTGCGGCATCATGCCTGGATCGAGCGTGGTGACGTGCAACTCGAAGTGCTCCAGCGAGACGGTGCGCGTGTTGAAGAACTGGCGGACGGAACCATGCGCGTTGGGATGGACCGGGATGGAGTTCCAATCGAAGACCCTGGAACCCATCACGGGCTCGGATTCGGCGGGCGCTGCGGCGAGAGCCGGCTCGGCAGTAAAAGCCTGTCCGGCGACGGCGGTTGCGGCGAGAGCTGCGAAGAGATCTCTGCGGTTCATCTAGTTGCTCCTTGTTTGCCGTGCATGTATGGGAGGGTGCGGGCAGCCTGTGAAACCTTGCCCTTTGAGACACCGCTTCACAGGCCGCTCGCAAGAATTCTCACCGGCAGAGCCAGCCGCCGTCCACTACCAGCACGTGGCCCTGAATATAATTGCCCGCCTCGGAAGCGAGCAGGACGGCTGCGCCGGCCAGGTCGGAAGGCAGGCCCCAGCGGCCCATCGGAATGCGGCTCAGGATCGCCTGCGAGCGCACCGGATCGGCACGCAGAGCGGCGGTGTTGTCGGTGGCCATGTAGCCCGGCGCAATGGCATTCACGTTGATGCCTTTGTCAGCCCATTCATTGGCCAGGGCCTTGGTCAGCTGCGCGACAGCACCCTTGGCAGCGGCATATCCCGGCACCAGAATGCCGCCTTGGAACGACAGCAGCGATGCGGTGTTGATGATCTTGCCGCGGCCTTGCGCCAGCATCAGCCGGCCCGCGTACTGGCTGAGGAACCAGACGGCATTGAGATTGGTATTGATGACGGTGTTCCAGAACTCCTCAGGGTGCTCGGCGGCGGGGGCGCGGCGGATGGTGCCGGCGTTGTTGACCAGAATGTCGATCGAGCCGAACTCCTTCACCGTGTCGTCGACGAGCATGCGGGCGACGGCCTTGTCGCAGACATCGCCGGAACGGCAGATGTACTTTACGCCGGTCTTCTTGATTTCCTCAATCACCGAGTCCTGAACCTTGTCGTAGTTGTGCAGAGTCACGTTTGCGCCTGCCTGTGCGAATGCAATAGCCATGCCCGATCCCAGACCCTGTCCGGATCCGGTAACCAGCGCGTTTTTTCCCTTGAGACTGAAGAGATCGAGGATTCCCATGGTTTGCTCCTTTTGCGTAATGGCGAGAGGGAAAAGCCTCCCGCTTGTGAAATCTCCATGCCCACGCGGCCTTGATACCGGCAGTGATCGCTGCTCCCGCGCCGAGCGTGCGGCCCGCCACGATCGGCGCCCGATCAGGCGCTGCCGCGGCAGGTGCAGCGCAGGCGGCCGACTGGGGACTCATCTGGTCCGGCCCGGATATCTGTGTCCGCCCGAATTCACTGCCAGGGCAACACTGTACAATGCCGAACCGGTGATGTGCACCAGTTTCAAATACAAAACCGGCGCCGGCAATGGCATTGCACCGATAGCAGCAAGAAATTGCATTTCCCTGTAATCTGCGGGAAGTGTCTCAGAGTCTAGCCAGAGCCACTTAATCCGGGATGTGACGAAGCTCACATCCGGGGAACATCCCCGCCAGCATCCCTGCCATTTGCAAAGAACCGGCCAGAAGTGTTTCAATCGTGTAAACGAAACAGGGGTGCTCCACGATGTGGGGCTGAGATATACCCTCGAACCCGATCCGGATAATACCGGCGTGGGAAGTTTTCCTGTCCGAGTGGCCCTCTTCCTCACCATGAAGCGCGAGCCTCCTTGTTTCATGCAATACGAAGCACGAGGAAGCTCATGCACGAAGCTGCGGTACGCATCCAGCCATTTTGTTCTGTCTCTCTCCAGGGTTCCGTCGCCAATGTGTGGCTGCTGATCTTTTGCATGGTTTTGGGCGCGGGGTCTTATGCACAGGACACACCCCCCAAAGCAGCCGTTCAGGCTTCTGAGAGCAACGAGTCCACGTCGGCTCCAGGACAGAGCCAGCACAAGCTTCCGCCTGTTACAACTACGGTGGTTGTTCACAGCGGGGCAGTCCAAACCTATCTTCCGCAGTCGGTTTCGGTGGGCACGCTCGCTGGAGAGGCCCTGAAGAATGCCCCGCTTTCGGCAACGGTGATCACTCGCCAGTTGCTCGATGACCAGGTATCACGTCTTCTCTCGGACGTGGTGAAGAACGATGCCTCCATTGGCGAGGATTACGCGCCGGTCGGCTACTACGGAGACTTTGAAATACGCGGTTTTCCCATCGACCTGGCTACAGGACTTGAGATTAACGGCATGACCATTGCCGGTGAACAGGATGTTCCGCTTGAGAACAAGGAGAGTGTCGAATTTCTCAATGGAATTGCCGGCGTGGAGAGCGGCGTAGCTTCTGCCGGTGGATTGGTTGACTTCATCACCAAGCGGCCGGTGGTTGTAAAAGCTCTGGATATGGCTACCGATCATCGCGGAACAGCTTATGCGAATCTTGAGCTGGGACGCTTCTTCGGCGCCGGTAATAGAGTGGGCGCGCTGCTCAATCTTGGCGGAGAGAAAATTCAGAGTTACGTGAACGGTGCCGATGGCTGGCGTGCGGTGGGCACCGGCTCAGCCGACTGGAAGCTCAGCTCCAGGGCGATCTGGAAGAGCGACTTCGAGTACCAGCACAAGCTGGAGGGATCGGTGGATGGCTTTCAACTTCTGGGCGGCACCGTGGTTCCCGATCTGCACCGCATCTTTCCCTCGACGATGCTGGGCGAGCAGTCGTGGGGCAAGCCCAACACCTTTGATACCTTCAACGCCGAGTCGCGCCTGGACTACGAGTTGCCCCACGCATGGCGGGCCTTCGTCGCCGGCAGCTTCAGCCATTCGCTGATTGACGACAACGTGGTCTGGGCCTATGGCTGCTATTACGAACCGGAGTGCAACGTGCCCGGCGGGCCGCCACCGTTTTTCTTTGCTCCCGACGGAACATACGACATCTACGACTACCGCGACCCCGGCGAGCTGCGTATCGACGCCGAGGCCGAAGCGATGATCGCCGGCGAGGTCACGACCGGCCCGCTGAAACACGATCTGATCGGCGGAGGCGAACTCTTCCTGCGCAGCGTCCAGCAGCCGGGATTTTACACCGTAGCCAATCCCTATTCGCCGAACGGCGTTGTGCAGGCCGGCGCGGTGTACACGTACGTCGGATCGGAGAATATCTACAAGCCGAATGTGGCATTTCCCTTTGAGAGTCCGCATCAGTCAGCCGGACCGCGACGGCTGTGGGAGGACGATCATCAATCGGCCCTCCTCATGCAGGATCGCATTCATGTCCCGGGGCGTATTCAACTGCTCGCGGCCGGCCGGCTCGACTGGCTGCGCGACCATAATTATTCGGCCTATGCAAGTTGCACTGACTTTTCCGTTCCCGGTGTTTGTGTCCTTCAGCCTACGGACAAGCCAGTCTGGCTACCGCAGTACGCGATCACCTTCAATCCAGTCGAGAGCCTTACGCTCTACGGCAATTACGGCGTGATGATGTCGCTGGGTCCGCAAGGGCCGTTCTGGGTGGACAACGGAAGCCAGTTCCTAGCGCCATTCTTCACACGCCAGACCGAGATTGGCGCCAAGTACGAGGCGAGCCAGCGCATCCTGCTCACGGCGGATGTTTTCCGCATGCGCGCGCCGTTCTTCTATCCCAAGGCTCTCCAGGGGCCGGACAGCTTCTGTCCCAATGGCAGCGCCGGTGACCTCTGCTTTGAATCCGAAGGGCATGAGACTCATGATGGCATCGAGCTGGGTGCTCAAGGCAAAGCCGCAAGCTGGCTGCAACTCAGTGCGTCGGTGGCGGCGATCAGCGCCATCTCCACCGATACGGGCACACCGGCGTTTAACAACAAGCAGGTGATCAATGTTCCGCGCGTGCGCACGACGCTCTCCGGCGATCTTGCATTGCCTCATATGGGCGGGTTGCACCTGACGCCCGGCTGGAGCTATACGGCGCGCAAAGCAGCCACGCGCGACGATGTGGTGAGCGTGCCCGGATACAACCTCTTCGGGCTGGGCGCGCGCTACACGCCCGGCGGCGAGAACGGCCACGTGACCTTCCGGCTTTACGCTGACAACATTTCAGATGTGCGCTACTGGAAAGACACCGGAGCGAGTTACGGCGATACTTTTGTCCACCTGGGCGCGCCCACGACGGTGCGACTCGCCGCCCATTACACTTTCTAAGGCTGCTGGTTGAGTGGAAGGACAATGCGATGAGCGCAACGGTCAAAATGCACGGCATGGATGGCTCGCTGGTCAAGCCGGATTGGCCGCCGCTTGCACTGGCTGAAGTGCGCTTACTGCTGCGGCAATTTCCCGCGCTCGGCGACGCGCAGCGAATCCTTTCTGTCAGCCCGCGGCCGTTTTCGGCGGCGGGGGTCATCGCCACAAGCAACGGCCGCATCTTCGTCAAGCGCCATCATCGCAGTGTGCGTGACGCTGAGGGTCTGCATGAGGAGCATCGCTTTCTTGCGCACCTGCTGGCCTCCGGAGCGCGGGTGCCGCGCGTCTTTGCCTCTGCGTCCGGCGAGACGGCTGTCGAAATCGGCGAATGGACCTACGAGGTTCATGGAATGCCGGAGGGCGTTGATTTATACGAAGATGCAATTTCGTGGACGCCGTTTCGCAGCGCGGCGCATGCACATTCGGCCGGCCAGGCACTGGCGCGGCTGCATCTTGCGACGCGCGAATTCGATGCGCCCCGCCGCAAGCCCAGGCCACTGGTGGCGGGCTTCACCATCTTTGCTGGCGGGAATCCTGAGGCGGAGTTGGAGCGCTATCTTACCGCGCGTCCAACGCTGGCCGATCACGCCGAAGTGCGCCGGTGCGCGCGCGAGGCGTTGGATCTGCTCGCGCCGTTCCATGCGGAGTTGCTGCCTCTGCTGCCTGCACTTCCGCCGCTCTGGACTCATAACGACCTGCACGCCTCGAATCTGTTCTGGAACAGCTTCACAGAAAATGCGCAGGCTACATCAATCATCGACTTCGGCCTGGCGGATCGCGCCAACGCTGTGCACGATCTGGCGCAGGCTATTGAGCGCAACATCGTGGAGTGGCTGGTGCTGGTACAGGATCCCGCACATCCGCAAAACGTGCCCGTGCATTTCGATCATCTGGACGCGCTACTGGCCGGTTATGACTCGGTGCGCCCGCTCAGCGAGGAAGAGGCTGCGGCCCTTGCTCCCATGACGGCTTTGTGTCACGCCGAGTTCGCGCTTTCCGAGGCTGATTACTATCTGGGTGTGTTGCACTCGGAAGAGAATGCGCGCCTGGCTTACGACGGCTACCTGGCAGGTCATGCGCGCTGGTTTCGCAGGCTGGAGGCTGGCGGCGCATTGCTTACCGCGCTGCGCCGGTGGGCCGAGACGCGAATCTGCCAGCCGCAAGGAGAGCGCGCGTGATGACTTGGACGATGATCCTGGCCTATCTGGCCGCGCACTGGCTGGAGACAGCGGGCGTAGTCACGACCATTCTCGGCATCTGGCTGACCACGCGCCGTCTGCTTATCTGCTGGCCGGTGGTGCTGGCCGCGGATGTGATCTATCTTGTCGTTTTTTATCGCGCCAGGCTTTTCTCCGACACGCTGCTTCAGCTCTTCTTTATTGCCTTTACACTCTACGGATGGTGGCACTGGTGGCGCGGCGTGATTGAGGAGGGCGATGTGCGCGTCGTGCCGCTCGATATGCGCGGCTGGCTTGTGGGCCTGGCGGCAGGCGCGGCGGGGGCGATATTGCTGGGCGGGCTTATGGTGCGTGTAGGCGCGGCGCTGCCGCATCTGGACGCGGCGCTCACCAGCTATAGCCTGGTTGCCAGTTGGTGGCAGGCGCGCAAACACACCGCCAACTGGTGGCTCTGGATCGCAGTAGACCTCATCTACATCGGCGAGTATCTTTACAAAGATTTGCGGCCTACTGCACTGCTCTACGCAGGCCTTGTGGCACTGGCCGTTCTTGGATTGCGCGACTGGCAGCGTGCAGCGGCGGGCGCCGCTCAACGAGAAGCGACGTCTCTGTCGGATTCAACCGCCTGAAGAGTGTTGCCAGGGAAGGCGTTCCGCTTTCTAACTCGGCGATTCAGATCGCCTTCTGAACCACGTTTTGCAAGGACTCGCCCCGCATGTAACGGCGCAGTTCGCCGGCGGCCGTGCGCAGCGAGCGCGGCGCGAACTGCGGAGTCGAGCCACCCACGTGAGGCGTAATCAGCACATTGGGGCAACTCCACAACGGATGCCCTTCAGGCAGCGGCTCAGGGTCGGTTACGTCGAGCGCGGCGCGAATGCGGCCTGATTGCAGCGCCGCGACCAGCGCATCCGTGTCGACAATCGGTCCCCGCGCCGCATTCACCAGCAACGCGCCTTGTTGCATGAGCGCAAGTTGCTGGCTTCCGATCAGGTGGTATGACTCCTTGGTACGCGGCAAAATCAGCACCACCACCTGGGCCTGCGGCAACAGGCTGTCGAGATCGCTTACGGCGTGGACCCTGGGATTGTCGCGCGCACTGCGCGCCACGCGCAGCATCTTGAGATCGAAGGGCGTAAGCATGCGCTCGATCTCCTTGCCGATGGCGCCGTAGCCTACAAGCAGCACCGTCTTGCCGGTCAGCTCCTCCTGCATCACCGGCGGATAGAGCGGGCGCGTGTCGCCGGTGATAGCTGCGTAGCGTGCCGGCATCTCGAAACGGCGTGTCCACTTCTGGCTGCTTTGCAGGTCGCAATAGAACGGCAGATGCTTGAGCATGGCCAGGATTGCTGAAAGGGTCCATTCCGCCGTGGAGATGTTGTGCGCGCCGTGTGCGTTGCAAATGGTCACATGCGGGCCCACGACTCCCGGGATCCACTCGGTTCCCGCCATCATGGCCAGCACCAGCTTTACACCGCGCAGATGCGGCCATGCGCGCATGGCTCGAGTGCTATAGGGATCGGGAATCCAGACATCGATTTCGATGTCGTGGTCCAACTTGTCCGATATTGCGATTAGCTCGATGTCTTTGGGGAAGTCATTGAACAACTCCGCCGCCACTGTTGCAGGGTATCCAACTCGCAGCATTCGCCTCCTCGGAGCGCGCCGTGCCGGCGCTTTGCTCTCTATGCTATCGCAGCACTGCGGCGAGTTTCCCCAATCCGCGGCAGCAAAATGGGCAAGCAATCAGACGGCGAGCATCTCGGTGTAGACAGCCATCCCCACCACTGCGTCGGCGCCCAGCGCATCCAAATCATCTACCTCCTGCTGGCTGCGGATGCCACCGGCGACGATAAGCTGTCGTCTGGTAAGCTTGCGCAGCCGCGCGGCGGTCTCGATGGGGAAGCCTTGCATCGTTCCTTCAGTATCTACGTGCGTATAGAGGAACGCTGCCACATGCGGTTCGAGTTGCGGAATCGCATCGTCCGGAGTGAGCGCTACCTGCGCCTTCCAGCCCTTTACGGCGATGCGGCCGTTCTTGGTATCGATGCCGGCAACCACATGCTCGCTGCCGATGGCGGCGGCCAGCTCCGCGGCAAATGAGGTGTTCACGCCGCCTTGCTCTGTGAAGAGCGCTGAGCCGATGATGACGCGCTTGGCACCCGTTTCCAGCACCTGCCGGGCGCGCTCGATGCTGTGAATGCCGCCGCCGGCCTGGCAGGGAAGCCGCTTGGCGATCTGCGCCGCCAGCGCGGAGTTGTCGCCCTGGCGCATGGCCGCGTCGAGATCGATAAGCTGGACCAACGGATACCGCGCGAATTTTTCGATCCAATATTCGAAGTCGTCGAAAGCGAGGCGCAACTTTTCGCCCTGCACAAGCTGGACGATGCGACCGCCCAGCAGATCAATGGATGGAATCAGCATGGCAACCTCACGGATACGCCGGCCCGGGCCAGCTCTTCTTTGAGCGAACGCGCGCTCGAAATGCCGAAGTGAAAGATGCTCGCAGCCAATGCGGCATCGGCCTTGCCGCGCGCAAAGACTTCGGCAAAATGTTCGACCGTGCCCGCGCCGCCCGAGGCGATTACGGGGATGCCGACGGCCTCACTGACGGCAGCGGTCAACTCGCAATCAAATCCAGCCCGCGTGCCGTCGGCGTCCATCGACGTAAGCAGAATCTCGCCCGCACCGCGATCTTCGGCTTCCCTCGCCCACTCGACCACGCGGCGGCCTGCGGGTTTGCGCCCGCCGCTGACGTACACTTGTGCATCACGCACCGGATCGGCAGCCTGCGGATCGCGCCGCGCGTCGATGGCGACAACGACGGCCTGCGCGCCAAAGCTGCGGCCGATGGCAGTAATCAGCGTGGGATCGGCCAGCGCGGCGGAGTTGATGCTCACCTTGTCCGCGCCCGCTTCGAAGACTTGCTCCGCGTCACGCGCCGCGCGAATACCGCCGCCGACGCAAAAGGGGACGAAAAGCTCGCGCGCCGTGCGGCGCACGGTGTCCAGAAGCGTCTGCCGCCCTTCGTGCGTAGCCGTTATGTCGAGAAGCACGATCTCATCCGCGCCTTCGCGGGCGTGGCGCGCTGCTTGCGTGGCCGGGTCGCCGGCATCAACCAGGTCGACGAACTGCACGCCTTTGACGACACGGCCGCCGTGGACATCGAGGCAGGCGATGATGCGTTTGGTCAGCATGCGCTTCCCTCATTCTTCCAAATGAGAAAGTTGCTCAGGATTTTCAGGCCGGTCGCGCCGGATTTCTCCGGATGAAACTGCACGCCCATCACGTTGCCGCGTTCGACGGCCGCAGCGAACGCCTCGATGTAGTGCGTGATGGCGGCGGTGTCGCCAGTGACCGGACCTTTGTAGGAGTGTGTGAAGTAGACATACTCGCCCGGCTCGACACCCGCAAGCAATCGCGAGCCGGTGCGGGCATCGAGGGAATTCCAACCCACGTGCGGCACTTTTTCATTGCACTCAGGGAAGCGTGTGCACTGCTCAGGGAAGTGACCAAGCCCCGGCTGATCGGGCGCTTCACTCGATCCAGCATAGAGCCACTGCATGCCGACGCAGATGCCGAGGAAAGGCACGCCACGCGCAATTGCCGCGCGGATCGCAGGGGTCAGACCGGTCGTGTCCAGGCGCTCAGTGGCTTGAAAATGGCCTACGCCGGGAAGCACGATGCGTTCCGCAGACTCAACAAGCGACAGATCTCCATCTGTTACCAAGGGCTCCGCGCCAAGGTGGCGCAGCGCTTTCAGCACGGATGTGAGGTTGCCGGCCTTGTAGTCAATGACGGTTACGCGCATAGGTGCCTCAGGAGAGTAGCAGAGGAGTTAGCGGAGTTAGTGAACACGGTTAGAGCAAGCCTTTCGTTGAGGGCAGCATCTCGCCCAGTTGCTTGTCGCGCGAGCAGGCTACGCGCAGCGCCCGCGCAAAGGCTTTGAAGATGGCTTCGATCTTGTGATGGTTGGAACGGCCATACATCGTCTTTACATGAACGTTGGCGCGCGCGCCGCGGGCAAAGCCCTCGAAGAAATCTGTGACGAGTTCCGTTTGCAAATCACCGACGAGGCGCGTGCGCACTTTGGTGTCAACAGCGAAGGCGGCGCGCCCGCTCAGGTCGATGGCTGCGATGGCGAGCGTTTCGTCCATGGGCATCAGAAAATATCCAGCGCGCAGAATGCCACGCTTGTCGCCGAGCGCGCGATCGAAAGCCTCGCCCAGCGCGATGCCTACATCTTCAACGGTGTGGTGCTGATCGACATCAAGGTCGCCGTTGCATTTCAGCTCCAGGTCAAATGCGCCGTGACGCGTGAACAGTTCCAGCATGTGATCGAAGAAGCGAATGCCGGTTGCAATTTTGTACTGGCCTTTGCCTTCGATTGTGAGTTTGATGGCGATCCGCGTTTCAGTGGTGTTGCGCTCGAAGCTCGCCATGCGCGCGGCTGCAGCAGATTTCCGGGTCAGAGAACCTGGACTCGTGGCGCCCACTTTTGATTTTGCGTTGCTCTTCTTTGTCCTCATTGCGCCTCGCTTCCAGACCGCAGCGCGGCCAGCGTTTCATTCAGGGCGGCGATCGCCTGTTTCATTTGTTCTCTGGTTCCTATGGTGATGCGCACGCGCCCATCGCAGCCTGGATCGCTGGAGCGGTCGCGCACCAGCACGCCGCGGCCGCGCATTAACCGTACAAACTCCGCATGCTTCGCGCCAATGTCAGCAAGGATGAAGTTCGCGCGGCTGGGCCAGCGGCGCACTCCAGCGGCATCGAGTGCTGCCTCGAAGTCGCGCCGCGCCGCAAGCACTTCCGCCACATACCAATCGAGATAGGCTGTATCTTCAAGCGCGGGCGGCAGGCAGGCTAAGGCAAGTGAGTTCACGCTGTAAGGCGAGAGCACGCGCCGAATCCAGCGCATCAGCCCGGCGGGCCCGGCGAGAAGTCCGAGACGCAGCCCGGCGAGGCCGTACGCCTTCGAGAAGGTGCGCGCCACAACCAGGTTCGGAACAGCGCCCACCAGGTCCATCACAGTTTCGCCGTGGAAATGAAAGTATGCCTCGTCTACCAGCAGCACAGCATGCGGAGCGCGTTGGGCAAGCTCGACAAGTTGTCCGCGGGTGGCCACGGAACCCGAAGGGCTGTTGGGGTTGGCGATGGCGATGATCTTGGTGCGAGGCGAGATGGCCCTTGCCAAAAGCTCAAAGGGAAACTGCAGATCGTCCGCAGCCTGCACTGCAACCAAGAGCGCGTCGGTTGCGGAGGCATATACCTGATACATGGTGTACGTGGGCACGGGCAGCAGCAACTCGTGGTCTGCTTCAAGGAAAGTTTCGAAGAGCACATGGATGGCCTCGTCTACACCGTTGGTCAGGGCTACCTGTTCCGCCTGCAGGCCCAGATGAGCAGCGACGATGGCCTCCACTGGTTCGCGCTCGGGATAACGGGTCAGGTCGCCGGCAGAGATACTCGCAAGCGTCTCGCATACTTTAGGCGAGCAAGCCAGCGTGTTTTCATTAAAGTCCAGGCGCAGCGCATCGCGAGAGCCAAGCGGAGGGTGATACTCCATCATTGCCTCGACGCGAGCGCGCGGCGTGGGATAACGCAGGGTGATGGCTTCAGCCACGAGGCCTCCTTTTCGATGCGGTCTTGCGCGGGTTCTTGCGCAGGCGGGTGCGAATGGCCTCGGCGTGGCCGGTGAGCCCTTCAGCCTCGGCAAGGAGCGCGGCACGCGGGCCAAGTGCACGCATGCCCTGCGCTGCATATTCCTGCACGGTGATGAGCTTGACGAAGTCATACACGCTGAGCCCGCTGCGCACGCGCGCCATACCGCCGGTAGGCAGTGTGTGATTGGGACCGGAGATGTAATCGCCCATGGGCTGTGCGGACCAGCGGCCGACAAATACCGAGCCGGCATTCTCAACCCAATCGAGATCGCCGGCCGCGTCGACGGTCAGATGTTCGGGCGCGAGACGGTTCGTAATCTGCCGCGCCTCGCTCGCGGTGGCGGCGACGATTGCGAGGCCGTTGCGATCGAGCGCCTGGCGCGCAATCGCGTTGTTGCGGCTGCGCAGAGTTGTTTCTGCGATGACGGCTTTTGCCAACACCTCGCGTGTTGTGACAAAGATGGCCAGCGCCTCGGGGTCGTGCTCGGCTTGCGCTACCAGGTCGCTGGCGATTTCAGACGCGTTGCCGCGATCGCTGGTGACCACAATTTCAGTGGGACCGGCAAGCATATCGATGGCGCAATCAAAGGCAACGAGCCGCTTGGCCGCGGTGACGTAGAGATTGCCGGGACCCACGATCTTGTCGACGCGCGCAATGCTGGCGGTTCCGTAGGCCAGCGCAGCTACGGCGTGCGCGCCTCCCAGCCGGTAGAACGTCGTGATGCCGAGCTGGTGCGCGGCGGCAAGTGTCTCCGGCGCCGGCTTGGGTGAAACCACGACGATGCGCTGAACACCCGCGACCTGCGCGGGAATGGCCGTCATCAGCAGCGTGGAAGGCAGCGGATGCCGGCCGCTCGGAACGTAGCATCCTACCGAGCCAAGCGGGCGCACAAGCTGGCCTGTCGTGAGCCCATCGAGTGGCGAGGTGTTCCATGAAGCCGGCAGTTGGCGTTGGGCAAAACCGCGAATCTGCGCGGCGGCGGTGGATAAGGCATCCTGCATGCCAGGATCGAGCGCTCCCCATGCCGCTGCCATCTCTTCCTGCGTCACGCACAACGCATCCGCGCCGGGCAGCCCATCGAATTTTGATGCATAGCGCAAGAGCGGGCGGTCGCCGCGCTTGCGCACGTCGGCCACGATGCGCTTGACGGCGGGCAGCACAGTGTCAAGCGCCGCACTTCCGCGCCGCTCAAGGGCGGCGAGGATCTCTCCCGCTTCTTTCGCACCCCGTCCTTTGGTCCGGATCAGCTTCATTGGTTTGTCTCTTCCTTCGACCAGATACCCTCGGGGACTAACGCCCTCATGGATGATTGCGCCGTCTACAGCAGGACTGAATCCGTACCCTGTCACAAGGCTGCTCATCGCGCATGTTACAAAACAGATGGAACTGCGCCTATATGATTCTGTGGCCTCCCGGGATCTCATCCGCCCCGCCACGGTGGGCAAGCGCGGCGGACGAAACCCGGGAGCAGCCAGCAGACTGGCGTGTAGACACAGTTTCTACAGTACGACCTTGTTGAGCGGATACTCGACGATGCCCGACGCCCCCGCTGCTTTCAGCCGCGGAATCACGTCGCGCGCCACGCGTTCCTCCACAATGGTATTCACGGCCACCCACTCGGCATTGCTCAACTGCGAGACGGTGGGCGCGTTCAGCGCAGGCAATACCGCTAATACGGCGTCGAGATCCGCGCGCTTCACGTTGAGCATCAAGCCCACTTGCGCCTGCGCATCGATGGCGCCGCGCAACATCACCGCAATCTGGTCGATCTTCTGCTGCTTCCACGGGTCGGCCAGAGCGGCTTTGCCGGCGATCAGGTGCGTTTCGCTTTCCATCACCGTATCGATGATCTTCAGGTGGTTGGCCTTGAGCGAACTGCCCGTCTCGGTGACTTCGACGATGGCGTCAGCCAGCCTGGGCGGCTTCACTTCCGTCGCTCCCCAACTGAACTCGACTTTCACGTTGACGCCCTTATCGGCAAAGTAGCGCTTGCTTACCTCAACCAGCGCGGTGGCGATGATCTTGCCTTCGAGATCTTCGGCCTTTTCATAGCCGCTTGCCTCAGGCACGGCCAGCACCCAGCGCACCTTGCGGCGGCTCTGCTTGGCATAGGTGAGGGTGGTTACGCTGCGTACATCCAGCCCGCTTTCGACCACCCAGTCGATGCCGGTGAGGCCCGCATCGAGCACACCATGGTCCACATAGCGCGCCATCTCCTGCGCCCGGATCAACATGCATTCGATCTCCGGATCGTCGATGGAAGGAAAGTAGGAGCGGCCGTCGGCATAGATGTTCCAGCCGGCGCGCCGGAAGAGCGCGATGGTCGCATCCTGGAGGCTGCCTTTGGGAAGTCCGAGCCTGAGTTTATTAGCCACGGGCCGCCTCCGCGTTCCTTGCTTCAGCGCCCAGAGCCAGCGGCCTGGTGAAGCAGCTTACGGTGCCTTCGTGGCATACCAGGCCGTCACCCTCTACTACGACGCGAAAGAGCAGCGTGTCGTTGTCGCAGTCGGTCGAAGCCGAAATCACGCGCAGGCGGTTGCCGCTGGATTCGCCCTTCATCCAAAGCTTCTGGCGCGTGCGGCTCCAGAAGGTTACGTAGCCGGTTTCCATGGTCTTGGCATAGCTGGCCGGGTTCAAAAAGCCCAGCATCAGCATCTCGCCGGTATTGGCATCCTGCACGATGCCGGGGACGAGGCCGTCCATCTTTTCAAAGTCGATTTTTACAGTTTCGTTGCTCATCTTATCCCTGGCTCTTTCATGGTGTGGGTTGAAATTTGCGGTTGGAGCGCATGAAAAAACCCGCTGGCGTCGGTCGCCGGCGGGCTGGTGTGTTTCTTTCCGATCTCTTTGGCCGTTTACTTCAGGCCATAGCAGTCCGCCGGCATGGAAGTTCCATGATGAAGATGGTGACGGTGATGGCGGTGGCTCTGCATCTCCTTTAAAGCTAAAGGCAGACCCCGCGCGCTGTCAACCACAAAATCCTTCTGTCGCTTATGCGTTTTCGGTTTCGAGTGCTTGCTCAGGCGGCGCCAGCCTCTTCTGTTCCTGGAGCATTTCGAACACGCGGTGGTACAAACGGTTGCGCGCCTCGGCGCGCTCGGAAGCGCGCGTGACGTAGCGGATTTGAAGATCGATACCTGAGGAGGACGGCCGCAGGTTCACCATCGGAGCGGTGCTGAAGCGGCTGAGGCCACCTCCGCGCGCCGCACGACGCCACTCCTGCTCGGCACGGGCCGCATTTTCCCTGGTTTCTTCAACCGCTACCGACTGAATGCGCTCCATCATCTGGTGGATGTTTTCGGTCGCGGGCAAGCTGATGGTAATCTCATCCCACATCCACTGTCCGCTGGTGGAGAAGTTAAAGTACTGACCACTGATTGCGAAGCCATTCATGAATGAGGCAAGGCGTCCTGTAGGGTTCCCCTTCTCTGCAAGCGGCCCGGTCTCCATCAACGTTGTGCTGAACAGGCGAACTTCAGTCACTTCGCCTCCCACACCATTGATCTCAACCCAGTCGCCCACATGAATGCCATTCTTGCCGATGAGGACAAACCATCCCAGAAATCCGAGAATAAAATCCTGTAACGCAATGGTGAGCGCAGCGGTGGCAAGGCCCAGAATCGTAGGCGTTTCTTTGGGCAAACCGAAAATGACGAACAGAATCAGTACAACACCGACAGCCTGCGTGCCCAATTCAAAGATGCTGCGGAACGTCTGCGCCTGGCGGCGATCAATTGCCGGATGAGCCAACAGGCGCCGCACAAGGGTGTCGATCAAAAGCATGCCGATCAATATAGAGACGATCACTGTCAAAGACTGCAAAATCAGATGCAGAACAATGCGATGCTGCAGAAGCACCTGCGCAGACCACTTGCCGTAAACAGCGGCAAGCTGCTGTTCGGTCTGAAGTCGATCGTCATAGATGCTCAGAATCTGTCCTTCCGCGCGTTCGGTCTTGATATCAGCGAGCCTGGTTGCTCGATCCTTTGCATTATCCGGACTAACGGCATGGTTTGCGTCAGCTTTAGATTCAAGCGCGTTGTGCTGTGCCGTCAGAGCAGTAACAGCGGCCTGAGCCTGCTGCTGCGCCTGCTGGAGCAGTTGATAGCGGCTCCGCTGATCGAACCACGCCACCAGCCGTCCTGCCAGGGTTGTGTGCTTCTTCTCGGAAATGACGGCAATCTGTGCACCGCTCTGCACTTCGTGGTCATACTGGCGCATCGATGCTTCGTGGGCATTCAGTTCTTCCTGAATCTCGACGCTGGTGTCGCCGGAGACGCGGGCCAGATCCCGTTTCGCATCCGCAAGTTCATCGGAGTCAAGCCCGAGCTGTGCTTTGGCGACATCCAGATCGCTATTGGCCGGAGTCTGAGTGGAAGAGGAGCCGGATTTGGATGTCAGTTGCTGGACCGCAACCTGATCCTGTTGGACGGTTCGCTCGAGTTGCTTCACCCTTTGTGCGAGCACGAGCGCTTTTCCCTTGTAATCGGGATGCTGCGCCTGCAGAGTTGCCAGGCGCAATGCCGAAGCAAAGGCCTGATCCACCTCGTGATCGGCCAGCCGTTCGGCATCGCGGGCGTACTCGCCCTCCTCGGCAGTTACGGCCATTGCCGCAAGTTCCTGGGCGGTTTGCCATGGGCTTATATCAACGAGAGATTGTGGCGCGCTGCCAACGCCGCGCGCGCCGCGGCGGCTTCGCAGGAATGCGAGACGCGCCATAGCGCCGCTCGTAGTCCATGAGAACAACACACACGCAACGAGTAGCGCGAGCAACACGACCAGAGAGATAAGCCGTGTTCTGTCGAAGATGCGGAAATGGGCACCTCCGTTACCGCCGTGAGCAATTGGGGAAATTGCCATACGTCCATTTTTACAGCAGACCGAGGAAAGTATACATGAGAAATGAAAGGATGGAAATGCAGTGAGGCATCTTAAATGGACGTTCTGGCTGGATTTCGGCCCATCCGCTTTGTAGCTACAATCGGAGAATCCCGGCGCCGCATTCGTGCGCCGAACAGCACGCTCAACCGTAACCCAAGGAAATTAACGAATGTCGAACGATGATCGCACCAAGATAATTCCCAGGAGAACGCCGGAATCAGCGGCCATGTTGGCAAGCGTCAAACGAGCTATGACGATCACCGCTAAGCTCAACCGTTTGACGTTCAACGATGCGGACGAAGTCCGGGCCTTGTTCAGCGATCTCATCGGCAAGAAAGTGGACGACAACTTTTTGTTAATCCCACCGTTCTACACAACCGGCGGAGTCGATATCCGTGTCGGGCGCAATGTTTTCGTTAATCAGAACTGTACTTTTTATGACCTTGGCGGGCTCGATATTGGCGATGATGTGATGATCGGGCCGAACGTCAGTATCATCACGTCTGGCCATCCAATTGAACCTTCTCAGCGGCGCGCCCTCGTCGTCGCCAAGCCTATCGTGATTGAGAAAAACGTCTGGATCGCAGCTGGCGCGACGATCATCGGTGGCGTAACAGTAGGCGAGAACTCGGTTGTCGCGGCGGGTTCGGTAGTCACCAGGGACGTTCCCCCGAATACTCTGGTCGGAGGAAATCCGGCGAGAGTCATTCGTTCGATAGGCGAATGAGGAAATGTCCGCAAGGGAACGAAACGGTAACCTCAGACTGCCCCACTCCCGAATGCAGGTTTCGCGCATCCGCAGCCTTGCGGAAGGACTGGCGCACGGCAGAAAATGAGGCTGTGCTTGCAAGAACGCTACTTACCGGATGGGGAGTTATCTTACTTGGCGTGATTCTTGCGGTTCCGCCGCAAATCGCAGCAGGAGCGCATCAGCCGGCTCCCAGGCCACATGCGATTCCTCCATCCGGACTGCGCGTCGATATCAACCACGCCACTGCGGATGAATTGATGAAGGTTCCCGGCATGACTCGTACCTGGGCCGGCCGTATCGTGCGCTTCCGGCCTTACCGCAGCAAGCTCGACCTGATAGATCGCGGCGTGGTCACAAGCCGGGTCTATGACCGCATTAAGGATTATGTAATTGCCCATCGCCCGGGGCAGTGATTCTCTGCGCTATGCTTCAGTCTCCGCGCCGATTTTGGTGATGCCGCGCTTCAGCACCTGGCTCAGGATGACGTAGAGCACAGGGATAAAGACCAGGTTCAGCACCGTGGAGAGCAACATGCCGCCTACGATCGTGGTGCCCACCGAGCGCCGTCCGATCGCGCCCGCGCCGGTAGCAAAGACCAGCGGCAGCACGCCGAGGATGAAGGCGAATGACGTCATGAGAATCGGCCGCAGCCGTAGTTCCGCGGCTTCAATGGCAGCCTCGGCGATGGAGCGGCCCTTGCGCCGCAATTGTTCGGCAAATTCCACAATCAGGATCGAGTTTTTGGCTGCGAGGCCGATCAACATCACCAGGCCGATCTGGCAGTACACGTCATTGGAGAAGCCGCGCAGCGCCACCAGTCCCAGCGCGCCCAGTACCGCCATGGGCACAGCCAGCAAAATGATGAAGGGCAGAGCAAAGCTCTCATACTGCGCTGAAAGCGTGAGGTAGACCACCAGAATGCCCAGGCTGAAGATGATGAGCGCCTTGCCGCTGGACTCGAGTTCATCCAGAGTCAGACCTGTCCATTGGTACGTCATGCCGGGCATCATGACCTTTTGGGCCAGCTTCTCCATGGCGGTGATCGCCTGTCCGGAGCTATAGCCGCGGGCGGGCGAGCCGTCGATCTCCACGGCGCGGAAGAGGTTGTAGTGCGTAATGACCGGCGGGCCGGAACTGTTTGCTACCGAGACCAGATTGTCGAGAGGAATCATCTGGCCCGAGTTCGAGCGCACATAAAAGCTATGGATGTCGCCAGATCTCATGCGGAACGGCTGATCGGCCTGTACGAACACGCGGTACGTGCGGTTGTTGAAGTCGAAGTCGTTTACGTACTCCGAGCCCATGAAGATGCTCAGCGTATCGGTGATCTGCGAGAGCGGGACGCCCATGGCCTTGGCTTTATCGCGGTCGATCGTCACGAGCTCCTGTGGATCGTTGGCCGAGAAGGTAGTAATCAGTCCTGTCAGATCGTTCGATTGGCGGCTCTGGTTCACGATCTGGTGCGCCACCCGGTCCATGTCGCTGAGGGTATTGTTTCCCTGGTCCTGAAGCATGAACTGAAATCCGCCGTAGCTGCCCACGCCCTGCACCGCCGGAGGCTGAATGATCGCCACCATCCCACCATTGGGGGCAAACATGAGCTGTTGCAGCTTGGGGGACAATCTTGCCACGATATCCGCTGCCGAGTGCCCTTTGCCGCGCCGCTGATCCGCGGGCTTCGTCGAGACAAACATCATGCCCGAGTTCGAGGCCGTGCCCGAAAAGCTGAAGCCCATCACCGAGAAAGCGCCTGCGATGTCGGGATCGGTGGCGAGAATTGCCTGAGCGCGATCGGCCAGGGCCGTCGTGTAGGAGAGCGAGGAACCCGGCGGCGCCTGTACGATGACGAAGAGGTAGCCCTGATCCTCCTGAGGGATAAATCCGGTAGGAACATGCTGGTACATCCAAACGGTGGCGCCCAGCCCGGCAAAGAACACCAACAGCAACAGATACCGCATGCGCAGCGCGACGTGAATCGCCCGCGCGTAGGTGCGGCCCATCCAGGTAATGGTGGAATCGGCTCCGTGAATAAACCCGGCAAAGGCGTGCGACACCGGCCGGATATGAAGAAAATCCAGTTGATGAGGCCGGGCCTCTTCACCGCGCAAAAACAGCGCTGAAAGCGCCGGGGAAAGCGTCAGGGCGTTGAAGGCCGAGATGGCGATGGAAAAGGCGATCGTCAGCGAGAACTGCCGGTAGAGAATGCCGGTGGTGCCGGGGAAAAACGAAACCGGCACAAAGACCGCAATCAGTACCAGAGATGTGGCAATGACCGCGCTGGTTACTTCGCTCATCGCGCGCGATGTGGCGGCATGCGGATCTGAGTGTTCCATGTGCATGTGCCGCTGCACATTCTCAATAACCACGATTGCGTCATCCACCACCAGGCCCGTGGCGAGCGTAATGCCGAACAGCGTAAGCGAGTTGACGGAGAATCCGAAAAGCTTGATGAAAGCGAAGGTGCCGATCAGCGAGACCGGGATGGTAACGGACGGGATGATGGTGGCGCGCCAGTCGAGCAGGAAGAGAAAGATCACCGAGATCACAATCGCGATGGCCTCGGCCAGAGTGACCAGCACCTCGCGAATCGAATCGCCTACGACGGTCGTGGAGTCGAACGCGATGGCGTATTCAAGGCCCGGCGGAAATCTCTTTGACAATTCCTGCAACGCGGCCTTGGCCTCGCGGTCCACATCCAGGGCGTTGGCGTTTGAAAGCTGCATAACGCCGATGCCCATGGCCTCGCGCCCCATGTATTTGAGCGAACTGCTGTAGTCTTCGGCGCCAATCTCGGCGTGGCCGATGTCTTTCAGCAGCACCAGCCCGTCCGGAGAATTCTTCACGATGATGTTGTCGAACTCCTGGGGACTTGTGAGCCGCCCGACCACGCGCACCGGAATCTGAAAGGCCTGATGGGGATCAGAAGGAGGCTGGCCAAGCTGGCCGGCGGGAACCTCAATATTTTGTTCCTGCAAAGCACTCACAACATCAGAGGCCGTCAGGCCACGAGCGGCCATCCGCACGGGATCAAGCCACACGCGCATGGCATACTTGCGCTCGCCGAAGATCATTACATCACCCACGCCGGGCACGCGCTTGAGCGCATCTTTCACATACACATCGAGGTAGTTGGAGATGAACTCGCTCGAATAGCGCCCGTCGCGCGTAAAGAAGCCGGCGCCAAAGACGAAGTTGCTTCTCGACTTGGTGATGGTGATGCCGGTTGAATTCACGGCGGCGGGTAGCCGTCCCTGCACGCTGGCTACTCGGTTCTGCACGTCTACGGCTGCGATGTCCAGATCGTAGCCGGTTTGAAAGGTCGTGGTGATCGAGCTGTCGCCGCTGTTGGTACTGGAAGAGTCGATATAGCGCATCCCCTCAACGCCGTTAATCGCTTCTTCGAGGGGGATCGTGACGGCCTTCTCTACGGTCTCGGCGTTGGCGCCAACATAGTTGCAGCTTACCGTCACCTGCGGCGGTGCCAGGGTGGGATACATGGCAACCGGCAGAGTCGGAATGCACACGGCCCCGGCCAGGATGATCATCAACGCGCAGACCGTCGCAAAGACCGGCCGGTGAATGAAGAAGTCGACAAACAAGATGGGCCTACTTTCTCTTCGGCGTGTTGGGCGCACAAATCATTACACGCGTTGCCGGAGACACAGGTTCAACCGGCCGCGGTCAGCCGCCTATGGGCAGAACCGGCATGCCGTTCACCAGGAACTGGGTGTCGGACACGATGACCCGGTCGCCCGCTTTCAATCCTGAAGTGATGGAGTACGAGTTGCCCACCGTGGCGCCCAGGGTGACAGGCGTCTGAATGGCTGCAAAGTGTCCGTTCTGCTGGCGCATCACAAAGACAAAGCTTTGTCCGCCGAGCCGTACCACCGCCAGCACCGGAATCACCGCCATGGGGGTGGTGCTCCAGATGATCCGCGCCTTGATCATCTGCGCATTGCGCAGGATCTCCGGCGTCGCCTCCACGGGAGCTTTCACGAGGATCCCCTGGAGCGTGCTATCCACCTGCGGCGAAACGAAATAAATCCTGGTTTGTTCCAGAAGTTTGTTGCTGTTATCCATCAGGTCGACGTTCAGCCCCATCTTCACCTGGCTGGAGCGTTCCGTGGGGACATAGATATATGCCTCAAAATCCTTGTGCTCGTCCACCGTGGTGAGGACGGTGGAGGGCGAAACATAGTCGCCGATATGCACCGGAATGTCGCCGACCACGCCATCGAACGGCGCGCGGATGGTGTAGTAGGCCAGCAGTTGCGCCTGCGTTTTGCGCGACTCGACCGCGGCCTCATAATCAGCCTTGGCGTTTTGGTACGCCTGCTGGGCCTGTTCGTAGGTGTCGCGGCTGGTTACGCCCGCGTCGAACAGCTTGCGTTGCCGATCCGCCTCGATGGTGTCGTAATCGTAGAGGGCCTTTTTCTGCCGCTCAGTCGCGCGCAGTGAGTCGACCATTGCCTGCTGTTGCCGTGGATCGATCTCCATCAGTGCCTGGCCGGCTTTCACGTGATCGCCCGAGCGGACCAGAATCTGCGTCAATTGTCCGCTTACCTGCGGCTGCATGGTAGCCGAGCGGCGCGACTTGACGGTGGCCATATAATCGCTGCTCTGCGGCACCGGCTCCATCTTCACGGTCGCCGACTGCACCGGCATCCCCTGCATCGGCGGCCCATCGGTTGCCGCCCCCTTTTTCTGGCAGCCGGTCGCCGCCAACCCCATAAGAACCAAGGAGGCAACTCCATAGAAATGTCTCAACGTGCTATCCCTCACTCGATCTTTCCTCGTCCCAGGCTGGTTCGGCCTGCACGTTTGCCTGATGACAGAACGACTTGAACGCCTGATCACGGAATTGCCGCATAAATCGCCTCTGCAGCCTCCGGTCCGGTGGCACTATGCGCACAACCTGCTTTCGGGGAGAATCAGTGCGAAAATTCCTGCTCCATCTGACGCCTGAAGCGGAAATATCGACGCAAAAAATCTCCTCCGCGTGCTTCAAGCCGGACGCCAAAGCCCCTATTCTGGCCTACAGTGTGTGCTGCATTAAAGAATAGCGCAGTTTGCTGGGCAGTTTCTCGCGGCCCAAGGCTGGGGTCCGCCCGCAGTTGGATCCGCGGCTCAGACAGATCATCTTTGACACCGTCTTTCTGAGTTGATAGCCTTCATAAGGGCGTATATAGCCCGTGTGGGTTATTTGTCGTCTTCAGTATGTCCCCGTCGTCTAGCCCGGCCTAGGACACCGCCCTTTCACGGCGATAACACGGGTTCAAATCCCGTCGGGGACGCCAAATCAAACCAACAACTTAGCGGAAACCCCTCAAAATCGTCGGGGACCAGTTTGGGGACCAGTTAAGTCGCCATTTCGAGTGCTTCCTGGCGCGCTTCCGGCCGTACCATCTCGACGACCTTGTGCTGCGCCCTTCTTTTGGCAGGCATCTGAGCCTGCGCGTACACATCCAGAGTCACCTTCGCCGATCCATGACGCAGCAGTTCCTGCACCACCTTGACGTCCTCGCCATTGGCATGGAGAAGACTCGTATAGGTGCGCCGGAAAGTGTGCCATGAAACTCGCTTCTGGATGTCGAGTTCGCGGACGACGGGTTCGATGTGATAGCGCATGACGGTCTGCAGCCAAAGAGGCTGCTTTCCGCGGTTTTTGCCGGCACGACGGCTGTTTGAAGCGAAGACCCAATCGCCCGGCTCGCGATACGGGGTGACGCGGTACCAGGCCAGGAGATCCTGCGCCGTGTACTCGTCGATCGGGACGGGCTTTTGTGAGGCCTCCGTCTTACACCGTCCAACCACCTGATCCACGACCGAGCGCCGCACATCGATCAGCAGGTTTGCAAAATCGATGTCGCCCCACTGGATGCCGGAGAGCTCGCCGCGACGCAGCCCGGTCACCATGACGAGAAAGAGCAGGACCCGTTCGCGAAGCTGAAGCTTCGCTACGATGGCCTGCATCTCGGAGACCTCGAGGATGTCGGGAATGCGGACGCGCTTGGAACTCTGACGGACGCCAGCGCCTTTATTGGGACCACTGATGGGATTACGGTCAGCAAACCCCCAGCGGATCGCATGGTTGAAAAGCACGCTCATCAGATTCCGGATCTTGGCCTTGCTGGCAGGTGCCAGCGGCTTCGATTCCCGCCCGGTCGCGACCAGTTCAGGCCGCTTCCGCTTGCGCGGTTTCTGCCGGAGGTTACGCAACCACTCCTCGACCAGGGTGCCCGGATCGCGGTGAGCTCTTCCTTTCCCCACCGCGGCTCGATCCAGGAGTTCAGGTAGGCCTCGTACCGGTCTCGCGTGGACCAAGCCCTCCCGTCCTCGCCTTTGTCGACGAGTTCCTTCTCCCGAAAATGACCGATTAGTGCTCTCATCGTGATTCCGCTGGCTGCGCCATCCTGATTCGCGCGCAGGACAAGCCGCCAGTTTCGGACAGCTCTCTCGGCTGCCTCCTCGGTTTTGTATTGGTCGAGCGTGCCGACTTGCCGTTTTCTACGAACGCGCCTGCCGTCCGTCGAGGTTTCCCACCAACGGAAGATCCAGACCTCGGTTCCGCTGCCGTTGACTGACAGGCACAGACTGCCTTTTTGACTTCGCGCCTTCTTCATAACGCCCTCCTTTCAAAAAGGGCGCGAAGTGCATCGGTACTCAAAATGTACCGTAAGAGGTGGCGACTTGGCATCGCATGATTCACTTCCGATCCGGACTCTCCTGGCCCCTGGAGCGAAGCCACTCGGCCAGTTCCGAGCGAAGGAATCTCCAGTGCCTTCTTTTCCTGCCGGCAACCGGATGCGCGGGAATCACGCCTTCGCGGGCGAATCTCTGGACCGTGGCCGGATGAAGTTCGAGGTAATCTCCCGCTTCTACTGCATTAACAAATACTTCTGCCGCTCCGAGGGCTTCTGCAGCAAAGACCCGGGAAGGATTGGCGGCATTCAATCTGGCGAGGTTTGGCATAAACATCTCCTGGACCTGGCACGCGCCCCCGAGAATTCTGCCTGATGGATCGCCGGGCTGAACTCGGAATCCGGGCCACGCGGTATGCGGAAGACTTCCGTCGTTCCTCTTCCGCCCGAAGTATGTGTAGGACAGCTCTGGAATTCGGTCAAATGCGTCCGTAATCGCTCGTCCTCGTTTTTTGTTCTTCCAGGCGGAATCGACCGCCTTCAACCATTGATCCGGCGGGGAACGGTGGTAGAAAGGGATCAATAAATGCGCTGCGAGGCTGCGGTGATGAGCAACGAGTTCGACATGGAATCCGAATGGGTCACCGAACTGGGTAAGGCGCGCAGCGACGAATACATGGAGAAGATTCTTGCCTTCGTTCAGGAACTGGAGAAGTCGGCGCCTGAACCTTTCCTGCCGTTGTTGACGGATCTTGCTTTGGCTCGCGCTCTGATCGTGCACCTGGTCATCCGCTACGGACCGGAACGAGGGATGACCGAGGCACGGGACGCTTTCGAAAGCACGCTCGAACAGATGAAGCCGCTTCTCGAAAAGATGAAATCTCGCAAAGGACCTCCCCCGCAATGAAGAGACTCATACCCTTGCTAGCAATACTCGCGGCATTTGGCGTTGCCGCAGGTCAATTGACGGGCTGCAAGCGGACCCCGCCGCCACCAACCGAGCAAGATGCGATTGCGGTTTGGAAGAACATCTCCCGGGGTCCACATCTGCAGGACCTCGTATCTCTTAAGAAAACCAACGGTCAGATGGAAAAGGTCAACGGGACCGAAACTTATATCCTTTACTATCAAGCCTCCGTGAAGGATCTCGTGCAATTGGGAAATCGGGCGCCGGGCACAATTGAGAGCTTCTCCGGCAACTACCCTTTCCAGTGGACAGAAAAGGGATGGATGGGACCCGACAATCACGTTTATCCAGTGAAGTGAGGTCACTTTCTCCTTTGCGCGCCGTTTGACCGAAATTAGGTTGCGTCCTACGCTCTCCCCACGCTTGACGCGTTCGGGAGGACGGGCCGGATGTTTGCCTCACCCGCGGAAACGCTAACTCGACTTGAAAGCG
>JAJZVZ010000249.1 GCA_021846945.1 Acidobacteriota bacterium | reverse complement strand
TCTGCACAACTTCGCCGACATGATCTACCTCATCGTCGGTGATCTGGACATTCCTGAGCACATTCCGTCTACTTTGAAGACACTCTAACTGCAAGGTGTGACCCCATGAAATCCAGAGTAACCTTTACTGTTAGTCCTTGGTAAACTCGGACATAGCCAATAATCGGTGTGAGCCACGGCGTGGGAAACAAAGACATACTTGACAGCAGTCAGCGGGCGATCCGATTTCCAGACTTCTTCATAATCGGAGCGCCGAAAGCAGGTACTACAGCGCTGAGCGAATACCTTAAGCGGCACCCGGAGATCGGCTTCTCGGAGCCAAAGGAACCGCATTATTTCAACGATGACTTTTCCAGTCGGTATGCCAGTTCGATAGTTGAATATATGAAGTGTTTTTCGGATGTCTGTCGTAGCCGGCGCGTCGTCGGAGAGGGGTCGGTCTTCTATCTGAAATCAAAGACAGCAGTTCCGAATATCCTGAAGCATGCGCCGGACGCTAAGTTCATAGTGATGCTTCGAAGTCCAGTTGATGCTGTTTATTCTTGGCATCGACAGGCGCTTTACAGCTTTGGAGAGGACATAGGGGATTTTGAGCAGGCATGGCTCGCCCAGGCCGCGCGCGAGCAGGGGGACCGTATTCCACGCCACAATGTGGTTCGCGAGGCGCTGCAATATGGGCCATTGTTTAAGTACGGGGAGCAGTTAAAGAGGTTGTTTGATCATGTTCGCCGTGAGAGAGTGCTTGTGCTGTTGTTTCAGGACCTAAAAAGCAATGCCGACCATGTCTTCAGGAGGACGCTCAGCTTTCTTGAACTGCCAAATGTGGCGTTGGGAGCTTATGAGGTATGGAATGCCAGTAAAATACCGCGCTCGATGCTCTTGGAAGGCGCGATGCAACGACTCGGGTCTGCAAAGCGGGCTATAGGGATTGAGAAAGGATACGGTTTGTTGACAAAGCTGAAGCAGTGGAACACGAGGTATCAGAACGCAGTGCCGATGAGCTCGTCACTGCGGAGAACTCTCACGGAATACTACTTCGAAGATGTCCAACAGGTCGGGAAACTTATTGGCAGAGACTTGGGGGATTGGCTGCATGAGTAGTCGTGTGACATTCGTGTTGCCTGGGTATGGGGGAGGGCCCGTTGGTGGAGTGAAAGTCGTATACGAATACGCAAATGGTTTGGTGGCTCGGGGTTACGCGGTCACCGTTGTGCACCCGGCGTTCAGTTTCAGGGGCGCGCCGGTTGTGTCGCGCCTGAAATCGTGTGTTCGGTTTGTGCAGAGGACCCTTGACAAGAGCTACCTTCCGAGTAGGTGGTTTAATCTGGATCCAAGGGTAAGGGCATTATGGGTGCCGTCGCTTGCGGAAAAGTACATTCCGGACGGCGATGCAATCGTTGCAACAGCCTGGATGACCGCTGAATGGGTTGCCGAATACGCGGCGCGCAAGGGGGAAAAGTATTATCTGATCCAGCATTTTGAGAATTGGGCCGGACCAGAGGACCGGGTCATTGGAACGTGGAAACTGCCTTTGCGTAAAATTGTCATCTCCAAGTGGCTGGGTGATGTTGCGCGGAGTCTGGGCGAACAGTTCGTCTACATACCCAACGGTTTGGATTTCCGGAAATTTGGAATTGACGAGCCCATAGAGAAGCGTCCATCGTCACATGTCATGATGCTTTATCATGATCACGTCTGGAAAGGAAGTGCGGACGGTCTGCAGGCGCTGCAAATCGCAAGAAGTCGGCATTCTGAGTTGCGCGTGTCCCTTTTCGGTGTCTCAAAGGCGAGGTCGTTGCCGCCGTGGATCAGGTACTTCCAAAATCCAACCCAGGACCTGTTGCGTAACATATATAATTCTTCGGCAATATTTGTTTCTCCGAGCTGGACAGAAGGGTGGCCGCTCCCGCCTGCGGAAGCGATGATGTGTGGGGTGGCGGTAGTTGCGACGGACATCGGGGGACATCGGGAATATGCTGACGATGATGTAACGGCGCTGCTTGCGCCAGTGAAGCATCCAGAAGCTCTCGCAGAGAGGATTGTAATGCTGCTTGAGAATACTGATAAGAGAGTCGAAATTGCGCGATCTGGTCACAAGAATATTCAACAGTTCACGTGGGAACGCGCGTGTGACGCGTTTGAGGAGGCGCTGTCGAAATCTCGGCCTGGAGCCAGTGACTGAAGCTTACGGAGAAATGCGTAAGTGAGTGGTACTTTTCACCGATCTTGCGGTCCAAGTACCTCGAGTGGTTATATTCGAGGTGCTAATGCGGCAATCACAGAAGCTGAAGGCGCTGAAGCGACGTCGGCGATGTGGAGCGAGGCTGCGCGTCGCCGGGGAAAGTCAGGCGGAGGTGACCGGACAGGTCGGCGTCTCGCGGCAAACCGTGATGCGGTCGACGTGTGTCCGCCAAGACGGCGGCATGGAGGCGGTGCGTCGGACGGCACACTCCGGGCGCGCCGAGCGCCTCACCGTGGCACAGCGCACGGAGCTGGTGCGGCTGCTCAAAGAAGGGGCGCCGACGGCGGGCCTTCCTACCGAGCTGTGGACATTGCCGCAGATCGCTCAGCTGATCGAGAAGAGGTTCGCGGTGAAGATGGTCGACTCTTCAGTTTGGCGGTTGCTCGGACGGCTCGGTTGGAGCATGCAGCGGCCGGCCGGCCAAGCGGGGGAGCGCGACCAGCGAGCGGTTCGCACGTGGACGGCCAAGGGGTGGTCAGAACAAGAAAAATTGCTGCGAGACAATACCGAGTAATCGCCTTCATCGACGAATTGGGTCTGTCCGAAAGACCTTGTCACGCCAGAACGTTGGCCCCGAGAGGCCAAATCGCGATCCTGCAATACAGCTTCAGCTGGAAGCAACTGTCCATCATTGCCAGCCTGAGCTACTGGCGTTTCTACTTCCGGCTATTCAACGGCCCGATCGGAAGCCCGGAGATCGTCGAGTTCCTCAAGGCCTTGCAGGCCACGATCGCCGACAAGCGGCTCATCGTCGGGGACCGGCTGCAGACGCGCCGCTCGAAGCTCGTACGTGCCCATCTCGACCCTCAGCACGGTCGGATCATGATCGACGACCTTGCGCGCCCACGCGCGGGACATAAACCCCGTCGAATGCATCTGGGGATATCTCAAGCATCACGCCATGCCCAAGTGGTGTGCTCGTAATCTCGGTGACGTTACCTGTCGTGCGTACGCCAACCTGCGCTCCATGCAACGCCGCACGACCCTAGTGCAGGCATTCTGGAAGCAAGTCGATCCGCTCTGAACATGTCACGTAGTTGCGCAAGACTTAATAATATTGCGGTTAGCACGTATCAATTAGCGTTGAGTCGAACTGTAGTGGAACGTGAGGAAATTTGCGATGGTGGCTGGCGATCTTGATCGTGACATTAGGATAGTCGTCATACTGAATCGTGACGTGCTTGTGGCGTGGGAAAAGGAGTGCTTAGAGGCCGTGCGGCAAGTTGCAGCCTGCAGTATCGTTGGGGTCCTGAATTGCGGGAGGGGTCGATCGAACCGTGTGACGCGCTTGTCGGCTCGCATCGGAACATGCGCAGGGCCGGCGGCGCTCCGACGTTGCGAAGATCCGTCTTGGTTCTCTGGTATCGTTGTTGATGAAATTGGACACGGAGGGGAGAACGTACGCGGACGGATAGGCGATGAGGAAATTGAATGGATACGCGCGCTGGCGCCGAGCGTCATCGTTGTGTTCGACTGTGATGTTATTGATGAACGGATTCTGGGTGTCGCCGACCAAGGCATTTGGGCGTTTTGCCCCGGGGATGTGGTTCGATATTCGGGCAGCCCTCCCGCCTTTTGGGAATTTATTAATAATGAATGTCAGGTTGGGATGTCGCTTGTGCGTTTCACAGGCGCGGTAGAGGAGATCGAAATCATCGCACAAGCGTTCGTCCCAGTTCTGCGCGGTTCGCCCCTAAAGACGGTGCAATTTGTGTATGAGTGCGGACCAGCGCTGTTGAGGCGCGCTTTGCTGCGATTACGGGAGGAACGTGTGCTGCACGCTGTGCGGCCGGTCCGGAGTCGCCGGGTGATTGGTAAACCGACGTTTAGAGACATGTATCTGTTCGTAAGAGCGGTTGCTACAGGCGCGTTTGGATGGTTCTGGGAAAAAGCGTTCTTTGAGTACAGATGGCGAATTGGCATCTTGACGCCCGCACCATCGCTCGAGGGGGAAACGGAAGTTGAGCCGGAGTGGATTCCGGGACCGAAGAAGGGTTTCTTCGCGGATCCGTGTGCGGTACCCGGAAAGGACGACTTGGTTTTGGTGGAAAATTACGAACGATCGCGCGCGAAGGGAAGGATAGATGTCGTCGCGCTCCCGAGGCATTCCGCTATTCCGACTAGATTCATACTGGACAGCATGGGGCACCTGTCGTTTCCTCAGGTGTATCGCGTCAATGGTCGTCTGTGGATTATTCCCGAGACGGCCAGCTTTGGGCGCCAGCTTGCGTTTGAGGTGGACGAAGCGCTTGTCCCTATACTGCCCGAACAGCCGACCTGCATTGAAGGCGTGATGGGAGTCGACCCAGTGTTTCTCCGGCATGATGGACGGTGGTGGGCGTTTTCTTCGCCTGGCGGTGCCTCGGGGAGCCATTTGCTAAACGCATTCTACGCCACTGAGTTTCTGGGACCATACAAGGCGCACGCTGCGAATCCGATTGTGATAGACCCGCGAGGCGGTAGATCCGCAGGGGCAGTTATTGAGTGTGATGGTCGCTTGATGCGTTTCGGTCAAGCTTTAGGGCGGCGTTATGGCGAAGGTATCGACGTGTTCGCCATTGGTACGCTCACGCCATTCGTTTATCAGGAACGGCACGTTGGACACATCGGACTGAAGAGGTGCCCGGGGAAACAAAGGGGCACCCATGGCATTGCGATTCTGCCTTGGGGCGCGGTCATTGATGGATACGAACTTGCTTTCTCTTGGGATGCAGGAATTCAGCGACTTAAGGCTGCGGTGCAGCGTCGGCTCGTGTATCGGCGAATCCATTGAGCCGGCGGCATTGACTCAGAAACCCGGCTTCGTAGATGGGTCCTTTCGGGCGGGCAGTCGTGTATACTCCGAATAGCCCCAAATGTAACTGCTCACTCGGTTTTGGCGTAGCGCTGACCGGATAGGGCCATTTGGATAGCGATGAGAGGGTTGCAGCCTTGGTTGGCCATGGTTTGCAGATAGCTGGAGAAACGGCAGTAGGCCTGCGCGAATTCGGCCTTGCGGAAGCACCCAGAGACTTTCTGCTGCACCTTGCGCGCAGGTCGCGTTCGGCGCGGTTATTCGTGAAAGCAACATGAGGGTTCCTGGCGAAGAGCAGCACGGCGGTCTCGTGCTCCTTGAAGCGTTCCCAGAGATTATGGGCATCGGATTTCGCCACTCGGTCTCGCTTCCCATCTTGCCTTGCCGGGTTGGGTGGGAGTTCCCGCTCGGCGCGGGTGAGGATATTGCGGTAGCGGCTCTGCAGGCGATCGTACTCGCGCGGCGTGAGTCGTTTACGTTTCCGTTTTGCGACCCGCGCGCAGATCTGCTGCAGCAGGCGCGTTGTTTTCTTAGCCCCGGGATAGCCGTCGGCTTCCATGATGAAAGTGAGCTCGCGCAGCAGATGCGCCACACACAGTCCGTGGCCGCAGTGGTCGTAGGAAAGGTAGGACGCCCAGCAGTCGTGGATGATCACCCCT
>JAJZVZ010000248.1 GCA_021846945.1 Acidobacteriota bacterium | reverse complement strand
CGCAGAAACCACGATTATGGGTCGGGCGCGCGCGGCCCAATCGGTTGATAAAGGTAAGCGCCCGAATATTCTCCTTATGCTAGGAGACGATCATCGTTGGGATGCACTAGGCTGCATGGGAAATCGTATTATCCAAACGCCGCAGCTGGACCGTCTTGGTCACGAAGGGGTCATCTTCGAGAATCATTTTTGTACCACGCCGATTTGCTGCGCCAGCCGCGCAAGTATCATGTTGAGCCAATATGCCGGAACCAACGGAATCTATGATTTTGCAACGCCGTTGAGTCCGGAACAGGTGCGAGAGACTTACTGGTATCAGTTAAAGCAAGCGGGTTACCATATCGGGTTCGTGGGGAAATTCGGGGTAGGTGACACAATGCCTTCCGGAGAATTCGATTACTGGAAAGGCTTCCCGGGACAAGGGAAGTATTTTCCTCAAGGCCCCAAGGGCCCCCATCTTACCTATATTATGCGGGATCAGGCGAATGAGTTCTTTGAGAGTGTTCCCCGTGGCCAGCCATTTTGCTTGTCGGTCAGTTTTAAGGCCCCACACGTTCAAGATGAGGCTCCTGAGCAATATCTTCCCTCTGCCGATACCTTGTCACTGTATAAGGATGTTACGATCCCTCCGTTTGTTGGTGCTCCTACGAGCGATATCCGTAGATTCCCCCTGGCGATTCAACATTCTGAGAGCCGGCACAGATGGGGCGTTCGCTTTGCCACGCCAGAACTGTATCAGGCTTCACACAAAGGCTATTACAGATTGATCAGCGGAATTGACAATGCCATCGGCTCGATGCGGGAGACGCTCGCGCGGCTGGGAATGGCCGACAACACGATCATTATTTACTCCGCCGATCACGGCATATTTAACGGTGAACATGGATTAGCAGGCAAATGGTATGGGCAAGAGGAATCGATACGCATGCCTCTCATTGTGTATGATCCCCGATTTTCTGAGAGCGTAAAGGGTACTCGCCGCGGGGCGATGACGCTCAATATTGACCTGCATCCGACGGTCATGGAACTGGCAGGTCTCAAACCGCCCCCGACTGCGCAGGGTAGAAGCCTTGTTCCTTTGATCGCTGACAAAGATTCGGAAGGAAGGCACGTATGGTTTATTGAACATCATTTTCCCTACCGCGGCTGGATTCCTTCGAGTGAAGGCATTCGTACTGAGCGGTGGAAGTATTTATGTTACACAGATTCTGCCGCCCCGTTTGAGGAGTTGTATGATCTGTGGAGTGATCCTCATGAAACGAGGAATCTAGCCGGTGACGCGCAATATGCCAGAGTGCATAATATCCTTTCAAATTATCGGGAGATTTGGAGGGATAGCTTGCACGGCGCGAGTTCAGGATGGGTTGAGCCGATTGACAATCAGCGTCTTCAGAAAGATGGAATTGAGTTGCACCGCACTGCCGGATCGATAGCAACTCCAACTCAGGCCTAGCGAGGGTGCAGGATTTGAATTGCGGCTATGAAGTGGTTTATAGACTGACAGATACTGCGGCGCCAAATCGAGATGGAGTAAGGATGTCTGTCAACGATTTAGGCGCGATCGCACTTGTAAAAGGGAAACCCATGTATTCCAGAATGAGAGATCTACTTTCGGCGAGCTTGTTGTTGATCCTATGCCTTGGCGTTGCTACTGCGCAGAAGTCTGCGGACCCCTTGCGGAGTGGCTTTGAAAATCCGCCCGATGGCGCGAGGCCACGTGTCTGGTGGCATTGGATGAATGGCAACATCACCGAGGTAGGCATTAAGCTTGACCTGGACTGGATGCACCAGGTCGGTTTGGGCGGCTTTCAGACCTTCGATGCCGCGCTCTCTACGCCGCAGGTGGTCAAGCAGCGTTTGGCGTACATGACGCCTGCGTGGCAAGACGCATTCAGGTATGCGATCAACCTCGGTAACCAAGACGGCATGGAGATGGCCATTGCCGGTTCTCCTGGATGGAGCGAGTCCGGCGGACCCTGGGTTCCGCCCTCCGCGGGCATGAAGAAGTATGTCTGGAGCGCGACCGTTATCGAAGGCGGCCAGCCATTCGAAGGCAAGCTTCCTCATCCGCCGGGGAACACCGGCGCTTTTCAGAACATCGGCATTCACGATGTTCTCCGCGCTGAGCGCGGAGGCAAGCCTGCTCCTCAGTTCTATGCTGACTCGGTTGTTGTTGCCTATCGACAGCCGGAAAGCGATGTCGCGCTGGAGTCGCTCCACCCGGTCATCACCGCCAGCGGCGGCTCGCCAGATATCGCGATGCTGATAGATGGTGATCTCTCGAAGTCGACCGGGATTGCCATTCCGCCGCCCGGACAGAAGGCCTGGATTCAATACGCCTTTCCCAAGCCCGTCACGATCCGCGCGGTCACGCTGGTCACGAGCAATCCCAGCCGGGCTGTTGCAATCGTTTACGGCATTGCGGCGCCGGAGAAAGCTCTCGAAGCTAGCGACGATGGCCGAGCCTGGCGCACAGTCGCGCAACTCAACGCCGGCAGCGCTCCCGAAACGACCGTCTCCTTTCCGGCCGTCACGGCGAAGTACTTTCGCGTTACGTTTCTTCGCGTGCCTCCCCCTCGGCCGCCCGCATGGGCAGTGGGCGTTGATCCGAAATCTTTGGGGTTGAATGCCGGGCCCCCGCCTACCGAGTACGAAATTGCCGAACTGGTCCTGCATCCCGGTGCACGCGTCAATCACTTTGAAGAGAAAGCCGCTTTTGTAACAGCGCCCGATCTGTATGAATTTGCCACGCCGCCCGCCGGTCCCAATGATGCGGTGAAGAAATCCGACGTCATCAATCTCACCTCAAAGATGCGTCCTGACGGTACTCTCGACTGGACTCCTCCGCCCGGGCGCTGGGTCGTGCTCCGCTTTGGCTACAGCCTGCTCGGCATCACCAATCATCCCGCCACCGCTGAAGCCACCGGCCTCGAAGTCGATAAGCTCAATGGCCAGGACGTGCGGCAATATATGGAGAACTATCTGGACAGCTACAAGAACACCGTGGGTCCGGAGATGATGGGTCAGCGTGGCATTACCTATGTTGTCAACGACAGTTGGGAAGCCGGCTCTGAGAATTGGACCGACAACATGATTGCCGACTTCAAACGCCTGCGCGGCTACGATCCTGTTCCCTGGATGCCGGTACTCACCGGAGAAATTGTGGGAAGTGTGGCCGACAGCGACCGCTTTCTTTGGGACTTCCGCGAAACCATAGGCGATCTCATCGCCTATGAGCACTACGGCGTGCTGGAGGATGTGCTGCACGAGTGGCACATGGGCCACTACAGTGAGTCGCACGAAAGCGGCCGCGCTTTCATTGCTGACGGCATGGAGGTGAAGAAGTTCAGCGAAGTGCCGATGAGCGCGATGTGGACGCAGACCCCCGGCGTGAACAAGGTTCAATATGACTACAACGCCGATGATCGTGAATCCGCCTCCGTAGCCCACATCTACGGCCAGAATATTGCCGCGGCGGAATCGATGACCGCTGCCGCCGCGCCCTGGGCATGGTCGCCCGCTACGTTGAAGCCTACCGCCGATCAGGAGTTCCTCAACGGCATCAACCGCTTCTGCATTCACGAGTCGGCGCACCAGCCTTTGGTGGGCAAGGCGCCTGGATTGACGCTCGGCCCCTTCGGCCAATGGTTTAACCGCAACGAAACCTGGGCGAACGAAGCCGGTCCGTGGGTTACTTATCTGGCGCGTAACAGCTACATGCTGCAGCAGGGGCACTTTGGCGCGGACGTGATTTACTACTACGGTGAAGACTCCAACCTTACTGCTATCTATCACACCAAATCACCGGACTTGCCGGAAGGTTATGGCTTTGACTACGTCAACGCCGATGCGCTCATTCATGTACTCAAAGTCAACGCCGGCGGCCGCATCACGACGCCTGGCGGTACCACTTATCGCGTGCTCGGACTGGCGCTGTACAGCCGCCACATGTCGCTGCCGGTGCTACGCGCTATCCACCAGCTTGTGATCAACGGAGCCACCGTTGCCGGCGACAAACCAACAGATGATCCCAGCCTTGCCGACAACCAGAGCGAATTCCATACACTCGCGAACGAGCTCTTCGGCGATGGCACCGGCGTGCATCATGTAGGCAAAGGGACGGTCTATGCCGGCCAAACTGTAGCTCAAGCGCTCGATGCCATGCGCGTGCCGCCGGACTTCGCCTACACGACGCAGTCCGGTCCTGAGGCCAACCTGAAGTTCGTTCACCGCAAGCTTGCCGATGGCGATCTCTACTTCGTCGATAACCGCAGCGATTACCCCACCCGCGTAGAGGCTACCTTCCGCGTCGCCGGCCACGCGCCTCAATTGTGGTACGCAGAAACGGGCAAGACTGAGCCTGCTGCGTACTCGATCGCAGATGGCCGCACCACCATGCCACTTCAATTGGAGCCGTGGGGAACAATCTTTGTGGTCTTCCGCAAGCCAACGAGCAAGACTGTTTTCACGCTTCCGCCAGTGAACGACACCACGGTGGCGACGATCAGCGGGCCATGGAAGGTCCAGTTCCAGCCAGGCCGTGGTGCTCCGGCGTCCGTCGTTATGGACAAGCTCATCGACTGGAGCAAGAGCGATGACGCGGGGGTGAAATACTTCTCCGGTGTGGGCGTATACACAAAGACTTTCCAGGCCTCGCCGCAGTGGTTCCAGAAGGGAGCCCATGTGTGGATAGATTTGGGTGATGTGAAGAACCTGGCTGTTGTGACCGTCAATGGAAAGAACCTGGGTGAGACCTGGCACGCGCCGTATCGCGTGGATGCGACCACGGCCCTAAAGTCCGGCGCGAATCAGATCAGGATCGAGGTCGTGAACGCGTGGGTGAATCGGCTGATCGGCGATCAACAGCCCGGTGCGACCAAGTACACCTTCACCGACGTTAAGCCCTACCGGGCTGACTCGCCGCTGCTGCCCTCCGGCCTGCTTGGGCCGGTCAAGGTGATTCGCGAAGAGGCGCAATGAGCCGACGGTCGCTGTCTGCGGCGCAGGTAGCCACTTCCCGGCATGTGGTCCTGAATGATCCGGGAGTGAAAGTTGTGCGGTGCGCCGATTGGCTTCCAACTGCTGATTCTCCACCATGCTGACTAAACTTGTGCTTGATGCTCTAGTGTCGTTCCGTGGGGCCCGCTCGTGCGCGCGCACAAGCCCTGCCATCCGCTGGCGGGCGGATTTGCCGGAAGCCCGGCGAGATCGACATCCTCCGGCAGAAAGACGACGTCGTCTTTCCACGATGCTTTCCAGTTGATCCCGAGATTCCACCCATCGTCGGGCAGCACAAGAACGTCCGGCGCACGATCTCCGGACGAGTCCTGTCTGCTTGCGCGCTCATCCGCTGGCCGTGCAAATGCCAACCGCCGACTGCGCCAATCGCGGCGCCGCCTTCAACGACGCGTCTTCTCCTCATCACTGAACTCTCTTCTGCCTTCGCTCCAAGCTGAGCGGCAGCGGCGGTACTTACTCACAGGACCTCTGCTCATCGTGCTTGGCTTCTCCGCGAGAAAGCAAGACTATTGCGGCGGCTCGGGAATTACGAACGGATTCCAGTTGTCGCTCCCGCGCAAAAATACAACCGGATCATAATGTTTTGCCTGCTTGGGCGTTAGAAAATGTGCATGCGGATCACGCGCGTCGTGGTGTGCTCCGGGGCCGGTCGAGTTGAATTCCGCGTAATAAGATCG
>JAJZVZ010000247.1 GCA_021846945.1 Acidobacteriota bacterium | reverse complement strand
AGGCAACCCCAAATGTCAGCACCGCAAACCTTGAACGGCATGAAGGCACTGAGGAGAACCAAAACGGAGAGGTAGGTGAGCGCGGCCGGCAAGATCCGGAAGGCCCGCCGCACATAGAAAGATCGGAGATTGATATGTTCCTCAGCCAGCAGGTGGGACGTGATGAGGTAACCGGAGAGCACAAAAAAGATTTGGACTCCGTGCTGGCCCAACATCAGCCAGGGATAGCGCCCGGAGAAGTCAACCTCCACGTGATGAACTAGCACCATCAAGATAGCGACGCCGCGCCAGCCATCGAGAGTAGGAATACGATTCATGCGCAATCAAAGGTCTCCGGCCCGAGGGACGACACGGCCGCCTGCTTCGGCAAGTCTTGAGCAGCGACCCTCGTCAGATCCGCAACCGCTCCAGCCTTCCCCCACAGCGGCAGCTTGCGCTGTGGCGGGTCATAGCGCAGAAATACCCACAGATAGAAACATCCCAGAGCCAAAAGCACCAGCGGGGCAGGCCGGAACAGAAGCACGCTCGCCACCTTGTCGCTCAAAGTGGCTGTGGAAATGGACAAATTCTTTGTAGAGGAGAGTAGGAATACGAGTGGCAGATCGCTGGTGACGAGGATCCCAGCCGAAGTCAAGGCAAGCGCAATCCACCGTCGCGCTCCTCCCTCGGTCCAGAGTATCGCGCACGCAGGGAGCGTCAGCAACAGCAGTTTCGCGTCATAAGTTCTGTGATAGACGGGCAAAAGCGACAACGCTGAGATTGCTGCAAGCGCAAGCGGCGCGCTGTGCGGCGAGGTGCGCTTCCGCAGCGCCCCAAGAGCCCATAACATAATCAGGGAACCGATGATAAGATAACTGGCCGGATTATAGAAGCGCGGGTTATCCCAAAGAACGCTGAGCGCGGCCTGCATGCTGATGATCTGAAAGATAATCCGATTGGTCCACCCAAGCGGGCCCGGGTTGTTAAGACCTCCGCGGCCTGACATAAAGGTCAGATTCTTGTGCAACTCCGCAATCCAATGCGGTGACGTTGGCGCGATCCAGATGACTGCGATGAGGCCCAAGACGCAAGTTATTGCCAATGTTTGGAGCGCTCGTTTGCGCAATGTTCCGCCTGCCAGCAGGAAATAGAGCCAGATAAAGCCCGAGTCATGCGGTTTAAGAACGAGGCTGATCGCAAGCAGCAGGACTCCGGCAAGAGCATATCGCTCCGAAAGAATACCCCATACGCCAACAACGCAAAGACCTACCGCAACCCCGGACAAATTCCCGCTCGCCAGAAGTCCTTCGGTGTTTGCCAGCAGGAATCCGGCAAGGCATATCCAAATCGCCGGGGCAGCTTTCGCTCCCAGGTCCCACATCAAAGCAGCTCCCAGCGCTAGAAGCCCGGCAGTCAGAACCATCCACAACGTTTGCGCCACCCCCCAAGGCAGCAATGCTAGAGGAACAGTGAGGACGAGCGCTGTCGGCAGATTGACACCGACACTCAGTGTGATCGGGTCCGTTCTGAGCGCAAACGGATCGGTCAGAAACCGCCCTCCTTCAGATCTGAACTCTCTAAGGGCTCCGCCTGGACCGTAGGGATCTATATGGTGAATTTCACATTGCGCGCCATAATAAATCGCGCCGAAATCGATCATCTGAATTGCGCCTTTTGCGCTCCGGACAAATTCATAACTCCACCCAAAGGAGATAGCGGCGCACAGGAGAAGTACTGCAACTCCCTTCCACATGCTTCCAGTCATTTTGTCTTCTCCCTGTAAGGTTCGATGCATCGTCCTGAAGAATCCTGCGATCACTGAGCGCAGACAAAATCATTTGGCTGCGGCTATGGCCGTCCTGTTCGCGGCATCGTGCTGTCGCACCAGACCGGCCGGCGACGGGCTGTAATGTGCGTACACCCACAGATAAAAGCAACCCGTGGCCAAAAGAACCAGCGGGATAGGCCGGAGCAGGATCATGGTCATCACCTTACCGGTCACGGTGGATGTGGAAAGGGACAGATTTCTGGTGCATACGAGCAGAAATGCGATCGGAATATCGCTCGTCAAAAGAATACCCACAGAGGTCAATGCAAGTGCAATCCACCGCCTCGGTCCTCCCTCCGTCCAGAGCATCGCACACGCAGGAATGGCCAGCATCAGAAGTTTTGCATCATGGGTCCGATGGTAAACAGGCAGAAGGGACAGAGCCGAGATCGCCGCAAGCGCCAACCTTGCCCCTTCCCGTGAGGAGCGCTTTTTCAGAACTGCGATGCTCCATATCAGAATCAGGAAGCCGCCGATGAGATAGCTAACGAAATTATAGAAACGCGGGGCATTCCTAAAGACACTGAGCGCGGCTTGCATATCTATGATCTTACCGACACTCTTCTCCATTGCTCCAGTTAGACCCGGATCGTTGATAGCGCCGCGAGCTGAACCAACGGCAAGGTTTCTGTGTAACTCCTGAATCCAATGCGGTGAGGAAGGTGCGATCCATATCGCCGCGAACAGGCCCAGAATGCCGGCAACCGCTAAGGTTTGGAGCGCCCGTTTCCGCAGTGCTCCGCCTGCCAGAAGAAAGTAAAGCCATACAAATCCGGCGTCCTGCGGTTTGAGGACGAGACTGATGGCGAGCAGGAAGACTCCCGTCATAGCATAGCGCTCTCTGAGGAAGCACCAAGCGGCCACAACGCAAAGACTCACGGCGATTCCAGCCGAATTCCCAAGCACCAGAAGTTGTTCACAGTTAGCCAACAGGAATCCCGCTAGACAGACCCAGACGATCGGCGCTGCCTTAGCTCCGAGATCCCACAAGAAACAAGCGGCCATGGCTAAGAGTCCGGCGGTCAGCACCATCCATAGGGTTTGTGCAACTCCCCACGGCAGCATGGCAAACGGAGTGGTAAGAAGCAGTGCGGTGGGCAAATTGATGCAATTCGTAACGATGATTGGATCCACTTTTGACGCAGTAGAATTTGTCGGAAACCTTCCACCTTCCGCCCTGAATTCTCGAAGGAAGGTGTTTGCATCATACGGGTCCTTGTGCTGCATCACACACCGGGCACCATAGTAAATCGCGCTGAAGTCCGCCATGCTTATTCCATCCCGGATGCACCGGCGAATTTCATGACTCCACCAGGCGGATATGCAGACACACAACAGGAGCACCGCGATTCGCTTACTGCCAATCATGCTTCCCTCCCTGAGGCTCGCGTCGATCCTGCTGGCAATCCGGCTCAAGGCGATACCGCAGCTAACGGAGCGGGATATGGGATGACCGCTGGCGACGCCGTATCTGGCTCAACCAGCCATGCCTTCCGGTCATAGTAATAATGCAGCAACTCCAGATTACTCGCCGCATCCCCCGCTCTTGCCCATATTACTTTGGACTTATCAATGTCGGCTTGGTTGTAGACCCATTCGTCGAGAGGATTGTGACCCGGAAGGTAGCGGACGATTACCAGTTGAGAACCGGGTAGCCGCTCCAATCGGCCTTCGACCTGGGCGCGCGTCATCCCGTAATGATCGGGGCCGTACCACGTCCCCGACCAGCTGCTGGCAGGCCATTCAGGAACCGAGAGTTTGAGCGGGGTCGCAAATATCCGCACTCCGGCCAACGCCACACAAAGCGCGACGATCAATCGTGTCAGCGTGGTACCCACGGGCTCGCCGGCCGGTTTCCAGAACCGCAGATGGCGCATGGCCTGCAAACCGAGCGCGTAAAACACGGCCGTGAAAACTGCCAGATAGTGAGGTACCAGGAAGACTTCGATCGACATGCCTGCCATCAACACAAACATACACAGAACCAAGAAGCGCATGCGACGATCTAGCAGCACCCGGCGCAGCATAACTAGGGGCGGGAGAAGCGCAAGACCAGCAAAGAAGAGTATCCCTCGCGCGGCTTTGATCAAGGTCTGGGGGAGAAAACCTGCGAGGCTGTGGATCGCCTCATATATCCTTAGCTCGTTTTCGGCATAGAAACGGCGCATCACCTCGTATCGGTAATGCGGCGCGGGCCGCGCAGGCTGCCATACGAAATAGGGCGCTGTGGCGTAAGTGGCACGATTCACAGTGTAGGGCAGGATCGTCGGGCCGCCGAAGGCTCGATAATTGTAGTAGCCGAGCCATGCCAGCACTGCGGCAATCAGCGCCAGTGGAACCACGGCCCGCCTCAGCAGCACGGCGCGACTGGGCCGATTCTTTCCGAAGAGCGCCCAACGGCCCAGTGCGGCCGCAACGGGCAGACACAAGAGCATGCCTTCGTAGGGACGCGTGAGAGCTAGAATCACAATGCCTACCGCCATCAGCGAGCTATAGCGAAACCGGCCAGTCCTCATCAGGCGGGGTAGGGCGCCGAGTACCAGCGCCCCGCCGAGAGCGGCTAGTAAGGCTTCACCGCCAAAGATGGTATTGATCCAGTAGCTGTAGAGGCCGATGCGAAGCATCGCGACGATGCCTCCGAACAGCGCCCAGCCAGGCGGCAGCCATGCCTGCAGCATCCAGCAGATAGAGGCGCACATGAGCATATCCACACACAGATTGCCGATCCACGGGTTTCCGAAGAGAAGCTGGCCTGCCGCCAGAAGCAACCCGTTCCCTGGAAAATACATGGACATGTAAGTCGGCTGCATGGTGATGTGGATGCTTTCAAAGTGCTTCCACATGGCGGGCGTGGGGTTGGTCAGGCGGCCCAGGGAGAAAGTATCCGCCGCGAGCAGAAAGCTGAAATCGTTAGGACAGAACGGGAGGGGAACAGGGAAAACGGGAAGAATCGCAAGGCGCAGCAGAAGAACGGAAAAACCAACCGAAGCAACGGCCAGTCCCTTTCTTCGCGCCAGCCGTCCGAATGCCTGCTCAATGCGCACGAACCATGCTGAGCCGAGCCGCGGCCAAGCGAGGGATGCCGCGACAGCGACCGCCGTCAGCCCGCCTTCAACAAACAGCAGCGAAATATGATGTTTCGTTGCGTGCGCCAAAAGCATGGTATCTCAATTGTGCGGCCCTGAAAGCTCAGGCGCAAACTAAAAACGTGGAAATAATAGTATGGGGAACCGCAGGAGTAGACCGATCCGTAACAGCCGCTATCTCGGCTACACTTTTAAGGGTAGTTTCTCCGGTGAGGGAGAGAACCTACAGATCATGAAACGGCCTATCTAGCTCTCTCCCCCTATAAGGCGGGCCCTCCGAGGTTAGATCTATGGCCGTCGCTTTGTCTGAGGCTGATTATTCACAGTGAGAACCTAGTTTGCGCTTTAGCATTGGGCTTTGGATGCTGGAATCTGTTGGACGCTTATCTAGGAAAAGTGGAGGTACCTTATTCCCGCAAATTGCGCATCTGCTTGTTGGCGAGGAAAGCACACTCGCGGTCGTGCTTGGAATGTGCCTTGATCGCCAACAAGCTGAGGTGCTGGGTGTACGTACTGAAGGTACTTAACCGAGAACTAGCTGATATCGGAGGCGAGCTTCGAGCTGATGTCGTTGAACGCGGTGTTGATGCCGGTTGCCAGGTTGCTCATGCCCAGAATTGCGCCAAATGCGATCAGGGCGACGACCAGAGCGTACTCGACCAGATCCTGGCCCTCTTCACGGTTCATCAGGTCCAGGAACATACCCTTCAGTTCCTGCTGCTTCACGACGAGCTTGAGATACAGATTGTTCATGTGTTTGTCCTCTCTCAGAGTTTGGATTCGATTCCCAGCCTCAGCCGGGTGTTATTTGACTAGCATGTAGCGTGCCATTCTGAATCGGGAGGGTTTACTGTTT
>JAJZVZ010000246.1 GCA_021846945.1 Acidobacteriota bacterium | reverse complement strand
TCCTCCGGGAAGCAGCGGTACACCGTTGGCGCCTTTGCTGCCGAGCCGAATCAGGCCGACGGACTGAAGCCTGCCACCCGCATTGCGGAAGACCTGAAGGCCGGAGACGACACCATGCCTTTTCCCGGCCTCCGAATCCGGAGTGGAGTAGTTGGGGCCGCCTACATTGGTTACGGAGACGAAGATGTATTGGGCATCCGGGGTCGCTAACGCGGCGGTGGGATTGCCAAGGGTTGGATAGCTGGCGATGCCTGCCGACGGGGTCTGCGCGTCCGCGCAGCAAAGAAAACCCGAAAGCAATACAACAGCAGGAAGAAACCGCAATTTGAATCCTGCGCTATGGAACGATTTCATCGGTGCTCCGTTGCGAGAAAGTGTCATTGCGCCGATTGTACTGCGTCCGGGAAGACGCCCGGCAGCGGCAGCGGTCCGCTGGTATCGACCATGGCCTTCGGCCGGGGTAGCGGCTTGCGCGGCAACATCTCGTCGCGCATGGCGGCATCGTAAACAAAGATCGCTTCGACCACAGCGGCCTGCTGAAGATCTCCCGGCTGGAGTTCTTCATATACGTCCATATTCGAGTGGTGGGTCCGCGTCTTGTAATCGAGCGGATCCTGAATGAACTGAAAGCCAGGAATGCCAACCGCGTCAAAGGCGATGTGGTCGGTGCTCGCGGTGTTTCGCAGGGTAAGCGTGGTCACACCCAGAGTCTTCAGCGGTGCTATCCATTGCGCAAAAATCGGCGCGACCGAGGCATTTTCCTGCAGGTAGACGCCGCGAATGCGTCCGCCACCGTTGTCCAGGTTGAAATAGGCTGACACCAGCTTCTGGTCCGGCTTGATCGTCAGCGGCCCTGCCGGCTTGCGCAGCCATCCCGGAAGTTTCATTTGATCCGGGGCCGTCGAGACTGGATAGCTGCCAAAGTGGTCCCTTACGTAACCGCGCGAGCCGTCCAGACCTTCCTCTTCTCCGCTCCACAAAGCCACCCGAATGGTGCGGCGTGGATGCACATGCAGGGCCGTCAGAATACGCATGACTTCCATCGCCACCACAGCACCGGCCCCGTTATCTGTGGCCCCGGTGCCGGAGATCCAGCTATCGAGGTGACCTCCAAGCATGACTAGCTGGTCTTTCAGGCTGGGGTCCGTGCCTGGAATTTCCGCAATGGTGTTGTATCCCTGCTCATGATCGCCGGTAAACTTCGTCTCCACATCCATCTGCACGCTGACTGGAACCTTCGCTTTCAGCAGGCGGTACATACGGCCGTAATGCTCAATGGCCATGACAACAACCGGCACCTTCACGCGATAGTCGCTGTTATAGGGTTGTGTGCCCAGGGCGCCGCCGTTGTCGTCGAAGAAGGTTCCACCGGAACCTCCACCGTCCGGGGCATCGCGGCTGGGCACAATGACGCCCGCGACATGCTCGTCGGCAAAAAACTGAGCAACTTTGTCGATCAGCTCGCGGCGCCGGGACGCTGCCTGGATACGCTTGCTGAGATCCGACGCCTGGTCACCAGGGGCGGGATATTCGGTCAGCGCATCCAACTGCTGCCGACTGAAGCGCGTGAACAGCGGTTCGTCCACCGGCGGAACGGCACGCATCGGTCCGAACAACACCACCTTTCCAGCCAGCTTACCCCTGTACTGGGCGAAATCCTTCTGGTCCTGAATGTTGACCCAGACAACATCGCCGGTCACCGGGCCGTTGGTGGAAGGCGACCACGGCGTTGCCTGCGCGATGAAGACCGCCGTATCCGGCGATACCATTCTGACCCAGGTGTTCAATTGCTGCCAGCCCATGCCAAACTCGCCCCACGATTCCAGATGCGCATTCGAGCAACCCATGGCCTTGAACTGTTCCCGCGTCCATTTGTTAGCCTTCGCCATATTGGGCGAGCCCGTCAGGCGCGGGCCAATGTCGTCGGCCAGCGCACTGGCGTAGTCCATAATGTGCGAGCGGTTGAATCCCTCGTCCATAATGCGCTGGTACATGGCGAGATCGATCCTCTCGGTTGCCGACTGTCCTGCCTGCTGCGCCGCAATGGTTGTAGAGGTAGGGTTCGGAGCAAGGCGAGCTGGTTTCCGGCTAACGTCCTGCGCTGCTAAAGGAAGGCTGACGAGAAGCAACGCCGCCATCTGGAGGCGCGCGTGAACGTGGGTATTCCTCACTGGGTTATTCCTCCAAAAGCACAATCTCTAAAAAGCCAGCAGGCATGGGAGATGCTGCCTGGAGTAATGATTTTGAGACAGAAACAGATGCATGATCGTAGGACAGGCGGACAAACTGGAACCGGCGCGTTGCCAGTTTGCCGCGAAGTCATGGAGCGTTCCGCAAGGGATTCGGGGTAAATCCGTTGCGCAAGTGTGCCTCAACCCTAGAAGTAGATCTTGGCGGCAATCTGGATGGCCCGGCCCGGTTGTGGGTCGCCGGACCCCGGCTGAATCACCGAGGTGATCTGACCGAAGTGCGGGCCGGCGCTGAAGTTGCTGTTAGGAGAAGCGAAATTTGCATGATTGAAGGCGTTGTACGCCTCCAGACGAAGCTGGATGAAGCGACGGCTGTTCGCTCCTCCAAGGGGCAAATTCTTGTACAGCTCGATGTTGGAATAGTCGAATCCGGGACCATGGAAGAAGTTGCGCTTCACGTTCCCGAAGGTTCCGATTCCCTCGGCGGAAAAGACGCTGTTATTGAACCAGAAGTGTCCCGACGCTCGCGGATTGAGGCTTGGGATGTGGAAGGTAGAAGTATTCGGCGTGTCCGGGCAAGCATAGTAGCTGAACTGGTCGCAGTAGAGCGAGTTATATACACTGGTTTCCGCGATGGTTACTGGGAAGCCGGTTTGCATCGCGGTGATGCCGGTAACGTGCCAGCCCCCGAGCGCGTAATGCACATACCGATTGTTGTTCATGCTGTGCAACAGCGGCACTTCATAGTTGTACAACGCCACCAGCCGCTGGCGCGCGTCGTAATCGGAATCGCCGTAGCTCAGGTACTGGAACCCAGGAACCCAGTTCGTGCCCCGATTGCCAAAGCCGGAGCTTTCCAGTCCTGAGGCATTGTCCAGCCCATGACTATAGGTGTACGCCACGGTAAAGTACAACCCGTGGGTCGTTTGCTTGGCGACAGAAACCTGTAAGGAGTTGTAGCTGGAAGAGCCGTCGGTATGCTGCGTGCCAACCGAAAGGTAGTAAGGGAGTGTGGTGCCCGGAATGGTTGCAGGCTGGTCTTTATACTGCGGAAAGAGCAGCGAAGCCGAGGCTCGGTCCGACACGCACGCCGGATTGGCCAGACAGGCGGCTTGACCCGCAGGCGTGATCTGGTCGCCCTCGTAAGTCCGTACCAGCTTCCTGCCGAGCGAACCCACATAGGCGACGGTCAGAACCATATCGCTCGGCAGCGCCCGTTGGACGTTCAGGTTGTAGTTATCGGTGTAAGGAACCGCATAGGTCGGGCTGGTGTTGTTGAGATCCAGCGGCTCGTAGGGACGGAAATCGATGGTCTGTCCCGGTCGCGGCGTTGCAAATGGAAATGGATTCGCCTCGGAAAGCCCCGGCCTGCCGGCCACATCCTGGAATGGATTCGCAAAGGCCGGACTGCCTCCGATATCGGCGGCGCCATGAGAACGGAAGACAAACGGCGGATCTCCGAGATTCTGGAGACTGCCTTCTTCCTGGTTGCGGTTGTAGTAAACGCCGAAGCCGCCGCGTATCGAAAACAAGTGCTCGCCAGGCGTTCCGATCAGTAGCCGCGGCCCATTGTTTGGCGACCAGGCGAAGCCAACCCGCGGTGCGATGTCGGTAAGCTTGGTGGTGGGGCCTCCATAGGTGTTGCAGCCAGGATCGCCAGGCCAGAGAAGTCCGGGAGGTCCGTTGGAGAATACTTTCGATTGCGTTGTGGTATCTGTCCAGCAAGTTACGCCTATGCGTCCGAACTGGAGATTCGCGTAAGGGGTTTCGGTGTCATATCCCATGCCATAGTTCACCGTCATCGTATCCGAAATCTTCCAGTTGTCCTGAGCATAGAAATAGTATTCCCACGCGCTGGCTATGATGTCTCCAGGAGAATTTTGATCGTAGTTCTGTGGAACGCCCATTAGAAAATCAACCATGGGATCGCCGGAACTATAGCTCCCACCGCCGCCAAAGCTGTAGCTTCCGTTGTTCGACGAATAAAAGGGATTGCTGACGGTATAGTGTTGGATGTTCGCGCCAAACCTCAGGTTGTGGTTTCCCGCAACTTTGCTGAAGTTGTCCATAAAGTCGTAGTTTCCGCCGATGCGCGGCTGCGGACCATTATGGCTGAAGCCAAGCGAGAAATATCCTGTGATTCCGATATACGGCAGCGACTCCGCAGCCGCGTCAGAAGATGTGATGTTGAAGCCGGCGCTTGAAGGCGCGACAGGCGCCGCGGGGTTGACCCCGTTGTCGTTGAAACGGAAATAGCTTGCCCGCAATTCATTGAGAGTCGTCTGGTTGAAGGTATGGGTGTAGTCGCCATCGAAAAAATAGGTGTGCGCGGCATTGACTTCGGCGAATCCGGGAAGCGTGGAGCCGGTAAACGGCAGGGTGTCGGTGGTTGGAGCCGACTCCCAAATGACCGACCCGAAAAGCGAGTCCCTCTGTGTGAGTTGCTCATCGATGCGAACGATATATTGGTCGTCCTTCAGCGTATTCGCAGTGTTGTAGTTGTAGTAAGCATTGGCGCCAAGAGTCTCGTTCGATGCCGGCACATATTTCTTGATCAGCGCAGCCGAGACGGTATTGAAATCCTGCGGCGAGATTTGTCCGGTCGGAAAGCACTTATTCCATGCAGTTCCCTGCTGACACGAACCAATGGCGAACGGTATTGGGTGCGTGGATAACCCCGTCTTTCCATTGGCGCCGTGCGTAAGCAGGTTGGTGTCTGCGGAGAAGTCGCCGGCAAGTTGAGCCGGGCTGAGTACCGCCGTCAGGATCGTTGCTCCCGCGACGTTCCGGATGCCCTGATACGCGAAGAAGAAGAAGGTGTGGTTCTTGAAGATGGGCCCACCGAGTGTGCCGCCGAAAAGGTTCTGGTGGAAGACGGGGCGAATGTAGGAGAAATAGTTGCCGTTGTTCAAGAAAGTATCGCGATAAAACTCAAACCCGTCGCCGTGAAACTGGTTGGTTCCGCTCTTCAGCGCCTCATTGATGATTGCGCCGGAGTTGCGGCTGAATTCCGGGTTGAGCGTGCTGGTGACCACGTCGAATTCCGCCAGGGCGTCGGGATTCGGAGTGAGGCCGGCCGTATTGAGGCCTCCAAAAGTGATGTCGCCGCCGTCCAGCATGAAGGAGTTTTCGGGGGTCTGGCTGCCGTTGGTGGAAAAGGTCCCAAAGCGGTCCGAGGACTCCACAACGCCGGGCGTCGTCTTCTGCAACTGGACGGGGTCGCGGCCGAGAAGGGGCACGTCCACAATCTCCCTTCCCCCAATGGTGGTCTTCAATTGCGAGTCGGAAGTTTGCACCTGGACTGCCGCGGAGGTTACCTGAACTGTCTGAGAAACATTACCCAGTGCAAGATTTGCATCGATCTGGCGCGCCGCGTTCAGGTTCAACATCAGCCCCGTAGACTGAAACGTTTCGAATCCAGGCTTATCGACGGACACCGTGTAGGGGCCACCGATATGCAACTGCGGAAAGATGTAGTATCCCTTACGATCGGTCTTGATGGTAGTAGAAATACCGGTACTGGTGTTCAACGCGGTCACCTTGGCGCCGGGCACCACCGCGCCGGTCGAATCCGTGACTGTGCCGTGAATGGATGCATAC
>JAJZVZ010000245.1 GCA_021846945.1 Acidobacteriota bacterium | reverse complement strand
CGAAAGGGCCACAACCGGCAGAAACACGCACACGACGATGAAGGTGGCGTAGACGACGGCGGACCGTACTTCAAGCGATGCTGCTCGAATGACCTGCAGTAGCGAAGGTTTCACGCCATCAGTGGTTGCGCGCTCTTTCAGCCTGCGATGGATATTCTCAACGTCGATAATCGCGTCATCGACGACTTCTCCGATTGCAATTGCAAGGCCACCGAGCGTGAGCGTATTCAGGCTCCCGCCTGTGTAGTAGAGAACAACGACCGCAATTAACAGAGATAACGGGATCGCGGTCAGCGAGATGAAGGCGATTCGCGCATTGAACAGAAAAAGGAACAGCACGATGGAGACAAGCAATCCGCCGAGAAGCAGTGACCGTCCAAGATTGCCTACCGCCGCGGTAATGAAGTCCGCAGGTCGAAAGAGCGCGGGCGTCAGATTCAATCCTGCCGCAGAGATCGCCGGCCGCATTCCATCCAGGAGCTTTTCGACACTTTCCGTCACTGCGAGCGTGTTTTGACCGTATTGGCTGGAGACCTCAAGAATCACACCGGGTTGACCGTTGATCAGGGCGCCCCCGATTGGCGGGGCGGCGGCGCGAACGACATGTGCCACATCGCGGAGCCGAACGGATGCACCCGATCCTCCACGAAGGATTGAGTCCCCCAGCGTCTCCGGCGAAAAAGCCTGGCCATGCGTTTGAACAAGAATGCGTTGGTTACCGGTGTCAATAAAGCCCGCTCCGCGAACACCAGTCGCGTTTTCCGCAGCGGCGATCACATCTTCGATCGACAGCTTGTAAGCCGCCAGGCGGCTGGGAAGCAATTGGATCTGGTATTGCTCGACGTCGCCTCCGAAGACAGTGACGCGAGCAACCCCCGGCGCACTGAGAAGCCGAGGACGAAGAGTCCAGTCGGCGAACGTACGAATCTCCATCGGGGTTTTTGTTTTTGAAGTGAGCCCCACGATTAGAGACAGGCTGGTTGAGCTGGTCAGCGGACCGAGAGTTGGCGCCTGAACGCCGACGGGCAGGCGCGACGCTGCTTCGGTGAGCCTTTCCGTGACCATCTGCCGATCAAGATAAATGTTGGTTTTGTCCTCAAAGGTTGCAGTAATAACAGAGAGACCCTGCGTGGACTGCGAGCGAATCGACCTGAGATTCGGCGATCCATTGAGTGCGCTCTCTAGCGGATGCGTGACCAACGCCTCAACCTCTTCCGGCGCTAAACCGGGCGCTTCCGTCTGCACGACGACGCGAGGAGGGGAAAACTCCGGGTACACGTCATACCGCGAGTGAAAGAGGATGTAGATGCCGTATCCGAATACCAGACACGCAAGCGCCAGGATGACGCCGCGAAACCGCAGGGAGAATGTCACCAGCGCCTGCAGCATGGTTAGTCCTCATCCGAACTGAGCTGGGATTTCATTTCCTCTGACAGCAGCGTCTGAGCGCCCACCACCACAATGCGATCTCCGGCTTGGAACCCAGCGGTTGCAAACCAGCCGCCATTTCCTGGTTCAGAAAGGGTGATAGCTCTTCTGGCGAATTCGGTGTCAGTGGCCTGCACATAGACCCAGTTTCGGCCCTGGTAGCGAACGACGGCGTCATAAGGAATGAGCACTCCGGATTGCGGTGAGCCACCTTTCGCCCGAATCCAGCCTTCTATCGCTTGTCCCGGCCGCAAATCTCCCGTCCGCGATGTCACGCGGAACAACAGGGTTTCCGATTGATATTCGGACTGAACCGTGGGCGCCTCGGCAACAAAGCTCGCTGGGATTGTATTGTTCTCGTCCCCTACAGTAGAGATGACTGCGCTCGTGATCGGAAGCGCTGCTGGCTGAGAGAGAGGAAGGTTCAGCCGGGCGATGAGGGCCCTGAACCGGCTGATCTGAAAAACCGGCTGTCCCGCCTCGACCGTCTCGCCGAGCTGCGCCAACACCTGCGAAACATCGCCGCCACGTTCTGCGATCAGAGGGCTGACAAAGGAGCCCTTTGCCGTTCCGTGCAACGCGGCTTGTAGTAGCTTTTCGGAGCCTCGGGCCGCTTCCAGTCGGGCCTGATCCCCCTTCATACTGGCTTCCGCCTCCTGGAACGCACGGTCCGACGCATTCTGGTTTTCGGCATTGAGGGTCTTCAAGCGTTCATACTCGGCGGTTGAAGCTGTGAGTGACGCAGAATCGGTTTGCACTTCAGCCTGAATCGTAGACAATCGATCAGCCAGCGTTAGCTGATCGGCTCCGGCGAGCTGCGGAACGATGGAGGCGACGGAAGCGTGGTCAGCCACCTTGGAGCCAAGAGTCGGCCATTCTCCATGACTGGCCTGCAACGTCCCCGTCACAGGAGCGCGAACCACGAACACTTCAGCGGGGTCGCTCTCCAGAGTGCCATAAAGTTCCACACGTGGTTCGTAGGTGGAGACACTGACCACCTTTACTGCCAGGCCCATTCGTTTCTGTGCTTCACGGTCGAGATGAACAACAAAACCATTCGTCTGATCGGAATGCGGCGTGGACTCCACCCGGTCGGCTTTTTCATCCGAAGAAGCCGAGCGATGGCAGCCCGCAATGGCGAGGAGCATCGATACGATCAGGCATAGGCCCACGAGGGGAACACAGCTTCTCAATCTGCACATTTATGGCTTCACTCCGGTAGCTTTCGCGGAAGATTGATTAACGATCCGAACCCCAGTCAGGGGCACTTGAACGGAATTTTCGAGCGCCTCGTAGGCGTGCCACGCATTCTGTAAGGCATCTGTGCGGGCGCGCTGTGCAACGGCCGTCTCAACTCGCGTTTCCGTCAGGGCGAGCTGATCTTCGTTGCCCAGCTGTACCGCCCGTTCCATGCGTCGTTCCTGATTCTGCTGGAGCGCCAGCCAATGCTCATTTGCTTCCCGGTACTGAAGCAGGGCGGCCTTATATTGCGCCAGAGCGTGTTGCATCTCGCCGATTGCGTGATCCTGGATGGCCTCGAACCTGGCCTGTGTGGCAGCGCGATGGGCATTGGCTTCCGCTATAGGGCCTCTATTGCGGTTCAAAACGGGGATCGAAAGGCTGGGGCCGAAGCTGTAGAGGTGAAAGCCTTCCTGGTAGTCATAGGTAGGGTTCAGCTGGATATCGGGATACTGCTGCGCGATGGCTAAATGGAGTTGGGCTTCCGCTGCCGCATATTCGAGTTCGACGCGACGCACATCCAGCCTGTTGAGAAGTCCCTTCTGCTGCACTTCAAAGAAGGGTAGGGACTCAAGTGCGGGCGGAGGTATGAATTTGCTCGCATCCGGTGCGGTCTTGCGAATGGCCTCCGGCGTCAGCCCAAGTGCATTGGCGAGATCTGTTTCAGCGGTTTCCTTTCTACCCTCTGCGGCGGCAGACGCGAGTGCGGCCTCACTCGATGCGATGCGCGCCTGATTCACCACGGGTTCCGAGACTTCGCCAACCGCCAATCGCTGTTCGAGCAAGGATGCTGCTCTGGCGCGCGCTGCCGCTTCGGCGTGATGTGCCTCAGCCAATTGCTGATCAGCGGCATACTCAAACCAAGCATCTCTGGCTTTGACGTAGGTGTTCCACTCGGCTTCTCTCAACTCAACGTTGGCCGCGCCAAGTTGTTCCTGGGCTACAAGGATTCGGTAGTGGCGCTTTCCCGCCGTCTCAATTGGCAGACTCAAATCAAAATGGATGGCAACAGGGTAGCGCGGGACGGTTTCATACCCCGCCCCGCCGGAAATCGCCGGGTTGGGGCGTCCTCCTGCGGTGATGACCGCAGCTTTGGCCGACTCGAGTTGAGCTCGTGCGACTGCCAGATCAGGGTTGTAATACGCCGCGATCAGGTTTGTGTCCTCCAGGGTCAGGCTAGGTGGCGGCCAAACGGCAGAGGGTGACCCGTTGGCTCGGACGAAATCGGCCAAGCCGGGATTCTGAAGTCTGCGATTGAGAAAGTTCGCCTGATACTGAACCGGATTAAAAGGCCTGGCGTGATAACGAATGCAGCCGGTGAGAAGAAACGAACAGAAGAGAAGCCCGGTTCCGAACGCAATGAAGCTGCAACGCCGTCTCGATCCGCTCATCTCCCGATCAGTCACGGACACCTCGAACACTTTTGATCAAATCCGTCACAACATCGCCGGCGAGTTCACTGCGCAAGGAGTAGTAGACCCACTTCCCGTCGTAGCGCGTTTTGAGAACCTTCAGATCGCGCAGCTTGCGCAGATGGTGAGACGCCGTCGAAATTGTCGTTCCAAGCACGTGGGAGACATCGCACACGCATAATTCCTGGCCATTCCGCATGGCCCAGAGGATTTTCAGACGGGCTCGATCGGAGATTGCTGACAACAAAATCAACGCATCCTCCAGCACGTCGTCCGGCGGCAACTCCTTCTTTAGCCGTGTGACCAGTTCCTCCTTGAAACACGGAATAGCGCCTTCCTCCAGTTCGGAGTCAGCCTCTTGTCTCGTCTTAGTCCGTAACGCCGTTCTCATATTCGCACTCTCGTGAGAATGTTATCATGCGATATGACGGCGGTGGGCTGGAGAGCCGCTAACACTTTGCCGGTATGTTGGCTCGCAGAAAAGGCGGCACAGTCACCTTGAGCAGTCCTGAATCGTGCGTCGAGAGATCGAATATGCCCCGCGCTGTGCTTTGGCTTCAGGGCATCACGGTCCTGTGGATGCTGGCGGAGGCCGGCATATCCCTCTACGCTTCGTTCGAGGCGCACAGCCCTGTGCTTCTGGCCTTTGGGGCCGACAGCGGAATTGAATTGCTCTCCGCAAGCGTTGTCCTGCTGGCAGCCATTTCGCCAGGACATCTCAGCGAGCGTCGAGCTTCGCAGTTCGCCGGCTACCTTCTGTTTTTGCTCGCAGCTGTCATTCTGGCTACTTCGATTGCTTCGATGGTGAAGCACGTCAGGCCGGAGACAAGCTGTACAGGCATCGGCATCACAGTTGCCGCGCTCTTGATCATGCCATTACTCGCATGGGCAAAGCGACGAGCGGCGCGCGCCCTCAACAATCGTGCCTTGGCCGCCGACGCCGTGGAATCGGCAACATGCGCCTACATGGCCGCCATCGCGCTCGGCGGGTTGGCCATCAACGCGGCTTTCCACCTGCCCTGGATTGATTCGGCAGCAGCGCTCGCAATTCTGCCTCTGCTGATAATCGAGGCACGGCGGTCTTTGCGAGGAGAGGGCTGCGCCACCTGTTAGGCAATCTGCGCCCGAACACTCACTCTGAGAAAGGCGGTAGGCCCAATGAACGAAATCATCTTAGTTGGCGCATTATCGCCGCCAATGCGCAAATCGAGACGAAGGAGACGTAGCATCGACCCATCTACATGCGGAGTTCACCGACGGCTCGGTCATGGCTCAGACACACACAATTGGCCATAGCTGCGGTCTATGGCGCCATAGACAAGAAGTCTTGGACGGATCGGAAAAGCGGCGCTAACTTTTGGCACATGACGGTAACATTCCTGGCCGTCGGAGGTGCCAATGATTCCGCAAAGAATTCCCGAAAGCTCACCGCAGAAACCGGGCAGGAAGTCTTCCGAAGCGCTGTCTGAAAAACATCGCTGCCGCTGGTGGCCAACGATTCTGATGGTTGCGCTGCCGCTTCTCTTTCCACTCGCCGCGCTTGCGCAGAGCGGTTCGCCGTTCGATACCGGGTTCACCGCGCTCCAGAACCTCTTCACCGGGACGGTTGCCAGAGTGGCGAGCCTGATCGCCATTGTGATCGGCGGCTACCAGTTCGCGCATGGCGAGCCGGGCGCGAAGAAGGCGCTGGCCGGCGTGGCTGCCGGGACCGGCATCGCCGTGCTTGCGGTCAACGTCCTGAGCTGGCTCTGGGGAATCTGAGTTCCCCGGCCACAACTACCGCCATTCAAGTTTCTACAAGTGTGAGGGGCATTCGATGCAGACACACACCACAAACCGG
>JAJZVZ010000244.1 GCA_021846945.1 Acidobacteriota bacterium | reverse complement strand
AGAGAATCCCATCAGGTGGGAGAGCATGGACTGCGAGAGCCCCAACATCTGCGCTGCCTTCCACTGCGAAACGCCCCGACGCTTGCGGACAGTCTCAAGAGCGAGCCCAGTCATCCCAACCCCCGTCCGAATTATTACACATTTTGTAATAGAACGGCAGAGTAAGAGCCCGCCTCCTCGACGGGGTCCGATGCCCGACGATCATCTTGCCACCGCGGTCGGACGAAGCCGGAGGCGTTAAAGCTTTTTCCGTGCAGGTATAACCCAGCTTCGCCACCTTCATGGGCGTTTTCCCCAAGGTTCGGGGTGGAATGAAAACGCCACAGCAAGCCCGCTTCGGGAGACACGTCCACACGGAAAGAGCGATAGCCTCTGATCCTCAGATGAATTCGTCAGGCCGAACCACCACTGCGCGCAAGCGGTCTTGAGGAAAGTCTTTGATGTTCAAGGTTACAAGATAGTCCGCTCCGCCATCCTCCGAGCAATGACAGATTGGATCGTCGTTCGGATCGGGCGATAGTATGCCATGCGAACGCACCTCGACCATCTCAGCTCGTTCGCGTAACTGGTTCACAAAGGCGCCGATGATATGTGGGCGGACCCTCATTCGTCCAAGAACAGCCTTGTATTCTGCGAGTGTTTCCTCGGAGTACAGCCACACAAAACTGCCGGTGTCTGCCCAGTTGAAGAGCAGATCGGCGCTTGGGTTTCTACCCTTCTCGTATGGCTCGCGAAAACCGGCAATGCCGGCGACGACCACGCTGGTATCCACCACGACCCTGCGTTTTGCTCGCTTAGCTCTCGGCGGCAACGGCAATCTCCGGCGTGCGGCGGCGCTCCTGCCTGTGTTTGCCTATCGTTTGCAGGATCTCCTTCTCCGAAACGTTGCCCATGTCCTTGGCGGCATCCGACAGAGTGGCTAGAAACTCTCTCTTCCAGCCAGGGCGTTTACGTCCGCGCGGAAGATCGCGGTAGAGGGCCACCCTCCCCATGTCGTTCTGAATCTGCTCTTCCAGCGAACGAAGCGGAACCCCCAGCTTAACCGGCTCGTCTCCCTGCGCGAATCGGCAGGTAAAGACAACATACTCCGGATTCTTTGCTCGGATCTGCTTCTCTGAAGCATGGAAGGCCCTGATCAGCCTCACCAGAACATTCGTTCCCGTCCCCAAAGACTCCTTGAGGCAAAACGCAACCTTCGCCGTTAGAAGCGCCCTGGCGTCAAACAGGTAGGCACCCTGGGCTCGTTTCGGCTTGACCACGCCGAACTGCACAAGGTTCTGCAAATCCTTGGGCTGAACCTTCAAAACAGCGCTGGCCTGCTTCAGCTTCAAGGATGTGGTCTCCATGCCGTCCTCCCTATGCCATCTAAATTATAGACGACATCGCCGAGGCGAGCGCAACGATGCGCGCGCTGATCAAAGCAATCAGGCGAGGGAGCCTATGGCTGGCTGTTTCGTCCCGGCATGCGATGGCGCCCGATCCTCCGAGCGCGGGCCAAAGAAGATGGAACCAAAGCTGCGCTGGAACGCTACCGCGACCGCGGCATCGGCACATGGCTAGACCCCGTGCATTATGAGCGAAACACCACGGTCTTCCTGCAAACCACTGCAAAAGAACAACCCCACGCTCGTGAGCGAGTTGAGGCATTCCGCCTGCCACATTGAGTCGACCACCATTTTGGTCGTTCCCAGGCATTCATTCGCGCTGATTCCGAATATAGTTACAGGCCCTACCCTACTTCGTACCCACCGTCACACCCCGTAACTTCCGTGTAAGGCATCGGGACATGTCGAACTTTGGCGAACTACCGTGACGTCAGCAGGAACGCGCAAAACAATCGCCCTGTCCCCGCCACCAAACCTCTGCATGAGCTTGCGGACCCCTTGATAAGCGGTTTTCCTGTTCTCGCCGATTGGGGTCTATGGTTCGGGGATTTTGCTACGATTGATACGCTCCTGTAGTGCCTGAACTCGTCTCCCGTAGTGAGTGGCTAGGCGCCGATGTTGGCACAACATAGTTTCGGAGCCCCGCCTGTTTGAGCATTGAGGATTTCCCGTGATTCCGTTTAAAGCGCGTCCGGATGGAAAGATTGCACTGACGCTGGATAACAACGCTTGGCACTTCTTCTTCAAAGAAGAGATCGATCTGGCAAAGGAACTGCCGCCAGAGCGATTCGCTATCACGATGCCGCGCGAGGTCGACATCGAATGGCAAGCCGCCCCAGATGGAGGGGACAATGACCGCCGCAAACGTTACATTGAGGCCGCGCTTTCCGGCGGCACCGTGGAAGTGAGATGGCTTTTCGGTTTTTCAGGGATGAATCCGGCTAGCGGTCCTCCGAGAGTCGCGGGATTCGGTCAAGGCGTCTGGCTTGAGAAAGAAGAGGGAGATTTTGTCCGTCGCTTCCAGGCGCATTTTGCAATCGCTGCCATGAGGCCGACAGGCTTGAAGAAGGACGAAGCTGATGCTTGGGTCGGTTCTCGTTCCTTTTCTTCGATAGTCTTGACCTGCGAATCGCCTGACAAGCGCGGGCCCTTAAAGGTCGCTAAACGGCTCGGCGGAAAAATCCTTTACTTGCAGAACATGCGCAATTCTGGCCTCAGCCTGAGGGAATATATCGAGGATTACCTCAAGACGTTTTGATGGGGAAGTTCGCCCCTCACGAGCCCTGAACTCCTCTGTGCGCCGGTAGGCGCTCGACTGTTGCAAAATCGCCAAACCACTCTTTGACGGCAGTCCGACCCTCCGGACGAGTAACCGGTTAAGCGGAAGTCACAAAGGCGAAGGGCCGCCAACACTCTGGAATGCGGACCTGTCGGCCGCAACGAAAGTGCCAGGCCTTCGGCGATATCGAACAAAACCTTGGGCAATGGCGAACGCCGGGGAACCACACGGAACCCTTGACGACCGGTGCTACTATAGGCGCGGGAGGGCCACCGCCGTGTCAGAGTTCCCCACGCGCAGAGAGTTCCTTACCTCAGCCGCCGTGGCCGCCGGCGGCATGGCGCTGCCGCCGGATCCGGCGGGATCCCAGGATTTGACCGGAATCACTCTTCGGCAAGCGGGTCACCTGCTCCGCAGCAGGGCCGTTTCACCTGTAGAACTAACCCAGGCCTGCCTGACGCGAATCGAACGCTACAACCGCCAGTTAAATGCCTTCATTACCGTGACCGGCGAGCAGGCTTTGGCCCAGGCACGTGCGATGGAAGCCGAGCAGGCCAGCGGAACGTGGCGAGGGCCGCTGCACGGCATCCCCATTGCCCTGAAGGACAACATCGACACGGCGGGCATCCGCACCACCGCGGCGAGCGGCCTGTTCAAGGACAGAATACCCACGGAAGACGCGGAGGTCGTTCGCCGGCTCAAACTTGCCGGAGCGATCCTGCTGGGGAAGCTGAACCTCCATGAATTCGCTTATGGCGGAACCTCTGACGTCAGCTACTTCGGAGCGGTTCATAACCCCTGGGCGCTCGACCACATCAGCGGCGGCTCCTCGGGCGGCTCCGCCGTTGCAGCGGCTGCCGGCCTCTGTTTTGCAACCCTGGGCACCGATACGGGAGGCTCCATTCGGATACCCTCCTCGTATTGCGGGGTGGTCGGGTTGATGCCAACCTATGGCCGTGTCAGCCTGCGTGGCGTGATCCCGCTTTCCTGGTCGCTTGACCATGCGGGGCCGATCTGCAGAACAGTGGAAGATTGCCGATTGGTGCTGGGGATCATTGCCGGCTATGACCCACCGGATCCCGCGAGCGTCGATGTGCCGGTGACTGACGATATACGCGCGACGCAGATGCAGACGTCCACGTTGCGTCTTGGTATTCCGCGCTCGCCCTTCTTTGAGAACCTCGATAGCGAGGTTGCAGCGGCGGTCGAGACTGCGATCGGCGTGCTGCGAAAGCTGACGAAGAGCGCTGTGGATGTGGAGCTCCCAAACCTTCCGAATACGCGGTTGATCCTGGAGACGGAGGCGTATGCCTATCACTCGAAGTGGATCGCCGCTTCTCCCGATCAGTACCAGCCTTTGACTCGCGAGCGCATTCTCACCGGCGCTCATTTCCATGCTGCGGATTACGCTGAGGCCCTTCGTCAGATGAACCTGCTACGCAGGCAGATCAGCCAGGTATTCGCAGACGTGGATGTGCTGGTTACGCCCACCATGGTGAGCACAGCAGAGAGCTTTGCCGAAAGCCGAAACTTCCAACGCTTCGGCCTCCGAAATACCTCACCGTTTGACGCTTATGGAGTGCCTGTGATCACTGTGCCCTGTGGCTTTTCTGCCGCGGGGCTGCCGATTGGACTACAAATCGGTGGCGCTCCGTTCGCGGAGCCCACGGTACTGGCGCTGGCGCGCGCCTATGAGCGGGAGACGGAATGGCACACCAAGCACCCAAAGCTAACCAACATGTAGGCGGTCGCTTAAAGAGGCGGCCGGTCCCTACTTCCTTCACAGCCTCGGGCGACGTTGCGGGTGCCCCGCATCTCGTTTTTGAGATGTGGGTTGGCAGGATGCCACTCTTGCACCCTTGACCGTCGGGTGACTGCGGACGGCCAAGAGGTTGGCGGAGTCAGCGCGGATGAGGGGCGGCCCGTCTATAGAGGCTGCCAGACGGCCCTTGCAGGTTACAGAAGCCGACCCAGGCCGGTAGCTTTGGTTCTCGCTGGCCAGAACTGTCCAGGTTTTGACGTTAGGCCCATCTCCTGAGAACGGTCTCGAGGAAACACCCGGCCTCTCCGACGGTGCGCGACCTGTATGGCCTTGTACGGTGTTGCCTGACCCGCATGGCGGCGAAGCGGCAGGAAAATTCCGCATACTCCCAATTCGCTGGGCACAATGGCAGAATCTCTCTCCGTGAGAATTCGCCAACCGCTGATTGTTCCCAGATTCGAAAGCGCAACGCCGAGGATCTACTGGGTGAGCAAGTTGGCGCCGGCGACCATGCCTCCCGCTCATAGCCAATCTCATCTCACAATCGGAACCCAGTCATACGCTCAGATGACGTTCTTTCCGACGAGGCCGAAGTGCTTTGCCGCGGAGAGCAGGTGCAAGTCGTTCGAATACACCTCGCGGAACCCCGACTCGGCCGCGGTCGCCAGATGGACCGCATCAGCCGCGCGCAGAAACACGCTCGCCGGTAGCTTCTCGTAGGCCTTTCGGATTCGGAACAGAATCTCCTCGCTCTGTGGAATCCAGCGGAAGGCGCCGGCCTTAATGTGCGCTTCCACCTGGCCAATCAACACGGCATAGGAGGCGGGCCGGATCGCGCCATCGCGCAGCTTGCGATGAAAGGCGGCGACCATCTCCGCCTGCCCGTGAGCCGCACAGGCCAGATGATCGCTGGCCGCCAGCGCACGCACCGCCTCGGCCCCCGGATCCTGGTAATAGAGTCGGACCAGATAGCTGGTATCGAAGTAGATCACCGGATCTCCCGGTCTCGCTCTTCGCCGACGATCTGCGTCAAATCGGTCCCGCCGCGCAGGCGGGCGCGTTCACGAATGAAGGCCCGCGTATAGGTGGGATCTGCGAAAAATGGCTGCGGCGGAAGGGGTGACGCCGGAACGATCCTGGCGATCAGCCGCCCGCGTTCGGTTACATAGACGTCTCCGGCCTGCGCCTGCCGGACCCATCGTCCGGTAGCCTGATGGAGTTCGCGGATCGTGACTGTCTTCATGTGTCACATTGTGTCACATCGGTTGGTTAAAGGCAAACGTCCGTGGCTGATGGTCAGGAACAATGTCATCCTGCATCGATGCGGAATCTGGAGATCCCTCTATCGCGCCATCCCTCTTTGACATGCAGCGCGGCAGATCGACCGTCGCCCGCGCTCGGGGAACGATGAATCTCTCCGGGGCAACCACCCTGATGGATACGTTCAAGACTCTTAGCAGGTATGCCGGCGCAGACATCTGCCTCCGCGACCTGATCCTCGCCGGGATCCGCCTCATAAG
>JAJZVZ010000243.1 GCA_021846945.1 Acidobacteriota bacterium | reverse complement strand
CCCGGGCCGTTGAGCGTGTCCGCCAATCCTGCATCCTTCACTGCGCTTACCAGAGTCTTGTGAATCGGCGACTTCACCGCGTTTTCAAAAATGGTTTTGGTTGGATACATTGCTGCGCCGCCAACCAGGGGGTTCTTTGTTTGTGCGCTCGCTGCAAGCGAGCAGGTAACAAGCGCCAATCCCAAAAAGGCTTTCGTCAGGGCCTTCATCGCTTTCCTTTCTCTCACGGTTGGCCGTACATTTCCTGAACGCCTCAGTCCGGCGACTGGATTGGATCAGAGAGAAGAATTGCGGGGGTTCTACTGGGATAGGGCGCTAAAGGAAAGAAGAAGGAGTTACCGCTCTTAAAAATATGAAGGGCAGCCAATCCAAAGCGCCCTGTCGCGCGTTCTGTATAGTAGGGATTGCGAGGGACTGTCTTCAGAGTACAGAGGGCCGGCGTTTTCCTCATCCGCGCTCAGGACGAATGAGGAGCCCACGCATCCAAGCAGCATGACTCTCGCGGGCGGCTGCAGCGCGCAGCCTCCGGCTCGGCAAGAAGCATGGATGAATCTTCCTCCAATCGTGCAGCATCGATCAAGCGTTCTATGGACAGGAATCTCTACATACACGGGCGAGACGGTTCCGGTTCGATGACCGATGATGCCCTTCTCGATCGGGTGCGATTAAGGGATCGGGACGCGATGACCGAGATCTTTGACCGGTACGGAAGCCTGGTGTATTCCATCGCGCTTCGCGTTCTCAAGGACGCCGAATTAGCGGAAGACGTGATGCAGGAGACTTTTCTCAGGCTGTGGGAAAATCCTGGCATGTTTTTGTCAGGGCGCGGCTCGCTGCCCGCGTGGCTCGCGGTTGTCGGACGCAATCGCGCTGTGGATACGTTGCGGCGGAGGAAGCCCTCCGAACCGGTGGACGAAGTCACGTTGGCAATGCCGACTGACTTTGCCCTGGAGACAGAACGTCATATCGTCATGCAGAGAGTTCGCGCGCATCTCGACACCATGCCTGGCGACCAGAGGCATCCTCTCGAGCTGGCCTTCTTTGAGGGCCTCAGCCACTCCGAGATCGCCGCGCAAACCGGCGTTCCTCTAGGCACTATCAAGACACGCATTCGGTCGGCAATTACCTCATTGCGGGAGGCGTTGCAGGCATGACAGGTCATAGGCACATCCCGCAGGAAGACCTCACGCTCTACGCGATGCATGCGCTTGGCTCCGAGGAGCAAGCCCAGATCGCGGCCCATCTGGAGGGCTGCGAGGAGTGTCGCGCAAACCTTGCGAAGGAATCGGCTACCCTGGCGCTGCTCGCCATGAGCGTGGAGCATCGCCGGTTGCCGGAAGGCGCACGCAACAGATTCCTTGAGAGGATCAAGGCCGCTCCGCTACCAGCCTCGCGCGTAGTCGGAATCACCGATCGTGTTCCCAGTCCGCAGCGCCCCGCAAAAGCGCGCACCGCGTCCCGGTGGATACCCTGGGCTGCAACTGCCGCACTCCTTCTGATCTCACTGGTCCTGGGTGTAAAACTCCGCCAGGCAAATGATGAGCTCAGGAGTAAATCCGCGCTTGTAGAGGCGCAAGCCGATGCATCACAGCGTGCACAGCGAGTCCTTGAACTTCTCACCGCTCCGGCTGCGCGCCATGTTCTGCTCACCGCCGGCACGCCGCATCCTGCCCCATCGGCGCGCGCGGCATATCTGGCATCCCGGGGTGCGTTGATCCTTGAAGCCTCCAACCTGGCCCCTATTGCTCCCAACAAAACCTACGAGCTTTGGATTATTCCCGCCAATGGACACCCGCCAGTTCCGGCAGGTCTTTTCCGTCCTGACGCTGCCGGCAATGCTCATCTTGTACTGCCCGACATTCCTTCAGGGATCAAGGCCAAAGCCCTGGGGGTTACGGTCGAAAGCGCATCCGGCTCCACAAGCCCAACGCTGCCGATCGTTCTAGCAGGCGCCTTGCCAGCCGACACCGAGTGAATCCCCTAAGAGTGGCTGCCTGACTGCCAGCCGGCCGGGACGGAAATAGCCCCGGGATGACGCCAAGCTCAACCCTCGGGAATAGCCAAAAGAAATCAGGCGAAAGAAATGCGTCCGCCGCATCGCGCCAAGCGGCTGCCTTGCTCTAACCTGCTGGGACCACCGGCGACATGCCAGAAATAAGCACTTCTTGCGATAAGTCGCTCAGCTCCCGAAACGCCACTCGGACGCAAAACGGCCTTCTCGGACAGTGGACAAGTTGCTGCAAAACGGGCCTCGCAAGGACGTGATATTCCGTCTTAGGCGCTATCTACTTGCTCTGCCCACTTTCAGCACCCCTACCCAACTCAAGCCAGCGAAATCGGCGGGTATGTAGCCCGAGTTTGCTGATGCCGGATCAGCATATCGGGCTTCGAATCCCTGGGGCCGCCAATTCAGAATCAAGCACTTACCTCTAAAATAAGCCCGCACGGAAGCACTCTTGTCTGGTCGCATAAGCTATTGATTTTACGCATTTGGGCACGCACGGCATGGCACAGCCTACGGCACAGGTAACCTCAATGCCTCAGAACGACTGTCGCACTCTCGTGACTTCCACCAATGCTGTTCAGGCGGCTGGACCTGCTCGAAATCCTGCCCGACGAACGTGTTCTCGCGTCGGCTACGATCATCTGCTGCTGCCTTCGCCGAGGATCTGCTCTTCGCGGGAGTGTCGCTGGCCTCATGCAGGCCATTCAGAATGCCGGGACACCAGCAGCCTTATGGGGGAGTTGTCTGATCTCAAGATGCAACTCGCCCTCCGGCCTGGGTTCAAATTTTCAAGAAGACATATCACGCCGGATTGTCCCAGTGCCGATCACAGAAGGGATGTCAGGTTCCGGGGCAGGACAATTGTGATCCAGATCACAAATTCGGCTCTTCGATTAGGTTAGGATGTGTGCGGCGTCACATTGGTGAAGGCGGCACTGATGATGCGTGATCTGTCTCTACCGGAATCTAGGTCGAATCAAAGATCGCTTTCGCACTGTTAGAACTATGGCCCCAGACGCAAACCGGCACTGGGTGTTCCACATGAATTTATGTCCCACGCCGAGACGGATCGGCTGTATCTTTTTGCGGCCGCGAAGTTGAGGATTGATTCAAGAATCCCCCGAGAAGGCATCGCACGATTGCACGAAATTGCCGTTATCACGCAGTCGAGGGTATACGAATGCTACCGGATGATCCAAAAGAGCGGATTAACTGGATCCGCCCCACTGATTTTGCAGGTTGGGAATATCTGATTGCCCATAGCTCCCGCCATCTCTGGACCGTCTATCACGAAACCTATACGATCTGCGCGAGCCCTCATTACGGGCAAACCTGGGCTTACCGCGGACGGCGCCACACGATGCGCTCCCCCGGTCTGATGTTGATCGAGCCGGGAGAGACGCATCGCACACTTTCGAATCCATCCTGCGTCCGGTTCAAGGTGGCGATGATCCCTCCCGAAGACGTTGCGATGGCCATTGGAGAGTTGGGACTCCCCGCCAATCTCCATCTGCGCACGGCTCTGACCGCAGATGATGGACTTAACCAGGCGGTTTGGCAGCTGGGCGAAATCGCCGAGTCGGGCGCCGCGTCGCTTCTTGAGATCGAGAGCCGTCAGGCGGAGATCGTGCGCCGGCTGCTCGGCTACGCCGAACGGGCACCCTCATTAACCGACGACAGTTCCGAGACGCGAGCCGTTGGCCGAGCCAAAGATTTATTGCGTACCAGTCTCAACCGGCAGGTGACCTTGGATGAACTGGCTGCGGCTAGCGGCCTTGGCCGCTATCGCCTGGTGCGGGCTTTTACGCGGGCGGTGGGTTCGCCACCGCATGCCTATCATCTTCAACTCCGCATCGCCGAAGCGCGAAGGCTCCTGCAAAAAGGAAGGACCGGAAGCGAGATTGCTGCGGGACTGGGCTTTACCGATCAGCCGCATTTCATCCGCCATTTCCAAAAGATTCTGCGCGTCAGCCCCGGCAAATATGCTCGCGGGTGCGATGATGCGCTCAGCATCGGTATTCCCGGAAGCTTGCCAAGGGCCATTGAGATGGGCTGGCATGACGAGCGCATGCTCAATGAACGGGAGCACCTGATCGTCGATCTTGTCCGCCCGTACATTGCGCAGATCTGGCGGGAGACGCGGCTTAACGAGCGCGTGAAGCGGCAACTGCGGGTGCTGGAGGAGTGCATCGAGCAACTCAACACGGGAGTAATTGAGTGCAGCGCACGCGGGCGGGTGAATTTCATCAATTCTCGAGGGCGGCAGCATTTGGCAGATTATTTTGGCGTGATCCGGCAGGCCAATGGTCTGCTTCCAGACGCCTTGCTCCGCTGGGTGCGTGCGCACGAGTTGTTATTTGGCGGCAGCGACGATGCGCCGCCGGTGCGCTCGCCGCTGGTGATTGACAATGGGAGCAAGCGCTTGTTGCTGCGGCTTCTTTCACAGGAGGGCGAACATTTGATCCTGATGGAAGAACAAACGGTCAGCACCGCAGGGAATGGTTCGACTAGCTTGGCGCTCACCGCCCGGGAGCGCGAAGTTTTGGATTGGATCGCGCGCGGGAAGACGAACCAGGAGATTGCGATCATCCTTGCCATGCGAACTGCCACGGTAAAGAAGCATGTCGAACATATCCTGCAAAAGCTCGGAGTGGAGACGCGTACTGCAGCCGCGGCGATGGCGCTAGAACGTCAAGAATCGGACGGAATCCTCGATACGCAACGAAAGCGCTCATAGCTGGTCTTTCGGCCTATACGCCCAAAAGCGTATTGGCAATCGCCATATCCCTGCCAACAATGAATCCGCCGGGCAGGAGCGCCTTGCCGCGATTGCGAGATGGCATTGCGGTTGTGTGTGGCCTGAATCTAAGCACAATTCGTTGCTGATGCAGGAACTGACGGCAAGAGACCCTCTAATGAACGAAACCGTTGCCGTTGCCCGGTTCAGGAAGCTGGGACTAAGCCATCGCGAAGCGGAAGTTTTGCTCTGGATCGCCCGCGGACGGTCCAATGCTGAGATTGGCGCAAGCTTGTGTATCAGCCCGCTCACAGTAAAGAAGCATCTGGAGCGCGTCTATCGGAAGCTAGGCGTAAAAACCCGCCTCGCTGCGTCAGTTTGCGCGGGGGAAGCATGTTTAGCGGGTTCGCGTGTGGACAGCGATAGCGCCGTTGAAAAGCTGGCAGCGCCACGGCGAACTCGCCTACGTTGACTTTCCCGGTAATACGCCACAAGGCGTATTGTGCGATGGCTGTCGCGGTAAAGACAATCCTCCTGCGAAGTCAAGAGCTGGAGCGAACGGGTACTTGGCGTAAGTACCAAGCGCCGCGCCGCACCGCACGTCGTTGATTGCTTCGCAGATCTGACGCAAAGATTCCCCGCAGTGGAAAGGTGAAACTGATCATGCCCACAAATCATAGGTATTCCATGCGTTCTCTGTATTGGGTAGGAGCTGTCCTTGCATCGAGCTTGCTGATCGGAGGGTGCGGCAGAAGTGGCGGCGGTGGCGGAAGCTCCAAATACACCATCGGCGGCACAATCAGCGGTCTTACCGCGAGCGGGCTCACTCTATCCACGAATGGGCAGAGCGTTTCCCCGGCTTCTGGAGCCACCAACTTCACCTTTTCCACGGCGTTTCCCTCCGGCATTCAGTATTATGTGTCTGTGAGCGCGCAGCCCACGGGCGAAACCTGCGCCGTGGCAGACAGCTCCGGAACCCTCGCCTCGGCCAACGTGACGAACGTTCAGGTGACCTGCACGGCCAATACGGTAAGCTCCACGTATACCGTTGGCGGCACGATCAGTGGACTGACCGCCAGCGGGCTGACGTTGAAGGAAACGGTGAGCGGACAGACGCTCTCTCCGGCCTCCGGAGCAACTTCATTCACCTTCCCCACCGCGGTTGCCTCCGGCGCCAGCTACTCAGTCACGGTGAGCGCGCAGCCTGCGGGCGAAAC
>JAJZVZ010000242.1 GCA_021846945.1 Acidobacteriota bacterium | reverse complement strand
AACAGATCGATCCCGCATGCGGTTCAATTGCATACTCCAGGCCAGCGGCTGTGCAAGCTGCTTTCCGCCCAGACGCCTCCCGCGCGGCCAGTTCCAAGTCTTGACGGCGTTCAACACCCGCATGGAAGACTCCAGGCAATCCTGTAAGGTGCCTGCACCCCAGAGCGGCGCAGAACTCGACCGCACGCACGAACGCGTTCCGATTGCTCTCCCGCTGAAGCGGGCTTGGATCATTCGCCGCGCACTCTTCCGGTTCTCTGCCTATCTGCAGAAAAACATCCGAAGCCGCCAGTTGGGCCTCCTTGAGGTCTGCAATCGCCTGAGCCGTATAAAGCCTCGGCGACGCATCGAGAGCCGCTGGAGAAAAGTGGGTGCTGCGCGCGAAGAGCCCAATATCGACATGGTCAAAGCCCAGCAGGTTGATCAGCCGCAGCGCCTTCAGCCGCTCCAGAACCGGAAAGGTAAAATCCGCGCATGAAAATTGCATCATTGAGAACCTCCTCCGAGGCTTGCACGGTAAAGCGCATCGACTTTTTCCAGCACAAGTTGCGCATCGCCGCCATCTCTACAGAACTCGGCGATGCATGATCCGCCGTGCTCCTGAAGCGCGACATAGCCCCGATAACGCGGCCTTACGTATGCTGTCTCGACGCTTCCGGCCGTGCGCAGAAAGAAGTCATCGCTCAGCGCGTTCAGTTCAGCGTCCCGCCAGGCGCTTCGCCTCGCCGGTTGTCCTCCCGCTACTCCGTAAAGCGTTCGCTGGCAGGTTGGGTTGGCGACGAATCGGATGTACTCGAGCGCCAGGGAACGCTCTGCGCAGCTAGTCGAGATCGCTATCCCTGTTCCTCCAAGCACTGTACGCATGGTTCGGCCATCATTCAGCAAAACCGGATCAGCGAATCGGACGCGCTTCGCTCCGAAGCCTTCGCGAGAGTAATTGCTATAGGTATAGGCAAATGGGCAGTAGGCAATCCGATCCGTGCTGGCCATTTGCTCGTAGAGCGCGATGGGATTCAGTCTATAAATCTCCGCAGGCATCAACTCGGCCAACTCGCGCAGCATCTCCAGGGCCGCCGTCCCGATCTGGCGATCCGCGAGCTGTTCAGGATTGGAAGCGACAGTGGCGCCGGACGAGACGCAGAGCCCCATCCAGTTCAGGAAAAGATCGGCTGGGAACGCGGGCATGCGCACCAGGCCTCTGTGCGCCAGACGGATCACATCGCTCCACATGCCTGGTGTCTCAGCTCCATTACGAGCAAGCACATCAGGGCGCAGGCTCGCAGCCGGAGCCGCGGCATCAATGGGAAGAGCGTACAGCCTGCCGTGATAGACATAGCTCTCAAAGCACTGGCCCATTGTGTCCGTCTCAAAGTCCTTCACCTCTTCCGCAGTTAAGAGCGGCAGAAGATCCTCGAGCGCTCCCTTCGCCTCCGCATCGCCGGTGAAGGGATGATCCACCACCAACAGATCAAAGGTTTTTGCAAGCTCTGTGATGTCCGCGTGCCCGAACTCATGCAGGCTGCGCCGTCGCCACACAATCTCCACACCCGGATGAAGTTCCTCGAAGCGCTGCGCCGTCGCCACCAGCGGCGGCAAGGCGCGGCTATGGTTCCACGTGATCCCATTGAGGGTTACCGGCTTCATCTCCGCCTCTCCATCAAGGAGGAAACCAGTATGTTCTCTCCTCTCTGGGCTGAACGGCATGCGCCTTCAATCACCTCCATCGCCGCCACTCCAATCTCCGCTGGAGCAAGGTTGGCCTGCGGGTCCAATATGGACTCAATCAGATTCCGAGCCGGAGCCTTATGGGGGTAGATCTCCTCCTGGAGCAGTTGCGGATAGCTCCTTGGCTCTCCTTGCAGGGGAACGAACTCCATCTTTCCGCGCCAAAGATCCAGGAATAGAATGCCCTTCGTTCCAAACACACGCACTTCAAAGTCACGCCGCTCCAGGCTGGTAGCCCCGGTGCTTGCGATGCTCGCGATAGAGCCATCATCCATGCGCAGGTTCACTGTGTCGTAGATGTCCAACACCGCTCCGTCGTTATGGAATCGCGCAAAGACCTCCATCGGCCGCGCTCCGGTCAGGAAGGTTAAGTAGGCGGCGGCGTGACAAACCTGTGTGTAAATTTGTCCCGCTCCGGCGACTTTAGGATCGCTGTAGGTTCCACGTCGCGGATGCATGTAAGGTTGGCCATGGGTTGGCCGAGTGTTTGTCCCTCGCAAAAGATCGTTGATGGGGTTGGTCATCAGAATACTCAACATGCGGATGTCGCCAAGCTCTCTCTTCCGCACCAGCCGTTTTGCCTCGCCGGCGTGCGCGGTGTAATGCCACGGACAACTGACAAGCAACTGCAAATCTCGCTTTTTCGCCAAGCAAGCCAGATCTTCCGCCTCGGCTGCCGTCATGGTCATCGGCTTTTCGATCAACACATGTCTTCCGTTGTCAAGCGCCGCGTATGCGTCGTGGAAGTGCAGGTTGGCGCTGCTGCTGACGATCACTGCGTCGATCCGCTCTTTAGCCAGCAGGTCATCCACCCGGCGGTAGCTCCGAGGAATGCCAAACGCCGCGGCAATGTTCGCTGCCTCCGTTGGGTTATCGTTCTGGATCGCCACCAGTTCCACATCGGGATGCTCTTGCAGGCTCGGAATATGCGCGAAGGTCGCCCACCAACCCGCACCGATCACTCCACATTGAATCTTCTTAGGCACCGGCTCAGCCCTCTGCTTCTAAAAGCTCATCGGTTCCAGCAGTTCTCTATTCAGTTCGACACCGAAGCCAGGCAGGTTGCCGAGCGTGACGCGGCCGTCAACCGGTAGAGGCTCCCCGATGATGGCTTCGAAGATGGGACGGACCGACGTTCCATCCCCTACTGAGAGGTACTCCGCAAAGGGAGAGTTCACATTCGATTGGACGAAGTGATAGTTGTATACCCCTGCCCCATGGGGGATAACGGGGATGTCGTAAGGCTTGGCCATCGCCGCAATGCGCCGCACCGCGGTCATGCCTCCGCACCATTGAATCTCCGGCTGGATCACATCGCATGCGCGCGCAGCCAGAATCGCTGCAAAGGCTTTCACGTCGTACTCCAGATTGCCAATAGCCACATCGATTGGATTGATCCGCGAACGCAACTCCGCATTCATATGCTCAGCCCACCCATTTTGCAAAGGATCTTCGAACCACTTAATGTCCAGCCCTTGTACCCGCTGCGCCAGCCGCGATGCGAACTCGATGTCCCAGGATAGATAGCAATCCACCATGAGTTCCATCTCCTCATCCAGTGCGCCGCGGCAGTCCTCCAAGCAGCGCTGCATCTTGATGAGACCAACTCTTCCGTCCGCAACTCCCCATGGCGCAGCAATCTTGACGCCGAGAAAGCCGCTCCCTTTCCAGTGCGAGATGAGGTCAGGATGAGTGGTTACATAGCAGGGAATACTGTCCTTGGTCTTGCCGCCAAGCAACCGGTAGACGGGCTGCCCGAGCGCGCGGCCCATCAGATCCCACAGGGCAAGGTCCACGCCGCTCATCGCCATTGCGGTAACGCCGCCCAACCCATACGGCATCGTCGAGCGATACATCTGATCCCAGATAAGCTCGATGTTGAACGGATCCTGACCCACAAGGAATCGCCGAAAGTGCTGCTCTATGACTGCGCAGGCATACGCTCCTCCCCCGTAGTTCACAGCGCATCCGGTGACGCCTTCATCGGTCAGGATCTCGATCGCGTACGGATCCTGCCCGGGCCCCATCCACAACGTGCGCTTCTGCGCAAACCTTGGATAGATGGACATCGGGTTCGCGATGTGAAGCCCGGTCTGCCAGCCGCCGCCCCAGTACTGCGATTGACCGAAAGATGCGCCTCGCTCACCTGTGTTGCCCGACCTTACTTTGTACAATTTGATTTCAGTGATCTTCATCTTCCGATTCTTTGCCTCACTATTTCTCAGACGATCCAAATGCAATGGGCAGGAACAAGCAAGGACGAAGTGATAATCCACTCGTTATTGCGGATATAGCAATATGGAGAACGATGTTGTCCCGCGTCAAACGCTGGAACGAGCGCTATCCGGATGCCGGCTTTCGCGCCCCCATGGGCAGCCGAGCAGCAACTCCGCAGGAAGCTCCGTGGCTTTCGTTGTTACTCCAGGTTGGCAAACAGCACCGGAGGGTAGAACTTGTCGATGTTGGTTGGCGTGATGAGCTGAATGGGCGCATACATAGCAGGGAGCACGGGCTTCTTTTCCAGCATATCCAGGGCAATCTGGACGAGGTATTCCCCATACCGCTCGGGAAACGTTGCGATGGATCCAATCATCCGCGTTTGCGGAAGTCGCAACTCATGGCGCGCCTCAGGAAACGCGCCGACGCCCAATGCGAGGCAGAAATCGCTTCGCCCAACCTCAGCGAACGCACGCAGCGCCCCGAGTACGGTCAGATCATTGACTCCAAAGATGAGTGTACGCCGGGGAGGACAAAGACGCATGTGACGGCGCACTAGCTCGAAAGAGCGCTCCATTTCCCCGCGAGAGTCAAGACGCACCACTTGATAACTTCTGGAGAGCGATTTCCGTACTGCGGCTTCGGCGCCCGAGATACGCAGATGTGGCAGCGATCCCGCCATCTCCAGGTCCAGCATCAACAATTCGTCGATCTCTCCGCGCCACTGGGCCTGTGCCGCCTTCACCAGTAACTTACCGGCGAGTTGTCCCACGCTGTAGTTGTCGATGCCGAAGAAGACGGCGCCAGGTTGGGGGATCTCCACCGCGATCACCGGGATGGACGCCGCCTCATAGATCTTCGAAAGCTGGGGTCCAATGCGCTCATAGACCTGGAACTCAATGGCAAGATCGACCCGTTGAGCGGCCAGTGCTTGCGCATTACGCAATGCAGCCCTTGGGCTGTAACGGTTCTCCACCTCAACAAGATCGATCGGATGGCGTGCCGCAACACAACGAAGTCCCAGGGTCACTGCTTTGGAAAAGGAGTCTGAGTTCTGCGACGCATAGCCTATGCGAAATCGCTTCTGGGTGAGAATACTGACGTTGGAAATATAGCGCCTACCCTCCGGACACCGCAGCATCCCCTCCTCTTCAAGGGTGCGGAGAAGCCTGAAGACGATCGTACGTTCAAGGCCCGTGCGGCGAACGACATCACTCAGGCTTAGAGGCTCAGGGCTACGGGCAAACTCGCGCAGGATCGCACACGCGCGGGCCACTGTTGCCAATTGATACTTTGACCTGTCTGCTTTCATGCTGCGCATTCGTCAAGGCTCCTCGATTCTTGTGCTCACACACCCGGCGAAGATCTGGATGCGAGTAGTCGTAGCTTACAGAAGAGCGTGCGATATGCGCAATCATCAGAAAAGGTTCAATTCCTCTTGTCAAGTTGTGGGGAGCAGGCATCTGATGCCGCTGATGATTGAACGATCCGACCGCGCTCCTCGTAGCGCGAACTTTAGGAGGTTCCTTAATGACGCAATTGCGACTATGCAATATGACGCTCTCAGTGGCCAACCATTCTCTGAACGGCTGCGGCATCTGGACGATGAATCGCCGCTGTGACCGCAAGAGGCTGCTGGAACCCTAATCGAACCGGCGCCCACGATCCCCAATGCTAAACGGCACACGCTATCCGTAGAGCGTGAGGTACAGTCGGGCACCCCATCGATATGCATGGCCACATTATGCACTCCCATAAGACCGCCAAAACATAGGAACGCCATGTATATACGGGGCCTTCCTCATCCTATTCATCCGTCACTAAACAAATCCCGTTCCGCGCCCATCCTTTGCGCGTCTGTTTCGGCAGGGAAGAGAAGCCGGATCGCAATGCTTCCTCGTCGGATCGATCATCCCAACCAAGAGCGCTCGAACCTTCGACTAGCTGGTCAGGGCAAAGCCACCCAACACCCTCTCGCCTTGTACATACCGAGTCTTAGGACATACAAGAGACCGCTCTCGTGACAATAGTTGTTTGTGGAGCCTATAAGTTTAGGAGGTGAGCTATCGTACTAAAGGGGTCCGCAACATGAAGGAAATTGAGGAAAGGAGA
>JAJZVZ010000241.1 GCA_021846945.1 Acidobacteriota bacterium | reverse complement strand
TGCATGGCAGCGTAGGCCGGGACGTCCACTTCCTGGCTGCGCGTCCCCTTGGTTCGCAAGCGCGGCCGCTGAACTTCCAACTTGCGGTCACTCAGAAGCACCTGGCCAGCCTGGCGACCGTAGAACACCACCTCGCCTGTGCGCTGCTTACCCTGCTGCTGGGGACCGCCTGCAGCCTCCATGGCCGACAGTTGCAGCACGGCCTGAATAGCCGCTCGTCCGGTTGTGTCGATCAGCTCGTCGCAGGCCATCTGGCACTGCTCGATCAGATCCACCATGGGCAGCAGTCCCTGCCCGTTCTTGACCAGAAAGCTGGCCAGCTCTTGTTCGTTGAGTTTCCCTTGTTTGCGGATGGTGCGGTAAGCTCTTTTCACGGCGGTTCTCCTTGTAAAAGGTTGGCAACCCGATTCTTCCAGAATCGGGTCGAACCGCCGCTCAACTTTCAACTACGGATGGGACATCCTCGAGAAAACGGGCTGAGAGCGGAGAGAGAGTCGTCCATAGAGAGTCTCCTGATGGAGGGGCTGAAGTGAGGGGCTGGATTGAGTTGCGTCCCGTCGCAAGGCAACAAGACGCGCCAGGGCGAACTTTGAGGCGCACGCGCGGCGCGACTCCGTCCGCTCGGGTCTTGCCAAAGGGCGGAACAGGTTCCAGCGTCCGCTGTAGCTGCGGACCCGCAGAGGATGGCTGCCGGGAAAGGAATCGCTCTCAAGAGACGCGGAAAACCGCATCTTCGGCTGCGGTGAAAGGCCCGATGAGAAGCATGTCGAATAGGCCCAACCAAACTCGTGTTGTGCGGCTGGATGCGTTTGGGTGCTCGACAGTGCGACTCAGTGCAGCAACCCACCCGTTGAGTTTGGTGGACTTTCGGGACGTTAGAATCCCGCACCAGAACTTCCCACTCCGCCTCACTCAAGCCGCTCCCTGCTATAACCGCTCTCTCACCACGCATACCCCCACTTCAACATGCAATCGCTCTTGCGTACAGGGTGGCTTTGTCCGGATGGATACGATCGAGCGCCTTATATTCGTTCTGGCGAACGAGGCCGCCCTTTGGGGGGCGCCCGGTCTTCCATCCTTGAATCTGGAGGAGATCGACTACGAGTGTTTCCGTGCGTGATTCAGACAAATGCTGCTTTTTGGCGCCCATGTTTCCACCCGGTTCCTGCATCTTGTGTGAACTTCGTATCCAATTCTAGCCGTAAGGTAGCTGCCAGAGAGCGCATAGACAGTTCGGTCAATATCTACCGTTCCCAGGGGTTAATAACAGTAATGCCCGCGGCCTTAAACGGAGAATTATCACGTGTTGCGACGGCGAACCCGTAATGGGCGGCGATAGCGGCGATGAAGCCGTCCGCAATTCCAATCGCGCTGCCATCGGCTTTCGCTTTGGCTCGAATGCGCGCGTAAGCCACGGTTGCAGGCTCATCGAAAGGCAGGATGCGACCTTTGAAAAGAGACAGGATACGCTGCTCAAATTCATCTTCGAGACGACGTTTGCGGCTACCCAAAGGCAGCGCCGCAATTCCGAATCGCAACTCCGCCACTGTGACTGCCGTGAGAAATAACGTTTCGATGTCCTGCTGATCGAGCCAGTTGAGGACTGCCGCATCTCCGGCTGGCTTCAATGGCTCGGAAATCACATTCGTGTCGACGATGACCATTACAGACGAACCGGGGGGGTGGGAGTCTGGTCGCGCTCAACCGGAAGTTCCAGGCCGCCGTACTTCCGGCCCAATTCCGCCAGTTCTGAACCCAAGCGGATGCGGGTGGCCGGACGAACCGCCGTTTCGAGAATAACGCGAATCTCCGCCTCGGTGCTCCGGCCTTGCTTCGCGGCGCGCGCCTTCAATGCGCGGTGCGTGGCAGCGGGTAAATTCCGAATCGTGACGGCTGGCATGAGGCACCTCCGCACTTATGATATCACGTTCTGGGAGATGATATCGTTGCCATACCTCACCTCGGCCTGCGTCAGCCCATTCCGCCGCCCGCTGATGGGCCAACGCCAGGCCAATCTTCAAGACGCCAATCGCTCCCCCTTTATCTTTCACCCTCAACAGACAGGGGTTGGCGTTTTTTGTTCTTGCGGAAAAGCATGAGGGGGGTGTCCGCGTATGCGCCGCTGGATTCCAACGTGACCGTGAGCGTGTAGCTGTCTGTCAGGCGCGGCCGATAGACCAGTGCTGGACGGAAGCAAGCGATGCAAATGCCGCCTTCTCCAAAACGAACGCTTGGGTAGACGATCCCGTTGCCGCCTTTCAGAAGGATGCTGCGCGCAAGGGCCTGCCCTGCCGCATAGCACTCTGGAACCGGCTCCGGTTCCAGATACTGGGCAAACTTCCTCGTGGCATTGATCTGGTAGAACTCGGCGTGGAAATCGGCCTGCCAGTCGTCATACTGGAACTTCTGACTGATGGCCTGAATTTCGCGATCGGTCTTCAACCTCTTCACGAGGTGGTAGGTGACCTCTGCAATGGACGCCTCCATGAAGTTGCAGGCATACCAGGCTCCGCGGTTTCTGTCATGAAACCGGCCGCCGTCGCCAGCAAACTCAAAGGTGTTGCGGACGATTCCAGAGTTCGGGATTCCGTAGACCAGCTCTCGTTGCGAGATGCCTGAGCCGCCTGTGGCGCCTTGATGGCGCGGCAGGGTAGTAGCGGAAACAATGGTGTCAAAATCTTCTACGTCGTGGCCTTCTACCACTTCGCGGAAGACGTCCTTGGGGCGGTATGTCGTAGGAACAAGCCGGTGCGTATCGTCGAGATCAAAGGTGCGAACTGAGGGCATCAATGTCCCGCACTCCATGAGTCAAGCATCCGGCGAACCTCGTACATCCCAATCAAGCCGGCACTCATCATGTACTCAATCGGCGTAACCCCGCCGAAGAGCGGACTGTCGTTCTGGTGTGTGATCCAGTGATCGCCAATGGCGCCGAAGTAGGTGTGCAGCGCCTTGTAGATGCCTCCGATAAGGGAAATGCGGGTGAGGGTGTCCTGGTCAAGAACGCGCTTGCCCGGATTCGACTTCCAGGCGTGGAGCGTGGATGAGGCAATTCCACCGAGCAGGCTGCGGATCTGGTTCTCGTTCAGCTCCCACTTTTCCGCGATGCCTATAAATCCGCGAATCGCGGCGGGGGAGAGATGGCGGCGAGTCTCCAAATTGGAAAAATCAACAGCCGGCCTTTCCGGGTATCCGATAACAGGAGTCGATAGTGCGTGCGCGGCCATAGAGCGCCTCCATGTCGTATGTTCTCACGATTTCGTGATATTTTTCAAGTGATTTCGCGGTGTAACTTATGCAAGCATTTGATTTATCATGAGATAGATTGGTGCCTATGCACTCCTACATAACTAGACAGTGGCAGAGGAAAAAGCTGTTCGTCCTGGTCTGGGGCCGCCGTCTACCCCCGCGAAGCTGCCGAACTAGACTCTGCCAAGCTGCCCCTTCCGAATGGGGCGCTGGGGCAACTCCACTGCCTCCGGACGGTGCCGCTCAAAATTCAGGCCGAACGGCAACCGTGACGACAGAACCTTGAACTCCCTGTCCAAATCCGCCCCCAACTGTGAGTCTTTGGTCTTGGCTTGGGCAAGCAAGTCGGTCAGTCGTGACACGGCAACTCCTTGGCGGCTGCCTGAAGCCGCATTGTGTACTATCCCCTTAAAGGGTACAGGCGTTTAATCGCTTCCTTTTACCTGCGCAAACCAACGGCTGCCAGCACTCGTGTTGTGCTGCTGGATGCGTTCGGGTGCTCGACAGTGCGACTCGGCACAGCAACCCCCCGTTGGGTTTGGTGGAACTTCGGGAAGTTAGAACCGAATTGCCATGATGGCAGACTGGAACGTCATGCCCTTTTCGCTAACGAGCGCATGACAAATTGCGGGTCAGCAGCAATGACAACAAGAAGTGCCCGTGCCGCAGCTTCCGGCTGGCGACGGCCTGACTCCCAGTGACGAACGGCATCCACCGACAAACCGAAGCTTTCCGCGAAGCGGCCCTGGCTCAGGTGCAGACGCTTGCGCAGGCCCCGCACGTCCACCGTCTCCGGCAAAGTGACCTTGTACCCCTTCCGCTCGCCTTCCATGTAGGCGCGGGCTTCAGCCGTGCCTTGGGCCATCTCTTCAAACAGTTTGCTCATCGCGTCCCCCTGTAGTCGGCAAAGAAGCTCTTGGCCATCTTTGCCAGGGCGTTCTGCTCTGCCTTGCTCAAATTGCCCTTTTCGGCTTTGGCATACACGGTGATGAGAAAGATAGGGTAATCCTCGCCACCGTACAGATAAACGACCCGTGCGCCGCTGAGCCGGTTTCGGAAATTCGGACAGAGGGATAAGTGGAAGGATTGCTTCCCAGCCAGCCAAGCGATGGGAAACGACATGACCAGCGATGTGAGCGCTGTCATGATGCCCAGCACGAGGAACATGCCCAAGGCCGGCCGCCCCGTCAGGGTTGTATCTTCCTCTTTCATGCAGAAGCTCCTTTTCGTCGTGGGTGCGCAACTTTCAAACTGCCCCTCTCCTCCTCTTTGCTGCACCGCCTGGCTTGCCGGCAGCGGGTGAGGAGCTGGACGTCGGATACCCCTCCTGCGGCTCGCCCGTTGTCAGGATCAGCTCTCTTATCGGCTGTTCTCGCTACGACAGCGAGGATGGCTCAGCGAGGAGTTCGGCTAGGTGGGGCCGCAGAAGGCGCAGCAGCTCGAGCAGAGATTCCCGATGTTGCTTCTCGGACATGCTCCTGCCATCCTTTGCGAAGTAGGCGTCGATCCGGGCCAGGGCGGCGAGCGTCGCGCTTGCGTTCTCCCTTGTTGCCTGAACGGCCGCGTCGAACAGCTCGTCTTCCAGTTGCTCCGTCGAGAGCCAGCCGGCGGGACGGCCGGGCCAGGTCTGCGGCCAACGGGCGTTGCTGACCCCGGCAGTTTCTGTGAGCTTCGGGAAGATGAAGCCCCCGATCTCGAAGGAGCTGGCTGCCATCTGCTTTCTTGCGTCAAGAAGCTGCCGGACCGCCTGGCTGCCACAGGCCTGCGCATAGCCCTCGGGCGCGGTCCAGATGTCGTGACACAGGAACACGGGCCAGCTCTGGTGACGCAACAGATCGGCGCCCACCAGGGCAGGCGTAATCCGGCGCACCTGCTCCAGCCAGGGGCCGCCCCTGCCGAGGCCACGGACGAAAGTCTCCTCGGCTGCGGCGGGTACATTGAAAAGTGTGACGAAGTAGAACATCGATCTTCCTTTCGTTGGTTGGAGGCGCACGACGGGCCGCACGCCTGTGGAGGTGTGGGGGAGGGGTGGAGGGAGGAAGGACAGAGGGGGTGGGACAGGAGAGGATCGGCGCCACGGATTGGCAACGATAAGGGGGGTATCTGGGGAAATGCCCGCAAAAGCTCTGGGAAGAACTGGGATCGCTCTTTCGATGCAGAGCCGGAATCGCTATCTATATATAGATAGCCTCCGTCCCCGGGGTCAGAACCCCAGGCCGTCGTTCACCGCCGTCGCGATCTCCTGCTCGCAGGCCGTGTAGAGCGCCGTCGTCTCAATCGACTCGTGGCCCAACAGGAACTGGATCTGCTCCAGCTTGCCGCCTTGCTTGCGGCATAACCGGGCGCAGGTGCGGCGGGCGTCGTGCGGTCCGAAGCCCTCGATCCCGATGGCTTTGGCGGAGGTGACGACCACGTCCCAGATTGCCCAGACGCCCAAACCCTTCCCCGGCAGAACGCCTCCGCTCCTGGTCAGCCGGCGGAAGACGGGACCGGAGGTGACGCCGGCCGCCCGGGTCCATTCGTCGATGGCCGCCTTGGCCCCGTCCGGCAGGGCTACGGTCCGCACCCGGCCACGCTTGCCGCGGATGTCGGCGAGCACCCAGCGGCCCTCGCGCCACTGGATATGGCTCATCTCCAGATGCGCCAGCTCCTCGCGCCGCAGCGCGGACTGCGTCAGGCAGGCCAGGATCGCGTAGTCCCGCTTGCCCTTCAGCCGGCTCGGATCGGGAACGGCGAGCAGCTCCCGGGTCTGCTCCACCGTGAGCCATTGGCCCAGACGCACGCCCTGCGCCGGAACATTGGGGACCGAGACGATGCGCCGGGCAGCGGAGAGAT
>JAJZVZ010000240.1 GCA_021846945.1 Acidobacteriota bacterium | reverse complement strand
TGGCGTGCTCATCTTTAGTGAGCGGACTCTCCGGCAGCGGCCCCAGCTTTTCCTCCGGCAGCAGCGGCTGGCGCTTGTCGTCGAGCGACCAGCCGTCGGCCTCGACATCGTAGAACCACACCGTGCCTGTTCCGCCGGAATTGGTTTTGGTAAAGAGCAGAATCGCGGTGGAGACGCCGGCGTAGGGCCGGAAGGCGCCACCGGGCAGCGAGACCACCGCTTCCAGCTTCTGATCCTCGACCAGGATGCGGCGCAGTTCGCGGTGGGCGCGGCTGGAGCCGAAGAGGACCCCGTCGGGCACGATGACCGCTGCCCGGCCGCCGGGCTTGAGCAGGCGCAGGAAAAGCGCCAGGAAGAGCAGTTCGGTCTTCTTGGTCTTGACCACCTGCAGCAGGTCCTTGGCCGTGTTCTCGTAGTCGAGCGATCCGGCAAAGGGCGGATTGGCCAGCACCAGCGTATACTTCTCTTCCTCGCCGGCGTGGTCCTGCGAGAGCGAGTCACGATAGACGACGTTGGGCTGCTCGACGCCATGCAGCAGCATGTTCATGCTGCCGATGCGGAGCATCGTGGAATCGAAGTCGAAGCCGTTGAAAAGGCCGTTATGGAAATGCTCGCGATCACGCTTGTTGTGGAAGAGATTGGGGTGATGATGGCGCAGTGATTCACCGACGGCCACGAGGAAGCCGGCGGTGCCGCAGGCCGGATCGCAGACCACATCCTTCGGCGTGGGCTCGGTCATTTCGACCATGAGCCGGATGATGTGCCGCGGGGTGCGGAACTGGCCGTTCTGCCCGGCGGTGGCGATCTTCGAGAGCATGTATTCATAAAGGTCGCCCTTGGTGTCGCGGCCCTGCATGGGCAGCGCGGCGATCATGTCCACGACCTTGACCAGCAGCGCCGGCGTTGGAATAGTGAAGCGCGCATCCTTCATGTGCGTGGCGTAGGTTGAGCCATCGCCGCCGAGCGTGCGCAGAAAAGGAAAGATGTGCTCGGCGACCAGGTCGTAGAGGTCGCGCGCCTCGAAATCCTTGAAGCGCGACCAGCGGTAATCGTCGTAGGAGCGCTTCCTGCTATCTTTCCCGGCGGGGAAGATGCGCCGCTCGACGGGCTGGCCGAGCGTGCGCGCCTTGGTCTCTTCGAGCGTCTGCAATTCGTCGAGCCTGCGCAGGAACAGCAGGTAGGTGATCTGCTCGATGACTTCGAGCGGATTGGAAATGCCGCCCGACCAGAATGCATCCCAGATGCGGTCCACTTGATTGCGTAATTCCCCGGTGATCATCTTTATCGAAAGGGCCTTCGGCCCTCACGTCCTCCCTCAGAGTTGGATTTGCTGTAGGAATGCGTTTCGGCATGAGGATAAACCTCGAACCGTCCTGACCGCCATAGGTCTTTAGCGGCATCAGCCTGAGAGTGGCGCAGCCGGTCGATCTCCCACTGAATTTGCGTCTCACGCTCCAGCGCATGCGCAGCCTTGCGGGCCCTCGCCGCATCCGGAAGGAAAACTGGCAAAGGGCGAATCTCCCAATTCATACCCGTTCCGTGTCATACCACTGCCTCAAGGCTATGACGCCGGGACGTGGCGACCGGAGATGATGGACTGCATATGCGGGTTTTGGAGCCGTCTTAAGCCCAAGGCCAAAATCGGCGGGCGCGTGCAGATGAATTTCCTCGAACTTTGCATTGCCGCCCTGTCGGCTCGTGTCTCCGTGGTATTCGACCTGAATGGTGACCATACCCGTCCCTCCATCATAGAGTCGATCCGGTTCGGATTTGATCCGGGGTGGGCAGGAGACGAAGAGGGCGACCCCATCGGCCACCGGGCATTTGGGAAAATGCCGACCTGTGAGAGAATCGAAGTAACATTGAAGTACAGGCCGGGGGACCGGCCCTCCAACCTGAGCGGTTGGAGCTCGTAGACCGGACGAGGCCAAAGGGGCCTCCAGCGTGTGGCGCCGCAAGGGTGCTCGCTGCCGGGGGGAGTCGGAAGCTCCACTCCCAATGCGGGACTACCGTTATCCAGGGACCGCAAAGAAACCAGGAACATGGAAGTTGTGCCGTCCGTTTCCAGCGAACTGCGGGCTGTGCGATTTATCCGCCTGCCTGAGGTCAAGCAGATCACCGGGCTTGGCAAGACCACACTGTACGCACTTATGAAGGAGGGCGTGTTCCCGGCCCCGGTTCCGCTCAGCGGCCGGGCCGTCGGATGGGTTGCCGAAGAGGTGGCTCAGTGGTGCCGTGGCAGGATTGCCGAAGCCCGGCTCGCACCTTCACAGTCCGCCCTTCGGCTGGCCGCCTAGATGCGTCCAGTTCGCGGGCAAGCATCCTGTCCAGGTGATCGGCCCACTCTTGCAACAGCTTCCGGCGCGCGGTCAGATGCTTCGCGTAGTCGTACGCCCGCTTCACATCGCTTCCGGTCACGTGCGCAAGCTGCAGCTCGATGTGGTCGCTGTTGTAGCCCCTTTCGTGCAGGAAGGTGGATGCCACGCCGCGGAATCCGTGACCGGTCATCTTCCCCTTGTACCCCATGCGCTCCAGGGCCTTGAGGATAGTGTTGTTGCTCATGAAGCGGTTGGCGCGATCACCAGGGAACATGTACTTGCCCTCACCCTGGCGGTAATTCCATAAGTCGCGCAGGAGCACTACCGCCTGCCGCGGGAGCGGGACGATGTGGGGTCGCTTGCCACCCTTCATTCGAGCTGCCGGAACATCCCACCGGGCTTCCTTCCAGTTCACCTCTGACCACTCGCCTCCGATCATCTCGCTTGTGCGGAGAAAGGTAAGCGTCATCAGCTTCAGCGCCAGGCGTGTCACCGGTGATCCGTCGTAGAAGTGAATTTTCCTCAACAGTTCCGGCAGCGCGCGGAGTTCGACTCGTGCGAAGTTCTCCCGCTGCATCGGCTTGAGAATGTCCTTGGGCTTGAAGGCGGCAGCTGGATTGTGCTGCGCCCGGCCTCGTGCAATCGCCCATCGGAAGATCTGGTCCGTGGTCTGCAGCGCACGCCGCGCGACGTCTTCGGCTCCGCGCGCTTCGATCGCCAAGACGATGTCGCAGACCTGCTGCGGAGTGATCTCGCCGATCTCGCACTCACCGATCGCCGGAAGAATGTCGGCGTCCATTCGTCTGCGAACGAAGCCGGCGTAGCGCTCGTCGCGGCTTGGGCTCCACCAGGCGAACCAGGCATTTGCCAGCTCGCGAAACGGATGGACAACGGCGGCGGCTTGAGCCTCTAGCCTTTCCCGCTCGGCCCGCTCCTCCTTCTCCCTCCTGTCCGCCATCGGGTCAGTGCCCTCCGCGAGCAGCTTGCGCGCCTTCTCATGCGCCTCCCGGGCGGCCATCAGCGTCACCTCCGGATACGCGCCGAAGGACATGAGCTTCTCTTTGCCCCCGAACTGGTACCTCCATCGCCAGAGCTTGGCCCCATTCGCCTTCACGAAAAGGTGAAGGCCGTGGCCGTCCGTAAGCCGGTAGTCCCGACCCTGGGGCTTGGCATTGCGGACCTTCGTGTTGGTCAGTACCATGTCCCCTCCCGACCTAATGATACCCGGGAAACCGGGTATCGGTTCGGCGATACCCGGCACACGACTAACTGGTCAGAGCTGTCGATACCCGGAAAATACCCGGTCGAGGCTCCGGCTGTCTGCGAACTGGAGCGAACGATACCGAACGATTAACCACCTCGTAATCATTAACTTGTCAGGAATTGGGGAGAACTTCGGCGAACGCCACTAAACCCTGTAGAACGAATTTTTGGCTGCCCCCCAGGGATTCGAACCCCGATATGCTGATCCAGAGTCAGCTGTCCTACCATTGAACGAGGGGGCAGCAAGCGCGAGGGTTGCGGCTCATCTTGCCGCCGTTATAGCCACGGGCACAGCGGAACGCCGGGCGCCGTAGGCCAACTTGTTCATCATAAGTGGATTCACCGCCCGGGTCAAACCCGACTGGCCGTACTCGCCACGCCTGAACGGATGCTCCAACATGCGCATTCTGCATCTGCATTGCGCACTTTGGAAGGGCAGGTCACTCCTCGCGCAGGACTTCCAGAGGCCGAAGTCCGAGAATCCGGTAGCTCGCCAGCCACCCTGTCGCTGTGGCCAGTACTGCTGTCCCCGCCAATGCAATCAGCCCCGGCGCCCACTCGATCTGAAAGGCCACATCGAACCTGCGCAGCAGCACGCGCGTCAGCAGGTTGGCAAACACCACGCCCACCGCGCCAGCCAGCAATCCCAGCACGCTGAATTCGACGCTGAATGTGCGCACGATCCTCATGCGTGTCGCTCCAAGCGTCTTCAGAACTACCGCCTCACGCGTTCTTTTGAAGCGCGTGCTGGCGATGCTCGAAGCCAAAATGGTCAGCCCGGCCAGAATCGAAAAGCCCGCGAGCAACCGTACTACAAGCGTGATCTGGTTTACGACGCTTTCAATGCGTACCAGCACGTCGGCCACGTTAACCACTGAAACCGTGGGATACGCCGTAAATAAGGCCCGCTCCAGTTCCCCTACCTGTTGCGGATCAACGTGCGTCCCTCCATACCAGATGGAAACCTGATCCTTGAGCTGTCCCGATGGCAGTACGAACCCCACACGCGCACCCAGGTGCTGCCCGTCGGCGCGATACACCGCCGCTACCTTCAGCGTGCGAACATTGCCGCCTGTCTCCAATTCCATAGCGGAACCCACGCCAAGGTGCAGCCGATGTGCAGCGCCTTCGCTGACCGCCAACTCCGGCGCATTCGCGTCTCTCCACCACTTACCCTGCGTCACCTTGTCGCCCGCCGGTGGCGCATCGGCCCAGCTTAGTTCCGCATTCTCCAGCATCCGCCGCGGGAAGTGACGGCCTTTCATCTCTGCCACTGGCTGGCCATTGACCGAGATAAATCGCCCCGCCACCACCGGTAGCAATTCCAATGCCTGCGTCACGCCCGGCTGCCGTTCAAGAAGTTGCTTGACGCCCTTGACCTCATCGGCTCTCATATCCACGAGAAAGATATTCGGCAGCTTGGGCGAGGCAGTCTCGCGCAGATCGCGCAGCAGTCCCAACTGCATCAGGTAAACCGCAAGAATCAACATGACGCCCGTGCCCAGAGCCGCCATCACCGCGGCCGACTGGTTCCCCGGCCGGTAGAGGTTGGCCAGCCCATGCCGCAGCGATGAGGGCAGGCGCAGGCGTACGCGGCCGAGCAGCAAATGCAGCGCCTTCAACACCGCCAGCGCCAGCAGCAGGAGCACTACCAACGCGCTGGTAAAGAGCACGGCGAACCACGTACCCACTTTCGCTGAGTCGGAGAGAGCCCAGGCGATTCCGCCCAATGCCAGCACCACCACAGCAGAAAGTCCCATTTGCAGGCGCCGCGCCCAGCAGCGCGCAAGCCAGCCGCCAACGCCCGCAGGCCCCGCTTCCACCAGCCTGCGCAAAACCAGCACCGGGCGCACGCCACGCACATCCAACAGCGGCGGCAGGCAGAAGAGCACCGTCGTCAGCAATCCGGTTCCCAGGCCGGCCAGCGCGGATTCCCATGGAAATCTGAACGCTGCATGAATTGCAAGCAGCTTCCCGAAGGCCGCCGGCAGGGCCGCCATCACACCGATGCCCGCTGCCGTGCCCAGCAGGGCTCCGGCCATCCCCAGGCCGAGCGTCTGCAGCAGAAAGATGCGCAGCAGATCAGCCGACCCGGCGCCCATCGCTTTCAGAATGGCCAGCATGTCCATGCGCTGCTCCAGGTGAGCATGCATGGCCATAGCCACGCCGATCGCTCCCAGCACCATTGCCACCAGGCAGATCAGGCTCAACATGCCCGTTGCATGATCCAGGCCGCGGGTAAGCGCCGGATTGCCCTCGCGATAGTCCATGACCTGCGCTTCAGGCAGGGCAGCTTCCACCTGCTTGCGCAGCGCTACCGGGTCCACCGTATCGGGCAACTTCATCAGCAAGCGCTCGCTTGCCCGGCTTCCCGGAGCCAGCAGATCTGTTTGCGCCAGCGCCGCCTGCGAGATCATCACGCGTGGTCCCAGTCCCAGGCTGGCGCTGATCCGGTCCGGCTCCTCGGTGATCACAGCGGCAATCCTGAATTGCCTGCCGCCCAACCGCAACGTCTGGCCG
>JAJZVZ010000239.1 GCA_021846945.1 Acidobacteriota bacterium | reverse complement strand
TACTTCCACCGTCCGCCAGAGGCTTTGGCGGCTTAACGCGCGATGAAGCAGGCCGTGGAAATGCCGGTCTTATAGAAAGCGCGGAAAACGATACAGCCGTTTCCCGCCCTTCCCACAAGACCTTGAAAATCGATGAAACCGATTTTCACATTTCCACCGCCACGACGACCACGAGCAATCTTTCCACTCAAAAACCCGAAAAACCTGTCCGAACTACCGGGACCACCTCACTCAAAAATTGAAGCTTGTTAAGAGCTTGCCTGACAAAAGAGAATTGCATGGAAAGATCGGCCGGATGAATGGCGGACTTCCTGCTCAACCCGACCGAGGATCAGCACAAAAGTTATAGGATGGCCGAGGCCCTTGGAGAACTGATCGCCTGCTGGCACCGTGCGAGCAGAGTATCTCCAGGACTGCTTCAGAACAGCCATGCCAGCGCCCACGAAACATGGAGTAAATCAGCAGAGGATTATTTTTTCGCCGCTCAAAGAGGCGTTTCTGCCATCGACGTTGACGGCGGCGCACATTAAAAGGAGCCTTCCGATGATTGGATCAATTGAAATGACCAGGACGATGCGCCGCGCCAGCCACTTCCTGAAACCGGCTGGTTTTCGCCTCCTGCTGATGCTGATATTGACCTCGGCTCTTCTCGCCAGTTGTCTTCCAGCGATTGCCGAGACAGCGTGCGCGTCGACGCTGCCCAACGGCGTGGAAATCGCCGACGGCACTTCCCTGCTCGACGTGCAGATTCTTGAAGACAGTCTTGTTCGCGTGCACGTTCGCCCGCAGGGCCAATCGACGCAGCGCACGCTGGTTCTGGACCCGCATCCGGCTTTGCACGCGCCCTCCGCGGTGCATATCTCCGCGCGGAGCGGCCTCTGCACCCTCTCCGCGCGCGGCGTGATGGTGCAGATTCAGCAGGCCAGCCCCTACTCGATCAGGTTTGAGGACGCCGCAGGTCATGTATTACTGCGCAGCGACGCCCCGTTCGCAGAAGCAAGTCAGAGCGGCGTCACCCTGCAGCACGCGGACGCAGACACGCTCTACGGCATCACCGGTCTTGGCCGCCGCGACACGTCGATCGGCCTCACACGCAATGACGGCGGCAAGGTGCTTGCCGGCGCACAGGGCAATAGCGGCGCTCCTTTCGCCTTCGCCGTTCACTACGGCCTTCTCGTCGACTCCGACGGTGGCGACTTTACCACCGGGCCCGGCCGACTGACCTTCGCGCACGACTCCCGCCCTGACGTGGAATACTTCGTCTTCATCGGCCCGCCGCTCGACACCATGGCTTCGCTCTCGCGGCTCGTCGGGCCTCCGCCGCTGCCCCCTGAGTGGACCCTCGGCTTCCTGAACAGTCAGTGGGGATCCACGCAATCCGAAGTTGAGCGCATCATCGCCACCTATCGCCGCAAGCAGATTCCCATCGACGGCTTCATCCTCGACTTTGACTGGAAAGCGTGGGGCGAGGACGACTACGGCGAGTGGCGATGGAACAGCACCTCGGGTGCGGGCAACGTTGCCCCCGACAAATTTCCCGACGGCGCTTCCGGCCTCTTTGCGCAGCGGCTCGCCGCGGAAGGCGTCAAGATTGCCGGCATCCTCAAGCCACGCATTCTGCTCACCGTGGCTGGAAACCCCAACCAGCCCACGGAGGCCGCAGCCTACGCCACCGAGCACAACTTCTGGTATCCAGGCGAGCCGCCAACGCCGGACTACTTCTCACACCGCATGGCCCGCGATCTCGACTTCAGCATCCCAGCCATGCGCGCCTGGTATTGGCAGCATCTCTTGCCTGCATTCCACGCCGGCATGGTGGCTTGGTGGAACGACGAAGCCGATGTTTCCGGCAAAACCGTCTTCAACAACTTTCAGTTCCTCAACATGGGTCGCACGCTCTATGAGGGCCAGCGCGCCGATTCGAATCTGCGCGTGTGGTCCGTCAACCGCAACTTCTATCTGGGCTCAAGCCGCTACGGTTATGCAGGCTGGTCGGGCGACATCGCCACCGGATTTGCCAGCATGGCCTTTCAACGACGCCGCATGCTGGCCGCGCTGGATACCGGCGAGTTCCACTGGAGCATGGATACCGGCGGATTCTCGGGTCACCCCAACCCGGAGAACTACGCTCGCTGGATGGAATTCGCCGCGTTCGTGCCCATCATGCGTGTTCACGGCCACTTCAACGAGAAGCGCCAGCCCTGGGTCTATGGGGCAATTGCCGAGGCCGCGGCAACCAGGGCCATTGACCTGCGCTACCGCCTGCTACCGTACATTTATTCCTATGAGCGCCTCACCACCGAAGGCCAGGTGGGGCTCGTTCGGCCTCTCTACTGGCAATTCCCCAATGATCCCGGTTCGGCCACGTTGGATTCCGAATGGATGTTTGGCGATGCGCTTCTCGCAGCGCCGATCGTGACGCAGGGCGCTACCACCAAATCCATCTACCTGCCGCCGGGCCAATGGCTCAGCTACGCAACCGGCCAGCGCTACGATGGTGAGCACAATATTGAGATTCCCGTCGACGCAAAAACCTGGCAGGATATTCCGCTATTCGTTCGCTCCGGCTCTATCCTGGCCACGCAACCTGTTGAGCAGTACGTTGGCCAGCATCCGGTCACTGAATTCACGCTCGATATCTTCCCCGCTCAATCGACTGCCTCTTTCACGGCTTATGAAGACGACGGCGAGACCTATAACTATGAGAAAGGCTATTACCTGCGCCAGGTGATTACTGCCGAGCGCAGCGGCAAAAGTACCAACGTTATCCTCGATGCGGCAACAGGCAGCTACAGCGGATCGCTGAGCACTTACCTGCTCCGCGTTCACACCGCCGCGCAGCACGTCCGATGGAACGGCAAGCGGCTTCACAAGGTTGCTCCTGCAGCCTTGACGGGCCAGTCTGGCCGCAACTACGCAATCACCACCGACCGCTTTGGCCCGGTTGTTCTGGTTCGCGTTCCAGCAGGCGCACGCGCTCCCATCACGCTGTCGCTACGGTAAGCCGGGCACTAAGTCACTATGTACAGAAATCCTTCCACTGACAGAGAGAACAGGAGATTACCGGGAATGAAAGATTGGAAAAGACGATTCCAGTTTGCCCGGGGCTGTCGAGTTGCCCTGATTGTATGGATTGCAGTTTTCTTACCCGGCGCGGGGCGCGTCACGGCGCAGACTGCGCAAGGTGTCCCCCTCTACAAGCAGGTGCACGCGCCAATCGAGGAGCGCATTCACGATCTCTTGGGGCGGATGACGCTTCAGGAGAAGGTGCGGCAACTGGATATGTATGCGGGGGCGAGATCACTCATCGATCTGCGCATCGATCGTACGCATGCCGCGCCGAACGGAGTCTTCCAGCCGCAGCAGGCTCAGAAGGAGTTTGGCGATCTGGGCGTGGGCAGCATTCACGACCTTTACCCCACGCCGGTACAGTCCAATGCAATTCAGAAGTGGGTCATTGCACACAACCGTCTGGGGATTCCGGCGCTGTTTATTGAGGAGGGATTGCTGGGCTTCAACACGGGTACAGTCTTTCCGGCGCCGCTGAACCTGGCTTCGACCTGGAACCGTGATCTGGCGCGGCAGACCGGAGCCACGATTGCGGCAGAGATGCGTGCAACAGGCGTGGACATGGTTCTGGCGCCCGTTCTGGATTTGGCGCGCGAACCACGATGGGGACGCGTGGAAGAGGACTTTGGCGAGGACCCCTATCTCACTGGACAACTGGGACTGGCCTATGTGCGCGGCGCGCAGGGCGACAGTCTGGACTCTGATCACACCGTAGTGGCGGAGCCCAAGCATTTTGCCGGGCATGGTTCGCCTGAAGGCGGCACCAACACGTCGCCCGTGCATATCGGCGAACGAGAACTGCGCATGGTGATGCTCAAGTCATTCGAGCCGGCGCTGCGACAGGGGCATGCAATGGGCGTGATGGCTGCTTATCACGAGATCGATGGTATTCCCATCACGGACGATCCTTACCTGTTGAAGCACATCCTGCGCCAGGAGTGGGGCTTTCAGGGATTTGTGCTCTCGGACCTTGGCGCCATAGAGCGACTCTACTCCGCGCATCACGTGGCGGGTACCCCGCAGGACGCAGCCTGCATGGCGATCCGTTCCGGCGTAGACATGCAGTTTTACGACTTTCCTCACGATGTCTTTCAGAACGCTCTGATTGACTGCGTGCGCAAGGGAACGCTGCCAGAGGCTGATCTGGACCGTGCGGTACGCTCCGTCTTGCGCGTGAAGTTCGAACTTGGGCTCTTCGATCATCCATATGTGGACCCTGCTTTGAACGCGAAGGTATATCGCTCGCCAGCGCACCTGGCCGTATCGCTGGAATCGGCGCGTGAGTCCATGACGCTGCTCAAGAACGAGAATCATCTGCTGCCGCTCTCCACCTCCATACAGCGCCTCGCTGTGATTGGTCCCAATGCGAACGTGGCGCGCTATGCCGACTATGAAAAGGAGACAAACGGCAAGCGCATCAGCATGCTTGATGGAATCCGCGCGCTGGCTCCGCAGTCGAGCATCCAGTTTGATCCCGGCGACAACATTGCGTCTGCCGTGGCCGTAGCCAAGGCGGCGGATATTGTGATCATGGGGCTGGGAGAGCACGTGGGTATCTCCGGCGAGGGGAATGACCGGTCGAATCTGGATCTGCCGGGCAATCAGGAAGCGCTGCTTGAAGCCGTAGTGGCGACAGGAAAACCGGTCGTGCTGGTGCTGGAGAACGGCAGGCCGCTCACCATCGGCTGGGCCAAGGAGCATGTCCCGGCGATTCTCGAAGCGTGGTATCCCGGCGAGATGGGCGGAACAGCTATTGCTGAAACACTCTTCGGACAAAATAATCCGGGCGGCCACCTCACAATTACCTTTCCGCGCAGTGTGGGCGACCTGCCTGTGTACTATAACTCCGATCCTTCGCGGAAAATCGGATATGTGGATGACAACGGCAAGCCTCTATTTCCATTCGGTTATGGGCTCAGCTATACAACCTTCCGCTATGACCATCTGGCAGCCAGGCCACCCGCACCCGGCAGCCACGGCGATATTGTGATTACCGTGGACGTGACCAATACCGGCAACCGTGAAGGAGATACCGTGGCGCAACTCTACATGCGGGAAGATGTCACCAGCGTGGAGACGCCGCGCCGCTCGCTGGAGGATTTTGCGCGCATCCACCTGAAGCCGGGTGAGACACGGACGGTCACCTTCCATGTTCCTTATCAGCAGCTTGCCGTGTGGAACGAGGCGAGACGATGGGCGGTTGAACCCGGAAGCTTCACGGCATGGGTGGGTGATTCCTCATTGGCGACTTTGAGCACGAAGTTTGTCCTGCGGTAAGAAGAAATCAGGTTGACTGGCCTCCCGTAAGTGGCTTTTTGCCACACCGCGCCCGTCCGGCTCTTCGCGCTGGCGCGGACGCGAAGCGGGTGAAAGCGCTGTGGCCCCGCAGCATCTGATGGCTTGGCAAGACACGTTCAATTACCGTCAAAGCGCGGCGCTTAAGACTTCGGCGGGACGCAGGCGAGCGGCCAGCTTACGCCCCAGTCGCCGCGCGGGCTGCTCGATAAAGGCGTAAGAAAGAAGAAACGAGCCGCTGAAGACGACAGGCCAAAACTCTCTGATGCCAGGGAAGAGTATGAATCCCTGCCAGACGTAGATGCTATAGGAAAGCAGACCCGTAGTTCTTAGATACTCCCATTCCAGCGCGCGGCTCAGGAGCATTTCGGGATGGAGCGATGTGGTTCCTATGATGATGGCAATGGCTAGGGATTCATGACCGGGAAGGAGGGTGTGGAAGTGAAGCGCGTCGAAGAGAAATACGGGGACCGCTACGTAGAAGGCATAGTGTGACCACTTTTTCGCCCAATTCCGAAGACGCAAATCAGAAAGGGCGATTGCGAGAAGGCAGCCCAAAAACAGACCATCGGCGCGAACTTCAGTACGCATAAATCGGGATCCTACAGAATAGAAACTCCAAGTTGCCGTTCGGAAGATGTCGATTGCCAAAACGGAAATGAGAGCGAAAAGCGTAGCGCGGCGCTTACCACTGAAAAGGAGCAGAGTAGGCCAAACCAAATAGAACTGTTCCTCCAGCGATAGCGA
>JAJZVZ010000238.1 GCA_021846945.1 Acidobacteriota bacterium | reverse complement strand
TGGCTGCGCTTTGTGGGCGGTGCTCCGCAAACCGCCTTTCGAGCCATTCGCCTGGAAGGCATCGCCTATCCGGTCCACTATAAGGGGTCGTTCGAGTCGTCCGATCCGCTGCTCAACCGCATTTGGACGACGGCTGCCTACACCGCGCACCTGTGCATGCAGGATGGCGTTTGGGACGCGGCCAAACGCGACCGCGGCTGGTGGGCGGGTGACTTGGACGTAAGCGGGCCGGTGATAAGTGACGTCTTTGGCGACGAGTATCTTTTAAATGCAACCCTCGCGCATCTCATTCCCCCTGCGGGTCAGCATGTAAACGGCATCCCGGGCTACACGGCCCTATGGATCACGACCCTTGCGGATCTCTATCGGCACAGCGGGGATCGATCCGTGATTGAGCAAAGACACGCCATCCTCCTGCAACTCCTCAAAAGGATGGATCAGGAATTCGATGGCTCCGGCCGCTTTCTCAATACCGGCCATCACTGGCTCTTTGTCGATTGGTCACCGGGCCTCTATGCTTTTACAGACGAAGCCGCCGAAGGGACGGATCTCGAATTTGTGCGCGCTTATCGTGAGGCCGCGTGGTTGCTCGTTCAGATGGGCGACGGCGAGGCGGCACGCCACTACGGCCTTCGCGCCGCTACGCTGGCGGCAGAGGCGCGCAAGCTATTTCTCAGCGCGAACGGTGTGTTTGGCGACCGCTGGCAGTTGAATGCGATGGCTGTACTGGCCGGCGTTGCAACGCCGCAGGACGATGCGGCGATCTGGACGCAGGTTTTCCAGGGTATCGGCCGTAACGGCACACAGACGCAAACGATTACGCCCTACTTCAACGACTATCTTCTCGACGCCATGGCGCGCATGGGCCGCCGCCGCGCCGCGCTTGACTGGATGCGCGAATACTGGGGTGGGATGCTGGCCGAGGGCGCTACCAGCTTCTGGGAGGGCTATGATCTACGCTGGCCCAGGCAGAATCCGCACCTGGGGCTGCAGGCCGATGGAACCAGCGGTTACTTTGTGAGCATGGCGCACGGCTGGTCCGCCGGACCAGCGGCGTGGCTCATGGAAGAACTGCTGGGAGTAAAGGCCACGGAACCAGGCTTTCGCAAGGCGCAGGTTCGCCCTGCGCTCGCGGGCCTGCAATGGGTGCGCGGCGCGGTTCCCACGCCGCGCGGTTTGATTCGCGTGCGCGCGGATGCGCGCCATGTTCAGGTTGACATTCCCCCCGGAACCGAAGCCGCGGTGCTGCTGCCCGCAGGCCGATGGACGCAAAATGGCGTGGCCGCCAAGACAGAAGCCGCCGAAGGAGGCTCACGCGTGCGTATCGTGCTGCGTCAAGCCGGGAGCTACAGTTTTGTGAGAGAGTGAGCCGTCGCACACGGGGCCTCATCCGTCGCGGAGCCGAATGCGCTCCGCGCCGGCGCCGGCGATTCGTGCGCAGAATCCGTAATCAACGCTTCCTGGCAGCGGGCCGTCGGCCAGTGTGGTTTATCCTTGCCTCGATGCCCAACGTCCTCTCTGTCGTCCTGATCACGTTCAACGAGGCTGCCAACCTGCCGCGTACGCTGGCCAGCGTGCGCTGGGCCCAGGAACTCGTCATCGTTGACTCCGGCTCGACCGACGGAACCCGCGAGATTGCCCGCGATGCGGGCGCTCGTGTCTTCGAGGAGTCGTGGAAGGGCTTTGCCGCGCAGAAGAACTCGGCCATCGCCCACGCTACCGGGGACTGGATCCTCTCACTCGACGCGGACGAGGAAGTCAGCCCCGAGCTGGTCCGTGAAATTCAGGCGCTCCTCGCAGCGGAGCCGCCCTGCGCCGCCTACCGTATTCCCCGCCTCAATCACTTCCTCGGCAAGCCGCTGCGGCACGGCGGCTACTGGCCCGACCCCAAGCTGCGCCTCTTCCGCCGCGGCGCGGCGCGGTTTGAGGACCGCCCGGTGCACGAGACGATGACGGCTGAAGGCGCTGTTGGGGCGCTCCAGGGACATCTCATCCACCATTGCTATCCCACACTCGATGACTACATCGAGCACATGAACCGCTACAGCGCCGTTGCCGCGCAGATGCTCGTTGCATCCGGCCGCGCCCCGCGCTCCCTACCCGGTTTTTGCTGGAATGCCATCCTCAATCCCGCCGCCACATTCATCTACAACTATGTCTTTCGCCTCGGCTTCCTTGACGGACGCCACGGCCTTCTGCAGCATCTGAACCACTCCGTTTATATCCACTGGAAATATGCAAAGGCATGGCAGGCGGCGCGCGACGCTGGGCCGCGACCGACTTAGTCCATGTGCCTTACAGGCCGTGGTGCCCGTGATGGCGTCCCACCACAAAGACGATCATCCGCAGCAGCAAGAGCAGCACGGCCAACAGAACGAAAGCCATCAAGAGCAGGTCCGGCCCGCGCAGCTTTGTTTTGCTCTTCATGCCACCCAACCCTTCAGGAAGAAGCCCAACTTCCCTTCATCATTTGAAGCAGAACGGCCCTCCGGCCTCTGCCGGAGGGCCTCCGCGCAAACTGTAAACTGCTAGCTGGCCGCTCTCAGTTGTTCTTTAGTCGCAGGCTTCGATCCCCACATTCCGTACCACGCGATATAGATATAGCAGATCATCGGAATCACCAGCGCCCACTGGTAGCTGACACGGTCAACCACCCATCCGATCGCGACCGGAATCAGCGCTCCGCCTACGATCGCGGTCATGATCAGGCCTGAGCCGCGGCTGGTCATTGGCCCAAGCCCCGCGATCCCTAGGGCAAAGATATTGGGGAACATAATGGAGTTGAAGAAGCCTGCCAGGATGAGCGCGGCAATGGCGACATAGCCCGAAGAGAGCGTTGAAACCACTACCAGGGCAGCGGCAATGACGCCGAAGACGCCAAGCAGCTTGCCTGCCTTGATCATGGTCAGCATCCACGAGCCGAGCAGGCGGCCCACCAGCGCGCCCAGCCAGTAGAAGAGCACCAGCTTTTGCGCCTCTGCCACCGCCAGAACGTGCAATCCGCCATGCAGTGAGTCACTGAAGTAAAGAACCATGGTCGTAGCCAGGCCGACTTCGACGCCGACGTAAAGGAAGATGCCCAGCGCGCCCAGCACCGTGTGCCGGTAGGCCCAGATGCTCCGGTTCTGCGCTGCGCCTGCCTGCGCGCCCTCGTGATGCTTTGCCTCGATATGAGGCAGGCGTGTAAATGCGACAGCAATGCCGAGAATCACCAGCCCAATGGCAATGATCAGGTACGGAATGCGTACCGTGTTCGCGATCGCAACCTGGTATGCGTGCTGCACGGCGGCGCTTTCTTTGGCCACCTGCGCCGGATCGAGAGCCTCGCTGGTGAGGATGAATGTGCCCGCGATCCATGGAGCGATGGTGCCGCCCAGAGAATTGGCCGCCTGCGCCAGGTTCAAACGCACCGGCGCGCTGTCCTCTGGTCCAAGAATGGCAACGTAGGGATTGGCCGCGGTTTGCAGTGCCGTGACGCCGGCGCCAACCACGAAAATCGCCGCCAGGAACAGCGGAAACGAAACCATCTTTGCGGCGGGCAGAAACATAAGCGCCCCAACCACCTGAACGAAAAGCGAGACCACGATCGTTCCCTTGTATCCAATGGCTTCAATCAACCGCGAGGCCGGCGTGGAGAAGACGAAGAACGCCGTGAAAAACGCAAAGTTGGCCAGCATTGCCTGCCATGTGGCCAGCTTTTGAATCTCGAAGATCTTTTTCAGATCGGGCACCAGCCCCATGTTCAGGTTGGTGACGAACCCGAAAATGAAGAACAGCGCCGTAACCGCGATAAACGGAAAGAAAAATCCGGGCGAAGCGAGTCGTGTCCTGTGCCTTGTTTCTGTTGCCATGGGAGATTGTCCCCGCCTTTGCGAAATCATCTTTAAGCCGCTTCGCGTCCGGGTTAAGGGGGCGAAGTGCAAGAAATCGACTGCCTGCACGCCGTCTGACCGTTGATTGCACCGGCCGACGCTCTGGAATCCGGCTTTGATCCTGTACTGATCACTATAAACAAGGCAGCGCGGCGGGCGCTCACCCGCGGCGCAGATTTGTTTTTTACCCCGGGCACTCTGACCCGAAGGAGTGCCCGGCAAGACCGGGCCGCGATCTGAACCGCAAGCTCGCCGGTTTGATGGTCGAAGCGGGCGGAAGCAAGGCCAATCCTATACCGTCTTGCCAACCCTGTTGCCGCGCGCTTTGGCCCGTCAATGCCGTATTCTCATAGCAAAGCGAGGAGAAATCACCCGTGGCCATCGCAACAATGAGCAACGCCAAACTGAAGAAGGTCCTGGCGGCTTTAGAAGGCAACTGGCAGGCCGAAATGGAGGGCTACCACACCTACCAGGCCCTCGCTGACCGCGATCCCGACCCGGTGCGCGCGCCCGTGCTGCGCCACCTGGCCCAGGCGGAACTGGAGCACGCCGCCTTGTGGGCCGAGCGTATCAAGGAGCTTGGCGGACCCGAGCCTGTCTACCAGGGCAGCCCCGGCGGCGATGCCGACTCGCTCGCCAACCGCGCCGGCGGCATCCGCATGGCCCTGCGCCGGTTGGAGATAGAAGAGAGCCGCCACATTGCCAATTATGGCGAACAGCTCAAGGCCCTCGGCGATGAAGGCTCCATCGCCATTCTCGATCACGTGATCGAGGACGAAAAGGAACACTACCGCGAGCTTGGCTCCCTGCTGCGCGGCCACTACACGCCGCCCGCCGGTGCTCCTAAAATCGACGCCAAGGCGGTGCTTGAAGAGATGCTGGCCAAGCGCAATCAGGGCCGCAAGCAGCCCGGTGCCTGGATCGGCGACGCCATCTACGGCGTCAATGACGGTCTCGGCGCCATCTTCGGCATCGTCTCCGGCGTTTCCGGCGCCACCCTGGGCGACCCGGCCCGAACCAGCCACTATGTTCTGCTGGCCGGCATCTCCGGCCTCATTGCCTCGGCGCTCTCCATGGGTTCCGGCGCCTATCTCGCAGCCAAGAGTGAGCGCGAAATCTACCACGCAGAACTGGCCCGCGAGCGCGAAGCGATCCAGATGAACGGCCCCGAGGCCCGCGAGCTTCTTTCGCTCTACTACCAGGTGAAGGGTCTGCCCGAGGCGGACGCTCTCCACATGGTCAACCACATCGCCAACGACCCCGACCAGCTGCTCCGCGCGCTTTCAGCCGAGCGGCTCGGCTCCAACGAGGAAGCGCTCTCAAACCCGATCGTCTCGGCCAGCTCGGGCGCGCTCTCCACCGCCATCGGCGCGGCCATCCCGGTCATTCCGTTTTTCTTTATGCAAGGCATCCCGGCGGTGATTACGGCGGCCGTTATCTCGCTTGCCGCGCACTTCGCCGTCGGCGCGGCCAAGTCGCTCATCACTGTCCGCTCGTGGTGGTCGTCGGGCATGGAGATGACGATCGTCGGCGCGCTGGAAGGCGCTGTCACCTACGGCCTAGGCGTTCTGCTGGGCCACGGGATGATGTAAGCAGCGCCTGGGTCCGGGAATTTTGCATTGGATGGCCTGTATCGGGCGCTGGTGTGGTGTTCCAGGCAACTTTGCCCAATTATGATCTCGAAGAAGCTTGCCTCAGCGGCTGAGCAGGCTACTGAAAAGTTCTTTGCAGAGATGGAAATTGCCGGGGCTATCCCTCGGAGCTCCCGTAGATCTCAAAGATTCCATTGGCATGACTAAAGTCACGCCCTGACAGAATGCAAGTGTCTGACCGGGTTTTCAGCAACCCGTGAGTCCGTGGTCTTTCGGGGCATCATTGCAAACTGCTACTCGGAGAGAGCACTTGCCGCGCGGCTATTCTTCTCCAATATCCTCGTTCCACACCTCGGGATGCTCGGTGATGTAGCTTTCCAGCAGTTCGCGGCATTCGGGGTTGTCCAGTTCGATCACCTCTACGCCGTTTTCGCGCAGCCAGTCGAGGCCGCCGACGAAGGTACGGCTCTCGCCGACCACCACCGCGCCGAAATGGAACTGCCGCACCAGCCCGCTGCAATACCAGCACGGAGCCAGCGTCGTGACCATGACCAGGTTACGGTAGCTGTGCTGGCGGCCAGCACGGCGAAAGGCGTCCGTTTCGGCGTGGATGCTGGGGTCGCCCTGCTGCACGCGGCGGTTGTGTCCCCGGCTCACCAGTTCACCCGTACGCGTAAACAACGCGGCGCCGATGGGAATACCGCCCTCTGTCCGGCCCATCCGCGCTTCTTCAAGAGCCACGGCCAGCATTCGTTCGTACAGTTCACGGTCCGCCAAGA
>JAJZVZ010000237.1 GCA_021846945.1 Acidobacteriota bacterium | reverse complement strand
GTCCCGCGTGGAGAGAATCTGGCTTAGGCCGTAGATAAACTGTGTGCCGTCCAGCGAGCGGATGAGAGAGCTTGTGCCATTGCTCTGGCCACCGACTGAGGGGAATGGGCCAATCTGCGGGAATCCCCCTTCGCCGAAGTTGTTGGGCAGGCCCAGTATCTTTTCGTAGTTGGCCAACGGTGTGCCCATGGCGAAGTTGTGCTGGCTCTCCCACTGCTGGCTCAGGATGGTCTCTGCAAAGAAGCTGGGTGAAAAGACGTGGGTGTAGCCGAGGGCTCCGGCAAAGTTCGCCGTCGGGTTATAGGCGCCGCCGCTCGCGTAGGCCGGAAGACCGTCGGCCGCGAGCGTCGCCGGCTCGTTGGACGGATAGTTGCGCAGCCCGGTATTCACGTTCACGTTGCTGGTGTAGCGCAGGTAGGCCCGGTTGTTGTCGTTGAAGACGTGATCCAGCCGGAAGGTCCATGTGGGAATCACCGTAAAGCTGGGGTTCGGTCCTTGCAGGTTTGGCGCTTCAAAAGGATCGAAAGGCAGGTTTGGCAACGGCTCGATGTCATTAAGAATCTTACTCGTCGGAGACTGGCGTCCCGCGGGGATGACGTCGTTCGGGAACGGAGCACGGCAGAACTGATTGGCCTGGCCGGTGCCGTTGCAGTTCGCGTCATTGTGCGTTGTTGCCGGATCATACAATTGTGGCTTGCTCGCGGTGTCGGCCAATAAGTCGCTGAAGTCGCCGCTCCGATTAGCCGGCGTCAACACCTGAAATTGCGCCGTGCTGCCGCTGGCCAGCGAGTATCTCTCGTAGGACAGGAACCAGAAGCTCTTGTCCTTCCCGTGGTAGACGTGGGGTAGAATGATCGGCCCGCCCGCCGACATGCCCCACTCATTGCGGATGTACTTGGGCGCGGAGAAGTTGGATGGATTGTTGCGGTTCTTGGCGATGCCGATGGCGTTGTTGCGCGCCGTTTCAAACAGCGCCCCGTGGAGGCTGTTCGTTCCCGACTTGGTGGTGATGACCACCGTACCCGGCGTAGCATACTCCGCGCCGCCGTTGTCGGTCACTGCCCGCACCTCCTGCACCGAGTCCGGATCGGGTGTCAGCGAATTGGACGTGTTGGTGCCACCAAACTGGCGGTTCACCATGGGCACGCCGTCGGCCACGAATTCCAACGCCTCGCCGGACAACCCGTTCAGCCGGGTGCCACCGGCGCTGCTGCCTTCATATCCCGGCGTAGTCATGCTCAACAGGGTCGCCAGCACGCGCCCGTTCAACGGGAGCTGATTGATTCTCTGATTTTCCAGCGTGGAGGTGATGGTGCCGTTATCAGATGTTGTGAGCTGCACGGCATTCGCCGCCACCTCGACCTGCTGTGTTACCGCTCCAGCGGTCAGAGAAGGATTGATGATCGCGGATTGGGCCACCAGCAACTGGATGGTGGTCTTGTAGGTCTTCATGTTGGGCGCGCTGACCGTTACCGAATAGGTACCTGTGAACAGGGCCGGCACCTGGTAGAAGCCGACGTTGTTGGATCTTGTATCGGTAACGACGTTTGTCGCCTGGTTGACCACGTGAATCAGCGCCCCGGGGATAACCGCCCCCGTGGAGTCTGTCACGGTGCCTTGAATCGAGCCGGCGCCGCTCTGTGCTGCCGCATTCGAGCACATCAGCAACCCCAGCATCGCCGCCATCGCAAGAATGGATAGGTTCCACTTGCGTACACTTCGCGTCAGATTTCTGGCCAAATTCCTCATCGGATAGATTCCTCCTGAGAGTTTCGGAAGGCGTCTCAGACCCCTACCTTCCGGTTTTTGTCGTCATTTGAGACCCCGCTCATGTTGCCCTCTTGCATGGATTGAAATCTAACCGTAGCAACTCGTATTTCTTACATGAATTGCCAACCGTTAAATCAACCATTTGCAGCGGAAGCCCCTTGAGACAGATATATACATCGCCCGAATCAGTTAAGATACTGATTCAAGTAGACTTAAGTTGCTTTTCAAGACGCAGCTTCCACCATGATACGGCCATCTTCTACTTGCATTACCCGTGAAACTGCGCCACCGATTGTGATTGGCTTACGGTATATTCCGCGTTAATGGCGTTGTCAAGAGTTTTTTCTTACCCCACTTTTCGATTGATTGGCTCGTGTATCCGCGCTTCGTCAGGCGAAGACGGGAATCAACGCTCGGCTCTTCTGAAAGGCCCTACAGAAAAGACACGTGGCCTGTGCGGGAGATCCGGTCAGCGTAAAAATCCGTTGGGAGAAGACGGGATTGGGGAAGCTGGTGCAGCTCTCTAATGTCAGAGCATGACTGCAGGTATATTTACGCCAGCCACTAGGAAAGTAACTTATTTATTTTTATGAACTTAGTAAAACAGCACGCGGACATGCGGCCTGATTACGCTGATCTACATCATGCCTCCCCCGAACCGGGAATTCCGGCGCCGCATCCTCCAGCAGCACATCGACGGTGATTGAGATCACAAGGTTTACGGGTAAAGAAAAGTGCTTTAACCGCCCATAAACATCCCGCCGTTCACATCCAGCACGTGTCCGGTGATGTAGCCAGCGGCATCGGAAGCAAGGAAGGCCACGGCCTGGGCGATCTCGGCGTCCGTGCCAGGGCGCCCCAGCGGAATCTGCGCCATCATCACAGCTCGCTGTTTTTCGTCCAGTACGGCGGTCATGGGCGTCTCAATGTAGCCCGGAGCCACGGCGTTCACCGTAATTCCGCGGGAGGCGACCTCGCGCGCCAATGACCGCGTCATCCCGATCAGCCCCGCCTTTGAGGCGGCATAGTTCACCTGGCCCGCCTGGCCGGTTCGCCCTACGACGCTGGAAATATTGATGATCCGCCCCCAGCGGTTCTTCAGCATCGGGCTCAGCAAGGCCTGCGTCAGCAGAAATGCCCCGGTAAGGTTCGTGCCCAGCACGTCGTCCCAGTCCGCGCGCTTCATCCGCAGCATCAGCCCATCGCGGGTGATCCCGGCATTATTGATCAGGATTTCCACCTTGCCATACCGGTCAATGACCGCTTTGGCCGCCGCCTTGATCGACTCTTCGCCGGCAATATCGAGCGCAAAGGCCGCTGCCTGCCCTCCCTCGGCCTCAATCTCCGCCGCTACGGCGCCCAGCTTCGTCTCATTCCGCGCCGCCAGCGCCACCGTCGCTCCAGCCCGCGCCAACTCCAGCGCGCAGGCCCGTCCAATTCCCTGGGACGCTCCGGTCACCAGTGCGATTCTTCCCTGCAAATTTGCCATTGTTTTCGATTTCACCCGGCGAGAAATGCCGCGCCCTTCCGAAAGCCATTATAAGGACCAGAGATCAGTTGTCAGGGATCAGGAGGTTGGCGGTCGATCCACATTCATCGGATCCTTGCTCTCCGCTCTCTGACCTCTGGCCTCTGATCCCGCTCCAATGCCGTATCCTGTTCGCGAGACCTCCAACATGGCCAGCCCATCTTTAACCGCTCCCGCCGCCCGCAATCAGACTGAAGTCTTCGCCGTCCATGGCGCCGATCCCGAGATCCTGGCCTTCGCCATGGCCAAGTACTCGCGCTCCGCTCTCTCCATGCGCGAGTCGCTCGCCGAGATCAGCTCTCAGCGCGCCGAACAGTTCCTCAACACCTTCTATTTCCAGTATGGCCACCGCTCCATCGCCGACCTGGCGCACATCGCCTTCGCCGTCGAGCGCCTCAGCCTGCTGGCGGCCATCGTCCTGGTTGACGAGCAGCGGTGGGATGGCCAGGAGCGCTCCACCCGCTACCAGAACTTCCTCAAGTCCGGCTGGTATCTTCCCGATTTCGGAGCCGATACTGCCTCGGCCCAGCTCTACACCGAAACCATCGAAAGCCTCTTTGCCACCTACCAGCGCACCACCGCAGCCGTTCTGGAGGTTCTCCGCGGCCGCGTGCCTCAGCCCGATAGCCTCAAGCCTGAAGCCTACGAGCGCACGCTCAAGGCTCGCGCCTTTGACGTGGCGCGCTACCTGCTCCCCCTGGCGACGAATACCTCGCTCGGCCAGATCGTCAGCGCCCGCACCCTCGAAGCCCAGATTTCGCGCCTGCTCTCTCATCCAGCTGCCGAAGTGCGCGATCTGGGCAACAAGCTGCGCGATGCCGCCACCGGCTCCGCCTGGAACGTCAACGCACAGGCCGCCTCCGATCTTGTGGCCAGGCTGGCGGGCCTGGAAGAGTTGGCCGCCGCAAAGGTATCTGAGTTGAAAAGCACGGGGATTGGCCCGTACATTCACCGGCCGGAAGAGGGAGCGACTTTGCCCCCCGAGGGAAGCCTCACCGCGGAAGCAGCCCAGCTTCTCACGCGCGAGGTTCGCACCTCTCCCACTTTGGTCAAATACACACAGCCCAACGAGTACGAGATGCGTACGCGAGTGGAACTGGCTCAGGCAGCCAGCGAACTGCTCGGCAATCTGCCCATCGCCGATGCCCCTCTGGTCGATCTGGTTGAGCGGACGGAATCGCTTGAAGTCGAGCTGGCCGCCACGCTCCTCTACTCCGCCAGCCACCACCCCTACCGCCAGATCCGCGATCTGGCTACTGGGCTCCCCGCCGCCCGCGTTGCGGAGATCATCGATCTGGGAATCCGCCACCGCGGCAAACACGACGAAGCCCTCCGCGCATTTCGCGCCGGCGCGGCCCTCCGCTTCGACATTCTCATGGACATCGGCGGTTTTCGCGATATGCACCGCCATCGCCGCTGTGTGCAGATCATCCAGCCCTTCACGGCGCTGCACGGATACGAAACGCCAGCCTCCGGCGATCTCGGAGCAGACGTCGATATCCTCACCGAGGCCGGCATCCTTGCCGATTACCGCGCCGCCATCGATTCCGCCCATCAGGCCAGCACCCACATCGCCGCCGGCAAGGCGCCTGAAGCCGCCCAGTCAGCTCTCTATTTGCTTCCCCTGGCGACCCGCATCCGCAGCCTCTTCAAGATGGACTTCGCTGAAGCCCAGTACATCTCGGAACTGCGCTCGGCGCCCGCCGGCCATTTCAGCTATCGCCGCGTGGCCTGGGAGATGTATCTGGCCATCGAGCGCCAGCATCCGTCTCTGGCCGCTCACATCCGCGCCACCGACTTCACCAGGCCCATCGATCTTTTGCAGCGATAGCCGCTTGTTGTCACCGGCCCGCTCGAATGGTCGTAACCGTGAGAATCTCTCCCGGGGCCACAATCAGGGACTTGTGCGGCGCGGCATCGATTGCGTTTTCCTGGTAGAGACTGGCGTGCTCCACCGTCTGGATGCGCACCCTCCCGCCATCTGCCAGCTCAATCTCCTTGGGCTCGGCAGACCGGTTCAGAAAGATCCATGTAGTCGCCCCCGAAGCCGCCCGGAAGGCCGTCGCCAGCAGATCGGGGTCGCTGCTCCGGAGATCAAGCCGCACCATCCCCTCGCGCAGATGGCGGCTGAATGCGCCGAAGACGCGCAGTTGAAATCCTGACGGGCTCGGCTCAAAGGAATGCAGGCGGTCCACCGTGAATAGCGAGCGCGTGAATCCAAAGGAAGGCTGCTCGGGATCCAATAACAGCCAGCAATAGTCCAAAGACTCGGCATTCGCCACAGTCAAAAGCTGATAGTAGAGTTCGCCCATCGCCAGGGCAGTCTGATAGGAATCCACCTGGTAGGCGGAATCATTGATGGCCAGCTCCGTCGCCAGAAATGGCTTGCCGCTGGCGGCCTCGGCCCACTGCCGCATCAGGGGCAGATAGCTCTCCGGATCCGTCATGTGCGCCTGGAAGTCGTACACGTGTGTGGCGCTGTAATCGAGCAGCGGCCAGGCATCGCTCATCTGCCGGAGCGTGTTTGCCGACCGAATTCCCACCCGAAGCGAGCCCGCATCGGGCATGTGCAGCTTGACCTGCCGGAATCCGGCATCGTCCAGCGCGCGGCGCAGCCTCACAATCATCTGCTCCCACACCGGGCCGGGCTGGATGATCTCGTTCTGAATGCCTACGACGTCGGGCGGCGCGCCCGCCTTTGCGAGCGACTCCCGGCAGTAAGCCAAAACCGCCTGCACATACTTATCGGGTTCAGCATTGCCGGTTTGCGGATCGCGCGCCCACGGCGGCAATGCCCAGAACTCGAAAAAGACCTTTCCGCCCATCGCGCGCAGGTGCTTGTTGTAGGCAAAGTCGCTGATCTCGCCGTCAGGAAAGTTATCGCCGTAGTAATGCGGCGACGCGTCCTGCAGCCAGTCAAAGTTATTCATGCTCGCTTTCATCCTTCTTCCGT
>JAJZVZ010000236.1 GCA_021846945.1 Acidobacteriota bacterium | reverse complement strand
CCTGCGATCGTGCCGGTCGGGTATGTCAGAATTGCTTCAGCCGATGACGATCAAACACAAGTGGATGTTCAAAGCCCGCCTTCGTTCCCACGCCTTTGGATGGCGGGGCTCACGTTTGGCCTGCCAACGCTTGAAGGAAGCGGTTTCAGAGATCAAGAAGGTTGCCAGAACGGATCCTGTGACTGCCAGCGACGGTGTTGTAAGCCTGATGGAGAGAATCTGGCCGGCTTTTCAGGACATCGATACTTCTTCCGGCGCCCTCGGCGGCGCGGTTTATTGGGCGCAGCAGGAAGTTCTGCCGATCGCCATCTCCTCCCCTGCCGACCGAAAGACTCGCGATAGGTGGCTGGAGCGGCTGTGGCAGGCAATCGAAGAGGATGGCGTCGATTATCTTTCCCCGGTCGGGGACCGTTGGGGCGAACTCTGCGGTTCGCTGGAGATTGCGTCGAGGTGGGCAGATCGGTTCCTCAGCCTGCTTCGCCTTGCGTGGTCCGATCCGCGGCCGGGAGGCTATGTCCGCGGCACCAATATTTGTCTGTCGAGTTTGCTGGCCGCGGGCCGCCATCAAGAACTCCTTGAGGTTTTGGCTCTTCGACGGTACCCGTACTGGCACGACCGTGAGTTCGGAGTGCAGGCCTTGCTTGCCGAGGGACGTGTCGACGAAGCCTTGGCGTATGCGGAAGCCTCGCGGGGGTTGAATCAGCCGGATGGAGCCATCGACGCCACGTGCGAGAAGATTCTGCTCGATCTCGGCCGCGTGGACGAGGCGTATGCAAAATACGGGTTGACCGCCAGTCGCGCATCCACGGGTCTTGCCACTTTCCGAATGATCGCGAAGAAATATCCCGGTCGCGATCCGAAGCAGTTTCTTCTGGATTTGGCCGATTCGAGCGGCGAGTCCGGCCTGTGGTTCGCCGCAGCGAAGGATGCCGGCTTCCTCGATCTGGCCCTGAGATTCGCCAGCGCTGGGCGCACCGATGTGCGCACACTCATTCGCGCCTCGCGCGACCTGCTGGGCAAAGATGCGCGGTTTTCTTTGCAGGTAGGCAGGCTCGCCATTCGCCGTCTTTTGGATGGATACGGCTATGAGCTGACTGGTCTGGATGTGATCAGCGCTTACAGGCATTTCATGGCCGCTGCGCAAACTCTCGGCGTCGCTGCTGCGGCGCGCGCCGACGTTCTTGCCATGGTCAGGGAAAAGCCTGGAGTGTTCGGCGATCTTCTTGTTCGCCAATGCTCGGCAGATCCGCAAAAGATCTAGCTACTTTCCGGCGCAAAAGTGAGGGGTGAAGGCCGCGCCAACGGGCACCGCAGTAGCAGCGCAGGTGTCAGAGCGTACATTTTGTGCAAATAGTCATTGACCTCATGGCGAACTTGTGTTTCACTCATATACATGAAACATGAAAGCCGCGCTCATCTTCTGCGGAGACTTCCCGACCTGAGAGATATCTTGCGCGGCTCGTTGCTGGAGCGCACGATCCGCCACCGCCGCGGATGCCCCAAGTGTGAACGAGGTGAAGGCCATCCGGTTTCGGTGCTGGCGGTGACCTATCCCGGAGGGCGCACGCGGCAGATCAGTCTGCGCCCTGAACAGGTTTCTGAAGTGCGCCGCCAGCTGGACAACTATCAGCGACTCAAGGAGACGGTGGAACAGGTTTGTGAACTCAACCAACAGGCCTTGCGTGCTAAGACTGCCGGGACCAAGTCCGGGAGGCGCGCATGATTGATATTCGGCGCCAGCAGCGCAACTTCGGAGATGGATTCATCCAGGAGACCGTCGATGAACTATGGGAAGACTGGATGCGCCATGCGGACCTCATCCTTGTCGACGAAGAGTTGCTGGAGATCGTCTATCGGGCGTTGCAACGGCGTCATCCGCGCAGCGGTACGCATGGCCGACCGGGCACGCCGGCTGAGGTGGTGCTGCGCATGCTGCTGCTCAAGCACATCCGCGATTGGAGCTTCGCTACCTTGGAGCGCGAAGTCCGCGGCAACCTCCTGTACTGCGAGTTCACGCGTGTAGGCGGTGAAAAGGTGCCTGATGCCAAGGCGATGGGGCGATTGGCACAGGCGCTTCCACCTGAGGTAATTGAAAAGCTTCATGCTCGCATCATCACCATAGCCCAGAACCGGGGCGTGGTGAGCGGCAAGCGAATGCGCGTGGATACTACGGTTGTGGAAACCAACATTCACTATCCCACCGACAGTAGCTTACTGGGCGATGGCGTGCGGGTGCTCACGCGCCTGATGAAAAAAGTCACAGAGATCACAGGAAAGGCCGGCACATCCTTGCGCGATCGTACCCGCAGTGTGCAGTGTCGCTTGATCGAAATCTGCCGGGCGACTCGCGCCAAAGGTACAGGTGCGATGGAGAGGGTCAAGACCGCCTATCGAAAACTGGTGGAAGCCACTGGGCGCGTCGCGGGCCAGGCAAAGAAGTTTTCTGCCGAGATTGCTGAAGGAGTCAAGCGCGCTCCCGGGTTTCTTCAGCAAGCCAGGCTCGAAGGCCTTCGGGGGGAACTGGATGCGGTTCTGCCGCGGGTGAAGCAAGTCATGCGCCAGACCAGGTCTCGGCTTTTCGGAGGCAACACCCGCACGGAAGGCAAACTGGTCAGCATCTTCGAAACGGAGACGGAAATCATCCGTAAGGGAAAAGCCAGCAAACCCACCGAATTCGGCAAGATGATCAAGGTTCAGGAGGCCGAGAACCAGATTGTCGTTGCCTATGAGGTCTATGAGCAACGGCCCAACGATAAAGATCTACTGGTACCCGCTGTCGAGATCCACCAGCATCGCCTGGGCCGCGTACCTGCGATGGTGGCTGGCGATGCTGGATTCTACTCCGCCCATGGCGAAGCCAAACTCGGTGATATGGGAGTGAAGCGAGTTTCCATTCCCAATCACTCCACCAAGAGCGTAGAACGGCGTCGGCATCAAAAGCAGCGATGGTTCCGCAAAGGACAGAAGTGGAGGACGGGCTGCGAAGGCAGAATCAGCATCCTCAAACGACGCCATGGCCTCCGCCGCTGCCGCTACAAAGGAACCGCCGGGATGAAAAGATGGGTGGGTCTCGGCGTGATCGGCGACAACCTAATCAACATTGGTTCCACCATCGTCGAATAACTTCCCGCTCTCTCCTCTCTCCTCTGCTCCACCCCCTCAGTTCCAAACCAAAACTCGATCCGTCCCGGCCCCCTAATGCCTTTTCTCAAAATCCGACTTTTGCGCCGGAAAGTAGCTAGATGCAAACAGGGGCGGTCGCATGTGCGCTTGGGCCAATATGATTTTAAGAGACTCTGTCCGAAAATCTAAGAAAGCGCGCAAGCGAGATCATAGAGCGTAAACCACGAGCAAGCCGTCTCGGCAGATGTACAATTCAGCTTGAACTTCTTATACCGCCGCAAGAAGTTGTCGGGATGGTATTCCGCAAGGTAGCCTGAGTAGTGGGACTTTCTTCCACAAGCTAATTCTCGGCTGCCGAAGCGTTCCGGAATCATGTACCGTGAACCGGTGAGAGGGGTAATTTCGGATCCTATTGCATCATCGGGATGGGCGTGTGCGAATCCCGCCATTGATCCTTGCGAACGGAGCCGGTTCTTCGGTAAACCTTGCTTGAGTGACCGAACTGCTCGCAAACAGGGCTTTCCACCTTATTTGAAGAATCAGCTTTGCGCGCGTGCACACCGATTGAACAGCGGTTTCAAATCTTCACGAAATCTCGACAGATCCTATGGCTCGGCATTTGTATGTTTTTTCAAGACGAGATTTTGCATGGCCGAACGGATCAAAAAGTAGGGCGTCTATGTAAGTAGGGCGTCTCTGTTTCAGTCGCGCTTCCTTGGAGGGTTCAGCAGATGAGTTTTCGGCACACACTGAAGCGACTGACCGTTTTGAGCATGAGCTTTGTCCTAGCGACGTTGATCGCCGCTGCTCAGACGGCCGTTCCAGCCAAAGCGCCAACCTTCGAAGTCGCCAGCATCAGGCAGAACATGAATCCCAACCCGCACTGGCATATGTTCTTTACCGCCGACGGCGTCAACGCGATGGATGTAACGCTGCAATATGCCATCCGGTTTGCCTACGGCGTCTATCAGAACTGGCTGTGGTCGGGTGGCCCGGAGTGGCTCAATGAGCGGCGATTCGACATTCAGGCTAAGTACGACGTCTCCGAATATCCGAAGCCGACCCCGCAACAACGCCGCGCCATGTTACAGCAACTTCTCGCCGACCGCTTTAAGCTTGTCGTCCACCACGAGACCAAAGAGTTTCCACTCTACGACCTGGTGGTCGCGAAGAACGGGCCGAAGTTTAGCGAATCGAAACCGGAGGAGGTTCAACATAACCGAATCAATGGTGGGCCAGTCTGTGTTCATTTCCGGTCGCAAGGATCTCACGGCCTTGGGCTCCGAGGATGTTCCGTAAAGGATTTAGCATTTACGCTGACAGGTTATCCCCAAATCGGCCGCACCGTGGTGGACAAGACTGGCCTTACTGGTCTTTACACCTTCGAGTTACACTGGAGACCAGAAAATCGATCAGCTTCGGTTCCATTGGCCTCGATTTCATCTGCGCTAACTCCATCGCCTTCAGTCTTAGCAGCCTCCGATATGTCTTTGCCGTCGATTTTTACTGCGCTCAAAGAACAACTCGGGTTGGAATTGAAACCGACCAAGGGTCCACTCGATACGATCGTGATTGATCACGCAGAGATGCCCTCTGCGAACTAGGACAGGGGATGATGGTTTTGCGCAAGTCGACTGCGATAACGGTTTTGCTCGTGAGTACGGTAATATTTTGGGCAGGCGCTTCCAGAGCACAATCCGGCCAATCAGTAGATTCCGAGTCCACCCCGGCCGCGCAGCCTCCCACGGTCGTTAGCGGCCACCCTTTTTCCGCCATCAGCTTTGTGATGAGAGTGAGAAACCTGCCCGATGGCAAACAAAAGTTCGTGCGTTATGATAACTTCCCATTTCAAATTGCGCGGGATTCTCAAGGGCGCATTCGTATGCAACAAGTGAAGGCGATCTGGTGCCCCCCGCCAACTACGCTGATCTTCCAGCCCTGTTTTATGAGTGCCGTGTTTGTGTTCGATCCGGCGGAACGAACCATTACAGACTGGTGGGAGGGCGATCCGGAGTATTACGGGCATGGCATCGTGATTGTTCGTCTTACTGACGAACAAGTCGAATCTCTGGAGACGTCGACCTCAGTGTTCCCGGAAGATCGTTATCATCCAGATGAAGCTGTGGCAAGAGTGAGCAAGGAGGATCTCGGAGAGCAGATGATCGAAGGTGTCCGTGCGAGGGGGATCAGGACCACAGTTACTTATCCAGCCGGATATTCGGGGAATCCAACGTCGATTACGAGCATTCACGAGGTCTGGATATCGAAGGAGATGCGGCTGATCGTCAGAGTTGTCGATGGAAATCCGCAAGGCGAAGAAACCATTGCGGGGCTTGAGCACATATCGCTCGATCCGGATATGGGAGCATTCGATCCACCCCCAGGAAGGAAGATATGGTACGACCGCAAGAATCCGCTGAACGCAACATGGGCAATTGAGTACTCACGGAACTGGTTCGTCAAATAGGAAGTTTGCGATGCTACGCTGGAGCATTTTACGATCGGAGACCAGATTGAAGTACCTCCCAGTCTTTTCCAATCGAAGAATGAGCCTGAAGGAGCCTGAGTAGGGTGGTAGGGAGAAGGCTCCTTTCGTGTGTCTTTTGACAGGATAAGCTTTGTCGTCGATGGGGGCTGGGCCGTAGCGTAGCCCCGTAGGGGCGAAGCGAAGGGCCAGCCCCCATCGACGGGCGGTGCGCGATGGGTTCTGTCGCGGTGTTCATGCGGTCTTGCGCCACTGGGCGAAGAGCTTATCCTTGGCCGCCTGCATGCGGCTGGCGGCCTCGGTATCGCTCATGGCCGCAGCCACGCGCTTCAGGGCGTTCAGGCTCAGGCCGGGGCGCAGATACCGGCCGGGCTGGTCGAGGGCGGCGAGCGCCTCCAGCGGCGTTCTGTACTCCTTGTAGCGCACCCGCTTGCGCCCCTTGCTGTCGATTTCGGCCTGCGGTTGCGCACAGGGGCGGTGATAGTTCAGATAGGGATTGAGGAAGTCGCGATAGAAGGCGTTGAGCTCGGCGGCGCGGCTTGAGGGTATCCGTCAGACCAACACACCTATTCGGCATCTGTAATTTGTGATGTGCTGGAGTCATGGGCGAGGAGACAGTGGGATTCGAGCAGCGGCGCCGACGTCGGAGCCGTGCGGAAGCGGA
>JAJZVZ010000050.1 GCA_021846945.1 Acidobacteriota bacterium | reverse complement strand
CGGGCACAGGCCTCGACCTCGCCGCCCCGCTCAAGTTCAGTCACGCGGCCAACCTCCCCTTCAGCGATCGCGGAACGGGAATCAACTTCCAGCCGGCAACGGCATTTGCCCACATCAGCAACGAGCCCATCCAGGCTCTCGGCGCCGGCATCACGCTCGACCGCCCCCTCGCCAGGGACCACGCGATCAACGCGGTCGTGCGTGACGCTGCGGACACCACTGCGGGCTACCAGGGCACGCCGGCGCCCAACCAATGGTTCGGTGGCCCCGAGTTCACCACCAACGAGGTCATGTTCGGGCGCTTCACCGTCAACCTCAATGCCGGCAACATGGTGTTGCGGAACGCCGCCGGCCTGGTCGTCGACAGCCTGAACTACGGCGGACTCGTTGACCCGTGGGCCGCCGAAGGGTACCAAGGCGCCTCGGGATCAGGGAAAAGTGGCTGCTACGTGACTGTGCCGGCTTCGGCCAGTGGCTTAGGGCGATCCGCTTCGGAAGCCAGCGCCATCAATACAAGTGCCGGCCGCTTCCCTGACGGCGCCGACACCGGCAGCAACTGTGACGATTTCCGCACGCAGGCCGCCGCTATTCTGTCAGCGCCCTCAGCCGTTGGTGCGACCAACATCAAAGTCGATAGCGTGGAAGGTTTTAACGCTGGTCAGAAAATTATGATCGGCTCGGACGCCAATTTGGAAACCGCTGTTATCGCGACGGTGGGCACTCCCGGCGCCACTACGGCGGGGACCGCCACCGCCGCGGGCGCGACCGTGATCCCTGTAGTTAACGCGACTGGTTTTCGCGATGGCCAGGTCATCACGATCGGCAGCGGCGCCGACTCAGAGACGGCGGTTGTCGTCCGCACCTCCAGGTTCCGTGAACCTGCAATTACTGTGAACAAGCCGCTGACCTTGGCGCACGCGGCTGGCGCTCAGGTCTCCGGCTCCGGCATCACCCTCACCGCTGCATTAACCCGCAAGCACGCCAGCGGAGCTCAGGTCGTAGACAACGTTCCCACGCCGGGCGCGCCCAACCAATATGGCATGAGGTCTCATTGAGGAGCCTGGGCAGCATAAGGGAACGCTTGTTCTGAGAGTGAGAATCTGAGGGCGGTAGCAACCACTGCCGGCCCTGATTCGGGATACTGCTCCCTTTGAAAAGCGAGGGGCAGTCTGCGCGATAGGCCCTCTCTATGTCGTCGACGGGGTTCGTCCACGCGTACTTCTCCCGCATTGCAATTCACTCCCTTACAAAGGGTTTCCGCACCGTTGCCCAAAGAGCGGGGAAAGTCCTGCCAGGTCTCGGAAAGTATATGGACTGTATCGGAAACGCCCACGCCGCAATCAAATCCGACAATCACTTATCGTGCGCGCTCTCCGGATACGGCCCAGGACTTGCGGGAGTTCAGATCCATTGTTCCCTTGAAGGATGGAGCCGGCACGGGCAGAACATCCTGAGCCTGAGAATGGAGGCTCCAACCCGCAAATCCGATTATGGCGCTCATGACCAGACCGCCAAATGATTTCCTGGACCATTGCTCCCGAGCTGCGCCAATCGTCCTTTCCCGACAAGCTGCCCTGATTGGATCATCTTCGTGAACCGATTCATCATCCTGCTGAGAGCCTATCCTCCCTTTTCCAAGCCTGGCAAGCCATTGGCTTGAATTCCAGGTTGACAGTGAAAGTTTTCCGGGTATACCGTAATTGCTGCGTAAAGTGAATCGTTTCATTTCGAGCGCAATGCTCGATGATGCTCGCAGGAGGTCGTAATGGTGATGCAGAAGCGCGATTTGTATCGTGCAGTGGCCCACTGGCTGGTATGTGTGGCGCTCGCAGGGATGGCTACCTTGGCCGCAGCGCAAAGCACTTCCGGCAGCATCTACGGAACGGTAGCGGACTCCACGGGCGCCGTGATTCCGGGTGCCCAGATTACGGTGAGGAATGTGGCCACCGGTGAGATTTTTCACGCTCTCAGCAACAGCACGGGCGACTTCAGCTTTCCAACCATGAAACCCGGGGATTACACGGTCTCGGCGCAGCATCAGGGCTTTCAGAGTGAGGTCGAAAGAAATGTTTTTCTTGCCGCAAACCAGAACGTTCACACGAACTTCGCCCTGAAACTGGGCTCCGTAGCGCAGTCGGTCACGGTGGATGCGGGAGTAACGCTGGTGGACACGCACGAAGCGCAGATCGCCAGCACCATCGACCAGAAAACAATCGAAGACCTTCCTTCCGTTAATCGGGATGCGTACCAGTTGCTGACGATCACGCCGGGGGTGACGAACTTCGCGGAAGATACGCAGACTGGATCGCGCGCCGGCACGCAAGTGGCCGTCAACGGTATCGGGCCGAACCAGACCGCGTACTACCTCGACGGCGCCTACGACACGAATGTCTGGCACAATGGCGGCAACAAACTGCCGAACCCAGACGCGCTGCAGGAGTTCCGCATCATCACAAGCAACTTTGATGCGGAGTTCGGCCGTTCTCCCGGCGGCGTGGTCAGCGCCATCACGCGCTCGGGAACCAACCAATTCCACGGCCTGGCCTACGACTATTTGCGCAACACCGCCTTCGATGCGCGCACGTACTTCGTTACCGGCGGTGTCACGCCGCTTCATCAGAACCAGTTCGGCGGCAATTTCGGCGGGCCGTTGCCACATTTGCGCAACAAGGCATTTTTCTTTGCATCCTATGAAGGGCTTCGTATCCAGACACCAACGCCCGTGGTGCCGAACTCACTGACCGTGCCCACCTCAATCGAGCGGATCGGAGACTTCAGCCAGAGCCCAAAGAGGCCGATTTTGCCGGCGACCACCATCAATGGCAACGGCGAGGTTGTGCAGGTGCAGTGCGGCACGGCTGCGGCGCCGAAGATCTGCCCCGATGCACTCGATCCTGTCGCGCAGAATCTGCTAAAGTTTGTGCCGGTGGGCAGTTCTGTGCTCTCGGACTACGGCCACCCGCCGCAGCAGTCGGCCAACGCAAACATCAGTAACGACGAAGGCCTGGTCCGTGTCGACTACCGGCTGGGAGATAAACATCAGATCACGGGCATGTTCTTTGAGTCGCGCGGCATATCCAATTCCCCAACCGTCAGTCACAACCAGATTGTCAGCTATGCGGGGATGTCGGACTATGAAGGGCAGTACAACGGTGAACTCAGCGACAATTGGCTTATTTCAGCGAACAAGGTCAACACGATTCGCGCGTTCTACTCGCTGAACCATTACATTATCGGGAACATTTATGGTAACCAGCATTTGCTGGCTGCTTTGGGCAGCCAGGCTGCGGAGGGCGGCAACCTCAATGCGCAGCCGCTGTTCAAGATCACTGGTTACTGGCAGATGGGAACCAATAATGCCGGACCCGACAACCTGCCGTCCTCGACGCTTGGCCTCACGGATAACTTCATCTGGACAATTGGCCGCCACGAAGTGAAGTTCGGAGGATCGTTTATGTGGGACCGCTTTGCGAGCACGGGCGGTGCATCCTCCAACGGACTTTTCACATTCACGGCGCGGAATCCGAAAGAGGACCCACTTGTAAACTTCCTGCTGGGACAGGCAACGACGCTGGTCCAGAACAACGGCGTCTTTTTCAACGACCACGCGCAGGACCCGTCTCTCTACATGCAGGACGACTGGAAGGTGACGCGGGACCTCACATTGAACCTGGGTCTGCGCTGGGAGTACTTTCCCACCTACGCAGGCCAGAACGACACTGCAACGTTCGTCCCGGGGCAGCGGTCAACGCGTTTCCCCTCGGCTCCGCTGGGTCTGGTCTTCGCCGGAGACAAGGGCATCCCTGACGGCATTCAGCACACGCCACTTGATACGTTTGCTCCGCGGTTCGGCTTTGCCTATGACGTTTTCGGTAATGGCAAAACGGCGCTGCGTGGAGCCTACGGCGTCTTTTACTCTGCCCTCGAGCAAGGGGTTCTCGAAGATCTCCTGGTACAACAGCCGTTTTCGAGGACGGTTACGATATCGGATACGCCGAACCTTGTAAACCCGTATGCGCCGCATCCGGATCCGTTCCCCTATCTGCTGAGCACGAGCAACGCAGCGTTCCTCTCGGGAGCCAATCTCTACGCGCTGGCGCCTGGATTTCACAACATTCCTTCGGTCCAGGAGTTCAGTTTGGGCGTTCAACAGCAGTTCAGCCCACGTTGGAGCGCACAGATTGAGTACGTGGGCAACGTGAGCCGGCATATGCCGATCTCTGTCGACGAAGACGCGCCGATCTACAGTCCGAGTTGCACAAGCAAGACCTGCGACAGTACGGCGCAGAAGAATGCTCGGCGCCCCTACAATAATCCGCCGAATCCGCCCTCCTCCTATACCTATGCGTCGATCTATGAAGTGCTCCCATACAGCAATGCTTCCTATAACTCGCTGCAGGCCACGCTGACAAGAACATTTGACCGGCACTTTTCACTGCAGGCCGCCTATGTGTGGTCGCGGTCGATGGGAATGGGGCCCGTCACGAACAATTACAACGTCCTCAGCAGCTACGGCCCAACCAGTGTAGACATGCCGAATAACTTTGTTGCTTCTTACATCCTCGTCCTTCCGAATATTCACTCTCTCGGGTTGTTTGGCAAGGAAGTTCTGGACGGATGGCAGGTGAACGGCATTACGACGATCCGCTCCGGGCAGCCGTTCGATGTTCAGTCGGGCGTGGATAGCAATTTCGACGGAACCCTCACCGACCGTCCGAATCAGATAGGCAACCCCTACCTTTCCAAAGGCAGCAAAGCGGAGCAAATTCGTGAGGATTTCAATACCGCCGCGTATGCGCAGGTGCCGGTAGGAACCGGAACCGGCCTGGGCGATGTTCGCTACAATTCACTCCTGTCGCCGGGCTCCATCAACAGCGACCTTTCTGCCTTTAAATCGTTTCCGATCGTTGAAAGAATGAACCTGGAGTTCCGCGCGGAGGCTTTCAACGCGTTCAACCATACCAACCTGAATGCGCCGAACTCGACGTTGACCAGTCCGAGGTTTGGCACGATCAGCAGCGCCCCAGTAGGGCGCATCATGCAGTTCGCCTTGCGGTTATCCTTCTAACGAGTCATGAAGAGAGCAAATCGCGGCGGAAAAGCGGGGAGAATAATGGCGGCATATACAGGAAAGGCATGTCTTGCATTGGCTTTCGGTGTCCTTTTCAGCGTGGCGGCCGCCTTGCCGGCGCAGGACCCACCAATCCGCGCCAGTGGCGAGCAGATTGAGGGACCTGCGAAAGCTGCGGATTTCGCAGCGTGGATCGCTGGCATGGCGCGCTGGCGCGCCGAGCAGTGGAAGCGTATGGGCTACGACGGCAGCCAGTACGACCGGCCCGAGCTGAAGTGGACACAAAGCAGCTTCATGCAGCCGCAGATGATGATTCAGGACCGCTACTTCTTCGACCCCGAGTCTGGAAAATACACCGTGGACCGCTATCTCGATGACCTCGACAAGCGATACGGCGGTATCGATTCGGTGCTCATCTGGCCGACCTATCCGAACATGGGCATCGATAATCGCAATCAGTTTGATATGTTCCACGACATGCCGGGAGGCATCAGGGGGATCCGGCAGATGGTGGCAGACTTCCATCGCCGCGGCGTGCGCGTGCTGTTTCCAATCATGTTGTGGGACCAGGGAACGCGCGATATTGGCAGGCCGGAAGCTGACGCGCTGGCCGAAGAGCTAGCGGCTGTCGGCGCGGACGGCGTGAACGGCGATACGATGATCGCAATGCCGCGGTCTTTCCGTGTAGCTTCGGACAAGACGGGACACCCGTTGGCATTCGAGCCCGAGCATCTGCTGGTGGATGAGGCTCTCGCTTACAACAATATGAACTGGGGGCAGGCCGTTCCCGCGCTCAGCTCGCCTTCGATCTTCGCGTCGAAGATGGGCGTCTTCGCGCCGGAGTATGTAGACAAGTACAAGTGGCTCGAACCGCGGCACATGACCAATATTTCGGACCGTTGGCAGCGCAACAAGACGCTGGACCTGCAGTATGCATTTTTCAACGGCGTTGGCATGGAGACGTGGGAGAACATCTGGGGTATCTGGAACGGCATCACGCCTCGCGATGCGGCAACCATCTGGCGTGTGGCGAAGATCGAGCGGAAGTTTTCGCATTTGCTGGTGAGTCCAGATTGGGTGCCACATACGCCGACTCTGCAGTTCCAGGTGTACGCCAGCAAGTGGCCGGGAAACGGGCGTACGCTGTGGACGATCATCAACCAGAACGAGTTCGACGTGAGCGGCGAGCAGATCGTTGTTCCGTACAACCCCGGTGCGACGTACTATGACGTGTGGCACGGCATCCAGTTGAAGCCGATCGTGGCGGGAGATAAGGCAAGGCTCAGTTTTACGATTGAGGGCTGCGGCTTTGGCGCGGTTTTGGCAGTAAAGAATGGTCCGCTGCCTGCGGACATGGCGGCATTCCTCAAAGAGATGAATCAGTTGGACAGCGTGCGGCTGGATAGCTTCTCAAGCCAGTGGCACGTATTGCCGCAGACGCTGGTCCCCATCAAGCCGACCAAATCCGCTGACTCAACTCCTCCTGGCATGGTCGCGATCCGTGGCGGCTACTTTAACTTCAAGGTGTCGGGCATCGAAATTGAAGGAGGCGATTGGGCGGGTGTCGATGTCCAGTATCCTTGGGAGAATGCGCCACGTCGTCACCATGCGCACAGGATGTGGATTGCGCCTTTCGATATTGACCGCTACCCTGTGACGAACGCGGAGTTCAAGAAGTTCCTCGACGCTACCCACTATCACCCCCGCGACGATCACAATTTCCTGCGCGATTGGAAGAATGGGACCTATCCGGAGGGCTGGGCCAACAAGCCTGTGACGTGGGTCTCGCTTGAGGATGCCCGCGCCTATGCAGCCTGGGCAGGCAAGCGCCTGCCGCATGAATGGGAATGGCAGTATGCAGCGGAAGGCACGGATGGCCGTGACTTTCCCTGGGGGAATATATGGGAGACGAACGACGTGCCCGTCCCCGATCGAGGCCGCGAGCTGCGGGGGCCTGACGATGTGAACGCGCATCCTCAGGGACAGAGCCCCTTCGGCGTCGAAGATATGGTAGGCGATGTGTGGCAGTGGACGGATGAGTATGAGGATGAGCATACACGCGCAGCAATCCTCCGCGGCGGCAGCTACTATACACCACAGGGATCCAAGTGGTACTTTCCCCAGGCCTACAATCTTCACGAGCATGGCAAATACCTGCTGATGGCCCCCAGTGAGGACCGCGCCGGCACGCTCGGGTTTCGCTGCGTTGTAGATGCAGCGAATTCAAAATGACTTTCGCGGCATCAGTTTGCCACAAGCGACGCACGCCCTTCTGTTCAGGACTTCCGCTCAACAACCTTCTTGCCTGTCGCCGTCGCACGCCGCGTCTTAAGCGCCCCGGTCGAGCCGCGCAAACGCAGGCAGGTTGGAATGCAGATGTGCTTGGCCGCGCTCTTGTCGCCAGCCACGCGATTAATTACGATCTGCGCGGCCCGTGCGCCGAGTTCGGAAATGAACTGATCCACCGTGGAGAGCGCCGGCGTGGTCTCGTCGTCGATTTCCAGGTTGTCGAAGCCGAAGATCGAAATATCGTCCGGGCATGAGAGCCCCGCTCTGCGCGCCGCCTTGATAGCACCCATCGCAATGAGATCATTTGCAGCGAAGATCGCGGTGGGCCGGGCCCGCAGCTTCAGCAGTAACTCGGCCTTCTCGCATCCACCAGCACGGTTGAAATTGCTTTCCTGGATGTATTGGGTGGGAACAGGCAAGCGAGCTTCATTCATCGCGCGTTGAAAACCCGCCAGCCTCTGCACAGCGCTGGTTCCTTGCAGGGGGCCGGTGATGGTGGCAATGCGCTTGTGCCCAAGTGCGATTAGATGCTTCGTAGCCTCGTAGGCGCCTTCTTCATGCGCGCTGGTCACCGCATCTCCGCGCCACCGCGACGGAATCCTGTCCACATACACTACGGCGGAGCCGGCATTCAGGTACGCGCGCGCTTCTTCCTGGCCCTTGCTCAAATCCGCCGGGACAATGATCAATCCCGATGGCCGATAAGTCCGCAACTCGCGCATGTAAGCAGACTCCTTGGCGTAGTCGTTGTCAGAGTTACACAGGACCAGCCGATAACCATTCTGGAAGGCAACGTCTTCGGCACCGCGCACTACGCCAGGAAAAAACGGATTCGTGATATCCGGTACGATCATTACGATCATATTCGTCTGGTCTTTGCGCAGCGCGCGCCCCAACAGCGATGGCTGATAGCCAAGCGAGTCAATTACTGTGAGAACACGCTTCCGTGTTGCTTCGCGCACACTGGGGAGTTCGTTCAAAACGTTGGACACAGTACCGATCGAAACTCCCGCCAATTTCGCAATCTGTTTAATAGTGGCCATAATCCTGACAGGTCGTCTTTAAGTCTACAAGGTTTACAGCAAAACCGGGTTGCCGGCGCGCGGCCGCATTTCGTCATTAAACAACCAAGTTACAAAGCGAATTACATGAATTGGAAGCGCAGTGGACAGGAAACGCGTGCGCATGCGATAGGCAGTGCAGCTGAGACAAAAGGGACATCGATTATCTGCGTCAACATCTGGAAATTGAGTTGAAGCAGCATTGCCCCCTGGCACGGCCTTACGGGGGGCGCTGTACAGGCTCCGGCTCAGGCTGTCACCACGCCTGGCAAGCTGCCAGCGCTCATGCCGGGCGCCAACTTGATCGCACCAGCCTTGCCGGCACTCTAGCAACGCGACGGCAAACGGATCCTTGCCCCGCTTTCTTAAGCCCACTTCGTCACCACCGGCTCCGCGCAACACACCCAGAGGTTACATTCGGAATCCAAATGCACGCGAGCCACTGAGAGAAGATTCAATATTGACACTGCAATGGAATCAACGTATCCTTGTGGTGAATCGTTTCATTGGGCACCGCTTTTCAGATTCGTTGTACACCTGGGACTCTCGATGTACCTTCCCGAAACCTATTTTCTCGCTCTTTCGTTCATGATCTGCAGCATGCTGTGTTGGGGATCGTGGGCCAATACCATGAAGCTCTGCCCAGGCTACCGTTTCCAGCTCTACTATTGGGACTATGTCGTCGGCATCTTTGCAGGTGTCGCCATGTGGGGACTTTCGCTGGGCAGCTTCGGCTCAACCGGCCTGCCGTTCCTGCAGGGGCTAAGCGCAGCGCATTTCCACCCAGTGCTCGATGCGATAGTGAGCGGCGCACTCTTCAATCTGGCCAATATCCTGCTGGTCGCGGCGATTGAAGTGGCGGGCATGGCTGTGGCGTTTCCGGTGGGGATCGGTCTGGCGCTGATCACCGGCGCGGTTGGCAGCTATATCTTCTCGCCACAGGGCAACCCATGGCTGCTCTTCGGCGGCATTGCACTGGTAATCACAGCTATCCTCTGCGACTCGCTGGCTTACCGTGAACGTGAATCGGCAAGCCGAAAAGGAAATCGCCGTGGTATTGCACTTTGCCTGATCTCGGGCGCGCTGATGGGCAGTTTCTACCCTTTGATCAGCAGAGCGATGAGCGGACCCGAAGCTCTCGGTCCATATGTTGCCGCACTTCCGTTCGCGGCTGGCGTTGCGCTATGCGCGCTGCCGGTCAATGCCTTTCTCATGCGATATCCGATCGATGGTGGTGAACGCACATCAATGCAGGGCTACCGCCGCGCGCCAGCGCGCTGGCATATCGCCGGCATTTTCGGAGGCGCAATATGGGCTTCGGGAGCAATTCTCAATTTTGCCGCATCACGGGTACATTTTGTCGGACCGGCCATCTCGTATTCTATTGGTCAGGGCGCGACGATGGTTTCTTCTTCCTGGGGCATCTTTATCTGGCATGAATTTCGGTCGCCCACTCCCCGCACACGCATGATGCTCTTCTGGATGTATGTCTGCTTTCTTGCTGGCCTGACGGCAATAGCGATTGCTCCGCTCGTCCGCCCGTGACCATTTTCCGTAAGGAAACTGATGAAATGAAGCCGATTGTCGTTGTAGGCAGCATTAATATGGATCTTGTCTCCGTCACCAAACATGCGCCTGCGCCCGGAGAGACGGTCTTCGGTACTGATTTTCAGATGTATCCAGGCGGTAAGGGCGCCAATCAGGCCGTCGCTGTGTCCCGCCTCGGCTATCCTTCCATTCTCCTTGGCAAGGTTGGCGAGGATGCCTTTGGATCACAACTACTCGAAGTCCTGAGCGCCTCCGGCGTCGATATGTCGCAAGTCGAGCGCGTCTCTGGCTCAACCGGGACCGCCAGCATCGTGGTTGATTCCCGTGGCGAGAACAGTATCATCGTGACGCCTGCGGCTAATCTGCACGTCTCGCCCAACTATCTTGAAAGCAAACGGCAGATCCTGCGCGAAGCCGGGATGGTCCTCTCGCAACTGGAGGTGCCGGTGCCAACCGTCGAATGTCTCGCTCAGATGTGCGAGGAATTTGATGTGCCCCTGATGCTCGATCCCGCTCCTGCACAGGAACTCGATGACACGACGCTAACCCGCATTACCTGGCTCACGCCGAATCAAACAGAAGCTCATTTTTATGGCAATGGCGCCCAAGGCGTCGATCTGACGATCAAGAACCTGATGAGTCGCGGCGTGCGCAACATCATTCTCAAACAGGGGGCAAACGGCGTTGTTGTTGCCCACAACAGCATGGAGCCGTATTCCATTGCGGCGTTTCGCGTGAAAGCCATTGACACGACCGCTGCAGGCGATTCCTTCAACGGCGCTTTTGCCGTAGCACTGCTTCGCGGCCTCAGCGTTGAAGACAGCGCACGATACGCCGCTGCGGCCGCTGCAATTTCGGTAACGCGCATGGGCGCGCAATCGTCATTGCCAACGCACGAAGAAGTCCACCGCGTTCTCACACTGCGCAAGAGCGACCCGAACGAAAATATCGGATAGCACGTTGCAACTCAGTACTCATTTAGAGGACGAGAGTATTCTACTTCCGGACATGTTAGAAGCGATTGCGACCAAGGTCAGGTCAATCACTTCAGATATGCTGGCACAGGATTGATCTTTGGGTTAGACCTCGGTCACATGACCGAGGTCACGAGTTCAACTTCCATGGAATACCACGCAGTTCACTCCCTACCCCGCACCGGCTGAAGGCGCAGTTCCACCCCGCCAAAATGACAGCCGCACCGGACGCTCATTCCGTCTCCTATTGGTTGCCCGGAATCCCGATAACATGTCCTGGCTTCGGCAATGGCGTCAGTTTCTGAACGGGCACCAATGGTTGCGTAAATTCATCTATGATGCCGCGGAAAGGCGGCAAGTGCGCTGGAATCGGAATCACGTCCGGCGCATTCGGTGTTTGGTTGAAGTTGAAACAGTCTCGCATATCATCTGCTCTGTGATCCCGGATTGTCATGTGGCCGAGTGACCATCGTTCTTCAATGAACTTGAGGATAGAGGAAAACTCATACGTGTAGTGCGAGATGTAATCAGGCTTTGCGTAGGGGGAAATCACCAAGGTAGGAACGCGCGGACCGAATCCAAAAGCATCGACCTGGGGAGGCATCACGTGGTCATAAAATCCTCCGTAATCATCCCAGGAAATAAAGATCGCCGTGTTCTTCCAGTAGGGGCTCTCCATCAAAGCATTCACTAGCTCAGTTACATACCACATTCCACGCTCAGGAGACGCGGGTGGATGTTCGCTGTCCTCAAAATCGGGAACAATATAAGAAACCGCCGGCAATGTTCCCTGTTTTAGGTCCTGAAAATATTGCTTGAGAGCCACCATCCTGGCCATGCGCTCTGGGTTGTTCCTTACAGAGGCAAAGCCTGGTAGTGGGCTCCAGGGTGAATATTTTTTGGGATCTGGATAGTAGAAATTGCAGGGGTCTTGCGCTCCGGGCGGCGTCGGAGTCGTGTCCACATAATATTTCCAGGACACATTCTTCTTTTCGAGTAAGTCCACGATGGCAAGGAACGTGAATCCGTCGGAGTCGTCCAGTTCTTTCTCCGAATCTTTCACTGTGCAGTCGAAATTAAGGATTCCACCATCCTGAGCAGACACGGAATAGAGATGATTATTGCTGCTCGGACCGTTAAACGACGAAAAGAAATGATCGGTTAAAGTGTAATGGCTTGCATAGTTCCAATAATTGGGGATATCCCGCTGGTCGTAGTAGCCCATCGTATTGTTGGAACCTTCCACGTAAACAAAGGCGTCCATTTTACCGTTGTCTTCAGCTGCGTGCGCCGCCTCCCATGTGTGCGGTATGTCAATAACAGGCTGGCCGGCCGGCATGTGGAAAGGGCGGACGCAGTGCGTGCTGCCTGGCATGGAAGGAAGACAGGTTCCCAGCGGAAGCCCGTCAGCCTTTGGGTAGGTTCCGAAATAGTTGTCAAATGTGCGATTCTCTTGCATGATCCAGACCACATGCTCAATTTTGTCCATACCTTGAGGGGATTGGCTGAATGTACGGAGGTGTAACTGAGGGTAGGCCCTGCCTCCGCCAAAGACAAATACTGCAGCGCAAATTGAAATGACCAGCACCGTTCGCGGCAGAATTCTCATGATTTTTCCGACCTCCTTTACTCAGACTTCCCTGGTTTGTGAGCGCTTCTACCAACGTTAGAACGGCATTGCCCGCTTTACTCTCTTCAGCGTCTCTAGGATCAATCGCCTGCCAACCTGTTCGTTGGAGCCTCACAGTTAATCAGGACCAAAGCGGGAGGGGCCCCGTTCACCGGGAAATTTTATTTGAAACGTTTCATAATTTGCAAGCTAATTGTGCTCGTACCAGTTTCTCGACCAAGCCTATTAGCATCTGCCTGCAAAGTAGCGCCGGCCTGCAGGCTGGCCCTACTGTCGGCGATCGCGCCGTCAGCGACTGGCCAAGGCGCCATCAGCCAAATTCATTGCTGTCTGATTCCGGCTCCAAAAGGCGATGAATGAACTACTCAATAGCCTCCATCAAATCATCGGCAAGATCAGGCCGATCCGGGCGTCACAATACCTGCGGGTTTGGAAGCACGACCGGCCCACATGCGACACCGCGCCGGTAGATTCAGAACAAGTCTTTCCGCGCTACAGATGCAAGTCACAAAAGGGGCCACATGCATCACCTGTGACAGCCGTCACTGGTTTTACCGCCGGAATGCGCTAAGGGCAAGCTTAGCCCAGAGCGGCAGCGTTCAGCCGCACGGGCGGGGCGAGGTGGCATAGCAAGCACAATGAGCACGAAAGAGACACTGAAGTTCCATGCTCCATCTGGCGTGAAGGTGGATAAGACGGTTCGCCAATCTCCCAATGTGCGGGCGCAGGGGAAGAAACGGAAATCCATCAGCGCTAGTCAACCTGAAGGCGATGAGCAATTCCGCGCGTTAATGGCCGATCTTCCCGTCGGCCTGTACCGCCGGACCCCTGGCGAGAACGGGCGGTTTGTCGCAGCCAATCGAACCCTTACAAGATTGTTTGGCTATGACACTGTCGAAGAGTTCCTGAAGCTTGAGGCGGCGAACGTGTATCTCGACATGGATGACCTTCGGGAATTCTCGCAGCGCCTTCTCAACGAGGAGCAGGTGGCCGGCGTGGAGTTGCGGCTAAAGAAGCGCGACGGGACGCATATTTGGGGAAGTTTTACGGCCAGGATCGTCCGGAATTCGCAAGGTGAGGCCGAGTACGTTGACGGCATCATGGAGGACATCACGCATCGCAAGCAGACTGAGGACGCACTGCGCGAATCGGAGAGGCGTTTATCGTCGCTGATTGACCTCATGCCTGACACCGCCTTTGTAATTGACGGGAATGGAGTAGTCGTGGCCTGGAACCGGGCAACCGAATCGCTGACCGGCGCGAAGGCCGAAGAGATGCTCGGCAAGGGTAACTATGAGTACGCCATTCCATTCTATGGCGAAAGACGGCCCATTCTTATTGACCTGGTGAGAACACCGCAGGAAGAGCTGGAGCGGGGTTACCAGGGTCTCCAGCGCTTCGGGCAGGTGCTGATTGGCGAATCCGTCCTGCACGTGCGGGGAAGAGAAACTTACTTGCAGGGTCGTGCTCGCGCCATGAGCGGTCCGCAGGGCGAGTATATCGGCGCCATCGAAATTCTCCATGACCTGACGGACCTTAAGCGGGTTGAGCAGGCCCTTCGCGACAGCGAACAGAGATTGCGGCGCATCCTTGAAACCACGGGCGAAGGATTCTGGCTCATCGACAACGAATCTGTCACAACCGCTGTCAACGATGCCATGTGCGCTACTTTAGGCAGGCCCCGCGAGGAAATCATCGGCAGGAGCATCTTCGATTTCGTTAACGAGGAGAACGCAGCCACTTTTCGCGAAGAGGTGAAGCGCCGGGCCCAGGGCAAAGGCGGGGCCTACGAGATTCTTCTTTCCCGGCCGGATGCGTCGCTGGTCCCGTGTATCTTCCACGCCAATCCCCTGTTCGATGAAAGCGGCCGAAAGACAGGCGCCTTCGCCATGGTTACGAATATTACGGAGCGCAAGCGGGCGGAAGAGGCGCTCCGTGAGAGTGAAGAACGCTTCCGCACCTTGATCTCCAATTTGCCGGTGGGCCTGTACCGGACCACGACCGGAACGCCCGGTCGTTTCATCACGGCCAATCCGGCCGCTGCCCGCATGTTCGGCTACACAACTCTTGAAGAGTTCATGGCGAGCAAGCCGTCGGACCTGTGCATGGACACGGAAGATTGGCAGGCCCTCTCCGATCGCCTTCTGGCCGAGGGGCAAGTTGCGGGAGTGGAATTGCGATTGAAGAAGACCGATGGCACGGCAATCTGGGGAAGTATCTCGGCCAGAGTCGTTCAAAGCGAGCGGGACGAGTGCGAATGCTTTGACGGCACGATCGAAGACATCACGCTGCGTAAAGAGGCCCAGGAACAACTCCGCGAAGCGAAAGAGGCTGCGGAAGCGGCGAGCCGAGCCAAGAGCACTTTCCTGGCCAACATGTCGCATGAAATTCGAACGCCCATGAACGCGATCCTGGGATTCACGCAACTCATGCAACGCGATCCGGCTCTCACGCCGCAGCAGCGCGAATCGCTGAACACGATTGGGCGGAGTGGCGAGCACCTTCTCGCCTTGATCAACGACATTCTGGAAATGTCGAAGATCGAAGCGGGACGAACGGTTGTGAACCCGGTCGCTTTCAACCTTCATGACCTGATTGACGATCTGGCGATGATGTTCAAGATCCGCACTCAACAGAAGAACCTCCTGTTCACGGTGGAAATGGCAGATGATCTACCGCGCTTCGTTCTGGCCGACGTAGGAAAGCTGCGGCAGATCCTGATCAATCTGCTCGGCAACGCCGTAAAGTTTACTGCGCAAGGGGGAATCGCCCTGCGCATGGCTGCAAAGAAAGGCGATGCCGACAGCCTGCGACTGATCACCGAGGTCGAAGACACCGGTGCTGGGATTGCGCCGGAAGATCTCGGCAAGATATTTGAATACTTCGAGCAGGCAGAAGCGGGCGTAGCTTCAGAGAGTGGGACCGGCCTCGGTCTGGCAATCAGTCGCGAATTCGTTCGCCTCATGGGCGGAGACATCACATTCACCAGCCAGATCGGAAAAGGCACACTGTTTCATTTCGAGATTGATGCGCGGGAGTTTGCTGGTGAGATTGAAAAATCCGCGCGGCCCTCGCGCCGGGTGTTTGTCTTGCGCCCCGGTCAGCCTACCCAACGGATTCTGGTTGTGGACGATAAGGAAGAAAACCGGCGTTTTGTCCGCGAGATGCTGCAGTCTGCCGGGTTTGCTACGCGCGAAGCCTGCAACGGTCTTGAGGCAGTGAAGCTATTTGAGGAGTGGCAGCCGAATCTGATCCTCATGGATGTTCGCATGCCGGTTATGGACGGCTACGAAGCCACTCGTCTCATCAAGGCCACGGAAAAGGGTTACAGTACACCGATCATTGCGGTTTCCGCCAGCGTCTTCGACGAGAACCGGGAACAGGTTCGACAGACCGGAGCCGACGATTTCATCGGTAAACCTTTCAAGCAGGATGAATTATTTCAGAAGCTTTCCCATTGGCTTCATATTGAATATCTCGATACGGAAGAAGAGGTCGAAGATGCCGGCCAGATCCAAACAGGAGCAATCAATCTGACCGCCGCGTCGCTCTCACAGCTGCCGCAACACCTTCTGGATGAAATGCGGGAAGCGTTAGCCGGTGGGTACCAGGACCGCCTGTTGACACTGATCGATCAGGCGGAATCACAGGATGAGCAACTTGCCCGCGCATTGCGGAATCTGGCGATCGAATTCCAATATGAGAAGCTCTTCGATCTGCTAAAAGGAGGCGATTGACTCCCATGCGCTCCACTTCCACAGAGAGTCCAGCGAACGTGCTTCTCGTCGATGATACCCCCGCCAATCTTCAGGTGCTTGGAGGAATGCTCAAAGAGCAGGGATGCATCGTCCGTCCCGTTCCGAGCGGGAAGCTGGCGATTCGCTTTGCCGAAGCGGACCCGCCAGACATCATTCTTCTCGACATTATGATGCCGGAGATGGATGGATTCGAGGTCTGCCGCCGCCTGAAGCAGATTGATCGCCTCAAGGAGATTCCCATCATTTTCATCAGCGCGCTTCATGAAACCATCGACAAAGTCAAAGCGTTCGCAGCAGGCGGCGTTGATTACATCAGCAAGCCATTTCAATTTGAGGAAGTGGAGGCTCGCGTCAGAACCCACTTGAACATCCGGCGGCTACAGGTTCAGTTGGAGAATCAAAATCACCGATTGAGCCAGTTGTACCAGGCCCTGCGCGAGAGCCAGGAAGCGCTGGATAGCGAGCTTGCTTATGCAGCAAGCTATGTGGCATCGCTGATCCCGCCCCCCATCAGGAGCGGGACTCTTCAGTCCGACTGGCTCTACGTCCCCTCGACCCGGCTTGGAGGAGATTCACTTGGCTACCACTGGATCGACGATGCCCATTTTGCCTTTTATCTCCTGGACGTCTCAGGTCACGGAGTCGGACCCGCTCTGCTTTCTGTTTCCGTGCTGAATACCATCCGCACCCAATGTCTGCCGGGCGCAGATTTCCGATACCCCGATCAGGTGCTTGCCAGGCTGAACACGCGCTTCCATGCGAATGAGCAGTACGGCCTTTACTTCACCCTCTGGTATGGGGTTTTCAATCAATATGACCGTGTGCTCCGATACGCCAACGGCGGACACCCACCGGCTGTGTTGATGGAGGATTCCGGCCGGGCAATGGACCTGGATGCGCAGGGCTTGCCCGTTGGCTTGTTCGCCGAAACTGAATATGTTCCTGCAACGGTTCAGATTTCGCCTGCTTCAAGGGTGTACGTATTTTCAGATGGATGCTATGAAATCGAGTTGCCCGAGGGGCAAATAAGTACTCGGGAAGAGATGATCAAGCATCTGAACGAGCCTGCATCCGGGCCTGCGTCTCAATTGAGATCTCTTTACGAACATTCCATGAGTGTTCACGGCGGCACACGCCTAGACGACGACTTTTCGATTGTATGCGTCAGGTTTTAAGAAGTGAAAGACGACCACACCATGCCGGGCACAGGTTGGAGTGGATCATCGTGTACCGGAGATCCCGGCGCGCGCAGTGGCGGAAGGCAAGTGGGTTTGCGGACGAATCAACGCGGGAGAGGTGCTCATCTTTCGCAGCCTCGCCGTGCGCACAGCCACTCCTAATCTGTCAAATCAACTCCGGATTTCACTGGACTGCATGTTTCAGGATTACAGACGCGTCCTTCATCCTGCCAACTTGGCATTTGCCGGTGAATCGTGCAAGTCCCGGGAGAAGACAACCGCGGGTTGGCGTTCCAACGAACTGAAAAGTTACTGGAGGCAGTTGCCGCTGAAATTCAAGATACAAGAACTCTCAGGAGGGGATTGCCGGAACACCCGACGTGTTCGCTACCTCCCGCCAACGGAGGGGCGATCCGTGTACGCACCCTTCCGTTGACTGGATCTTGCGAATGAATTCAGCGTGGCAATATCAGTAATCCGGCATTGAGCAGCTTCTCTGTCAGCCGGTCCAGGGCCTTTGGATATTTATAGGAGATCGCGCGCACGCTCATTCCCAGCAGTGTCGCAGCCTCGGCCTGCGTATACTCCTGGAGCACGATCCGGCTTAACATCCGCCGGTCCAGCTCACCAAGCTGCGCCAGGCACTTCTCTACATCGAGAACGAAGATCACGGCGTCCTCGAAGGTGCGGACGGGGCGGCTGGATGCCCACCCCCGCCCCACCGGATCGCTGAGAATCGATGGTGCCCTGCCCACCTGCATGGAAGCATACAGATAGCGCCGCAACATGTTCTCCGTGTGCTTCCTGTAGAAGGCCAGGCTGACCACCGCCTCTGCAGCGGGCGTTTCGCGGGGCCTCCCACCCGTTGCCTTCCGCGCTTGCAGCTTCCGTCCGCTGCGCTCGCGCCATGCCTCCTGTGCATAAGCTACTCCCCACACGAGGGGTAATTGAAGGGCTGCGCTCATTGTGCGCCTCCCGCTGCCTCGGCCACCGCCCAAACCTTCGCCAGCCGTTTTCCGCTCGGACGGCCGCGCCGTTTGCGGCTCTCCGGCGAAGGAAAGTCTTTCAGTTTGCTCTCACACTCCCGGCAATACACGCTCCCCTGGTTCTGGGCACGGTACCAAAGACAACCGCACCCCTCGCAAATCTTCAAGTACACGCGCAATTCCATGACTGCTTCTCCGTCCTTCTGTCTTCTCCCAGCAGATATTTGTCTTGCTTTTTGTTCTGTGGGGTGCTGAGAACCGGGCACAGCGACTCAGATTTCTATCGTTCTGATGGAGGCTTGCCACCCGAATTCTCTCGTTGATGGTCATGCTGACAGCGCGCAGATCCAGGAATTTCCGCCCAGGTTTGCCCCAATCGCCTTTGCCGGCGGTTTGGGTCAGGGATAGGTATTCCGGCGCACAACGAGACGGCTCCGGCAGATGCTCATTGACCGCGGAAGCGGGCGACACTACGCCCGTAACAGTCGCACGGTTATGAAGCCATTCCTTAAGAATTCCCATAAACCAAGGCAGGATGAAGTAAACCCAATCTAGAGATAGGATTCCTGAGCGTCAATCTTTCCTCCCTGTTTTCCGCAGGTTAGCTTTTCATTCTTACTTGAAGCGCCGAAAATGAAGGCCAATCACGCCTGTTGACTTTTCTGGGGGAAAGCACAGGACGCCACTGCCTGTTGCTGGTGGCAAATTTTCCACAAATGAACTTTACTCAGATGCACGAGCGACTCCGTCTGGAACTGCTGCGCAGGATACAGCGGGGCACACTGAGTGTGTCTCTGCTGGCTCGCCAGACTGGTTTTGGCCAGGCCCACCTCTCCAATTTCCTGCGCAGCAGGCGTCAGCTATCGCTGGAGGCGATGGACCGCATCCTGGCCGCTCAGCGCCTGACCGTAGCCGATCTGTTGCCTGCGATCCAATCGGTCGCCTCTTCGCTCGCAACGGACGGAAAGCCTGCTTCGGTTCCGGTGGTCTCCCACGCCGTCGCTCTCTTTGAGCCCTTTGTCCGCCCCTCCGCGGTGCAGTCCGTGCTCCATCTGCCCGGCGGCGTTCTCCAGTCCGTTCGCACCCGCGCTTCCCACCCCCGCCGCGCCTGGGAGCGCTTTGTTGCCGTGCGCACCGCGCCGGCCGACGCCTTGCCCATGGATCCGGTTGTGAAGCCGGAGGCAATCGCGCTCATCGATCGCCACTACAACTCGCTCATGCCCTACCGGCCCGACCGGCCTAACATCTATGCGGTGCGGCATGGCGCGCACCTCATCCTGCGCTACGTGGACTTCCTCGCAAATCGGCTGGTCCTGCGCCCGCACAATATCGCTTCTCCGGTGGACCTACTCGAGATCGATCCGGGACAAACGCCTGCCGAACTGATTGCGGGACGTGTGATCCTGATTTTGAATGAGCTGTAAGGTTAGCCTTCGTGCCCGGAGTCGGGATTCTCAAAGCGCGTATACCGCGAAATGAAGTTCAGATAAACGGTGCCGGTGGGACCGTTGCGCTGCTTGGCCAGGATGACCTCTGACTTGGCGCGGTCCGCCTCCGACATCTCCTCGTCGCGGTTGTAATACGCTTCGCGGTGGATGAAGGCCACCACGTCGGCGTCCTGCTCGATCGAGCCGGACTCGCGCAGGTCGCTCAGCATCGGCCGCTTATCGTCGCCGCGGCGCTCACTGGCGCGCGAAAGCTGCGAAAGCGCCACCACCGGCACATCCAGTTCCTTGGCCAGAGCCTTCAGGCCGCGCGAGATGGCCGAGACCTCCTGCGTGCGGTTTTCGTAGCGCTTGCCGCCGGCCGAGGGCAGCGTGGCCGACATCAGTTGCAGGTAATCCACCACAATCAAATCGAGTCCCTTGGCGTTCTGCCTGAGCCGCCGCGCCTTGGCCCGCATCTCAGCCAGCGAGATCCCTGCCGAGTCGTCGATGAACATGCGCGAGTCGACCAACTGCCCCAGCGCATTCTGCAGCTTGTCATGATCTTCGCGGCCCAGAAAGCCGGTCTGCAGCTTGCGCTGGTCCACCCACGCCTGCGAGGCCAGCATGCGGCGCAGCAGCGACTCCTTGCTCATTTCCAGGCTGAAAACGGCCACAATGGCCCCGTGATTGACGGCCGCATTCTGCGCGACGTTGATGGCCAGAGCGGTCTTGCCCATCGAAGGCCGCGCGGCAATGATGATCAGCTCGCCCTTTTGCAGGCCGCTGGTCATGCGGTCAAACTCGGTGAAGTCGGTGGCCAGCCCGGTAATCTCACGGCTCTGCTTGTACAGGTTGTCGATGGAGCCAAAGGAGTTGGCGACGATCTGGTCCAGCGGCTGCAGTCCCTGCGAGATGCCCCGCTCGGTTACTTCCAGCAGTTGCGATTCGGCGGCGCCCAGCACGTCCAGGGCAGGCTCGGCCTGGTCCGCGGCCCGCGCGATGGCCGCCGAGCAGATGGCCATGAGCTTGCGCAGCAGGCTCTTGTCACGGACGATCCGGATGTACTCCTCGATGACCGGCCGCCGCGGCAAACCCTCGGTGAGCGAGGCCAGGTAGGCCACGCCCCCGACCGCCTCCACCTCCTTGTTGCGCGCCAGTTCCTCGGCCAGCGTGACGATGTCCACCGCCCGCTGCGAATCCATCAACTCGCTCATGCGCAAGAAGATACGGCGGTGCGAGTCGAGCGAGAAGTCGTCCGGCTGGAGGATTTCGGCGGCCTCGGAGTGAGCGGCATTGTCGAGCAGGATTGCGCCGAGAATGGTCTTCTCGGCATCCAAATTTGCCGGTAAACCGGCATCCAGCGTCAGGTCAGGAATCGCAGCCATACCCAAGGAGTGTAGGCGCGAGGCGAACACCTGTGAAGCAAGGAAAACTAGGAAATCGCGGAAAACGGGTCAGGAAAGTCACCCGGACCCGCGGGACCGGATGCACCCGCCCCGCCGAATTCGGAATCCACCGTCAGTGAACGACTACGGTGAGCTTCGCGTTGTGCACAACCCCGTTCGCTGTGCCGGTAACCAGGAGACTATAGGTGCCTGCCGGTGTCGAGCCCCGCGGCGGGGGCGACGAGGAAGATGACGACGAGGAACCTGCGCCTCCGCCACCGCAGCTCACAGCGGAAAATGCTGCCAGCAGGGCCAGGCCGAGGGTCATCGACCGGAGCAATGTGCGCCTTGCCCGGCGGCCCACGAAGAGCAATCCAAATGCGAGTATTCCCGCCGCCATCGGCCAGCCCGGTCGCCTTGCCGGCTCATTGCGGCGGGCAAGGCCGGCCGTTTGCGCCATGGCGTTGACCGTCACCGTTGCTGTGGCCGTTCCGTTCAGCGTCAACGTGGCTGGGGTTACGGCGCAGCTGAACTGGCTGGACGACGGCGTACAGGCGAGATTCACCGTCCCGTTGAAGTTGCTCAGCGAGGCCAGATTCAGGCCAACCGTTCCGCTATTCCCCTGCGAAACGGTCATCTGCGGGCTCTGCGGTGCCAGAGTGAAGTTGCCAACGGTCTGTATCGACGTAAAATTCACCACGTTGCTGACGGAGGGGCCGTTGCCGTTGTCGCCCCAATAGACGGCTGTCAGCGTGTTAGCGCCACTATTCAAGAACCAACCAGGATTTGCGGTAAAGGTGAAAGTGCTGGTTGCGCCGGTGACACCCGTCGTCCAAAAGGCATAAGTGAGGAACACATCGTTGTTGTAGAAATCAATCTCGCCGGTTGGAGAGGTTCCCAGGTTCCCCGATCCGGTAACGGTGGCCGTCACAGTGGCCGTTTGCGAACCCGAGATACTGGCTGGGGTTAGGCTGAGCGTTGTGGTCGAAGGTGCGAAGGACGACAACGCCTGGACAAAAACTTCCTGGTAGTCCATGAGCCGCACGGCCCCCCATACGGAATCTCCGCCATAAACCGCGGAGATATCGTACTTGCCGGCGGCGAGGTTCGGAAACGTGGCCACCCCGATCGATGTCTGTGCATTGTTGCCGCTTAACGGGGTGAGCGGCACCGTCTGGGCGCTCACCGGGCTCTGGCAAGCGTCATATGAATTGACGATGGTTCCAAGGCAAATTTGAACTGTGCCGCTGGGAGCAGGAGTACCCAGTGCACCCGGATTGTAATCGGGCTGTGCGACAATCGCTACCGTCAATGCTCCGCCCGTGTTGATGTACAGTATCGGAGGTCCATTGCCTGAGTTTGGTGCGGGCTGGTACGTGTAAGGCCCAAACAGGTAAGCGTGAAGGAATGTTAACCCCGGAGTGACACTGAAGGTAACGGGCTGCGCCGATGCAGGCTTGAAGCTTGCATCCCCCGCATAGGCAGCGCTGGCCGTGTGCTTGCCGACTGACAGGGCTGGCGGAATCCAACTGGCGATGCCCGCACTATTGAATGCGACGGTAGCGGTCGTTGAGTCGATGGTGAACACCGCGCTTCCCGTGGCGATACCGTCTGTCTTTCCGGCAGCGATGCTAGCCCCAGCAGGCTGAATATTCAATTGCAATGGCATGTTGTAAGCGACCGTGCCGCCTGCCGCGATGATCTTGTTTTGGCTGGTGACAGAAAAATTAATATTGGCATCTTCCGCTGCCACGGTCAGCGTCTGCGGTGAAGAGGTGCTGGCCGCAAATGTCCCGTCGCCGCCATAACGCGCGGTTACCTGATACTGTCCGCCTGGCAGGCTGTCCACGCTGCTTGTCCCGGTCCCGCTGCTGAGGGGAATGGTGAACTGCGACTGGCTTGCCGGCAATGTCGAGCTGGTGAGAATGGCGACGCTGCCGGTGGGTGTTCCCGAGCCGGAGGACGGCGCAACCGACGCCGTAATGTTGACGGGCGTGCCATGAACCACGCTGGTACTCGAAAGCTGCAGCGTTGTCGCAGTGGGCGCGAACGCGATCGCAGTCCAGTCATTCACGAGTGCATTGGCATCCACTGAGCCCAGCCCGGTCGCAAAATCGTAACCGAGTCCTGCCGGATACTGCTCTGTGCCGTAGTATCCATTCCATTGCAGCGCGCAAGGTGGAGTGGTTGAGTGCCAGCAATACTGGCTGATGCTGCCGGTGGCGATGTCGTGAAAGACCGCCGGCTTCTGCTGCGACAGAGGATACAGCGTAAAGTTGGCCTGGCCCTGCCGCCCATATTTCTGGTTGACCAGCGCCATGATCCCAGCCATGGCCGGGGCCGATGCCGACGTGCCTCCCACGAGCAAGACCGCGGCATCTTCACCCGACCCCGCTGCGCATTCGCCTGCATAAGCGCAGATGGCATAGGCGCTCAGATTGGCGCCGTTCGAGGCAAAGAGAGAAACATCGGGCAAATCCCGCACACCGTCAGTTGGAACGCCTGGGCCGCTCTGCCAGGCCGGCTTGGCGTAGCCGCCGGTGCAGGGGTACTGAGGGTTGGCCTGGCTGTCCTGTGTGGCGCAGTTGCTGGGACCACCGCCGCCGGCCGCGTACTCGCCGCGCGCAATGCTGTCGGGGATCACGTTCAGGCCGAAGGGATCGCCCCATGCCTGTTCCGGCAGGGTGGCCTTCAGCGAACCTAAATTGGCGTCATTCGTGGCGTTCCAGAGGGTTGTGGCGCTGGCGCCGCCAGTGGCGTAGTCGTTGTAATAAAAGTCGGTGCCTCCCACGGCTACGTTCCAGGGTGTCGAGGCCAGGCCGCTGACCCAGGGCATTCCTCCTCCACAAACCGGCCCGCTGTCACCCGAAGAGACGAGTATCGTTTGCCCTTGCGCCGCTGCCTGCTCCCACAACGCCGACCAAAATTCGTTTCCAGCGTTCCCAAGATAGGCTTCGCACTGGCCGAAGCTCACGCTCAGCACTGAGGCCTGGTTGTCTTCAACTGCGCGCACCGCTGCCAGCGCAAGGGGATCGATCAGATACCCCGCGCTGGCAATGTACAGGTCAACCGTGGCTTTGGGCGCCACCGCGCCGGCCAGCTCAACGTCAAGGTAGGCCTCCACATCCACCCCGATCAGATCGCCGGGGTCATCGCCGTCAACCACCACCTGCGGAGGTGTTCCGGCCACTCCAAAGAGCTTCTGGTACGCATCCACCAGGCTGAGGTCGATATTCGATTCGTTGATGATGCCGATCGTCTGCCCCGCGCCGTTCACGCCCGCTTGATAGAGCGGGGCGAGATTGTATTGGGTGGCAAAATCTTCGGGCGTCACCGTGAATTCGTAGGGGTTTGAGGTGCCGTACTGGTTGGGCGCAGTCCACTGCGGAGCGGCAACCTTTTTGGCGTGCGTCATCTGCGCAGGTCCCACGACCTTCACGTAAGGCTCGGCGCGAAAGTTGTTCATGGGCGCGACGTTGCGGATCAGCGGCGCCAGCGCCTCCGGAATCTTCAGCTCGGTCGCGTTCGCATAGTGCGTCTCGCCGTTCACGTTGTACTCGTGAATCTCCGTGTGGAAGGCCTGGCTCAAATTACCGGCCGTGCCGGAAAACTCGATGAACTGGCGGCTCCGCGACGTCCTGACAACCTGCAGACCCTGCGAGACAAGCCACGCGGCGGCAGCCTCGATGTCCGCGTCGGCGGGGCCGAATTGTGCGCCGAACTGCTCGGGCGTGAGCCACTTGTGATAGCTGGCCGAGCCGCGTGTGTGCAGGTTCTGCAAGAGCTGCTGGAGAGCCGCCTCCCGTTCCGGTGGGCGGTTGAGCAGCAACAGCATCCGCCCGGCGGAAAACGAGTTGGAGACAGCTCCACGGTCATACCGGGCCTCAGCAAGCGGGTGCAGGCTGCCGTGCAGCGCGATAACTCTGTTTTTATCGATGGACCGCGTGACAAGCGGCTTGGGCTGGATTTGAGCGGCGGCGGACAGCGTCAACACGCTTCCAAAGAGCAGGACGAACAGCGCTTGCCGATTCACGTTCAGAACCCTCGACCGTTCCGGTATCCAATTCCGGAAACGCACCGGCGTTTGGCGAAGGCAAGTTTCCGTTTTCGGAGATCTCACGCATTATAGCGCTGGAACAGAAATGTCTGGGGTCTTTCAGGGCAGTTCGCGCAGCTTCAGGTCCTTGAACTCGATACGATAGCCCTCGGCTTCCAGGCCGATGTAGCCCCGCTTCACCGATAGGTACAGCGTGTTGACCATCTCGCCGTTGACGGTGAGCGTGCAGGCGTTCGTCAGGCAGCGGATGTCATAGGTGTTCCATTCCCCCGCAGGCTTGATGCGGTTGTGCCTCATCTCTTTGCGCAGGTTAAAGCGCGTCATCTTCCCGCCATTGAGTGTCTCGCCGAAGATGTATCCGCCCCCCTGCGATGTCTGCGCCTGGTGCCAGATGGTTCCATCCTTGCTGTTGCGGAAGAAGACGCCGCTGTTGTATTTCGCGTCTCCCGCAACCGGCGTAAAGCGCCATTCGACGTGAAAGGCGAAGTTGCCCAGTTCGTGATTGAAGCGCAGCCACTCATGCCCGCCGTTGCCGTCGCAGACGATTTCATGTTGCGAGGGGAAAATATGCCACTGCGCCACCTGGCTGACAGCATGCGTGGGAGGAATCCCGACGCGCGTCCATGCGTCCCTGACATCCTTCGGAAACAGATTGACGGTTTGCGCGGGTGCGGCCAAGGCAAAAGCCAGCAAGGCCAGGTAGAGCATGCCGCGCAGCAGGGCGTAATTTGCCCTGGCAGTGCTGCGGTGGCCCTGCACAGAACGGCAAAGACTCAACATGGTTTTCCTTCTCCAGACACTGGTGATAGGGATCATTTCTATCAGAGCAGCCGCGTTGAATTCTACCATTGCGCGGAGTAGGAATCGTGCGCGTCCCATGCGCGACATGACTCCGAAGTGACCTTGCGAATCACAATGCACAATACCCCACGCAGCGGGAAGGCCCAACCAGCCGTCCGGGAACAGCAACGGCGGCGGTTCCGCATCGGCATGCAGGCGCGTGGCACAGAACGGAGCCCTTGCCGGATGCGACCTGCGAAGATAGATAGAGGAGGTCCGGGAACCACCCTGCGTTGGCCAGGGTCGCCCTGGTAAATCCACGATGCAGCGTGTTGCATTGATCTATAACCCGGCATCGGGGCAATATTCGGCGCGGCGTTTCGCGGCGGTTCAGAACGCTGTGACGGTATTCCGCAATGCGGGTGTTTCGGCCGAACTTCTTGTGACCAACGCCGCCGGCGGCGCCACGGAACAGGCGCTGCGGGCGGTGCGCGAGGGCTACGACACGATCCTCGCCTGCGGCGGCGATGGCACGGTGCACGAGATCCTGCAGAGCCTGGTGGGGAGTGACGTCGCACTCGGCGTGATTCCACTGGGAACAGCGAATGCGCTGGCCGTGGATCTGGGCTTGACGGCGCCGCCGGTGCAGGCCGCGCGCGCCCTGCTGACGGCGCTCCCGGCGCGCGTTCCGGTCGGACGTATCCACTTCCGGGATGAGACCGGGCAGATGCGCTCGCGCTACTTTCTCGTCGCTGCCGGTGCCGGCGAGGACGCATTGCTGATGTCGCGGCTGGACAAAGGGCTTAAGCGGCGGTTCGGTTACATCGTTTACCTGGTGGAAGCGATGCGCATCTGGGCAACCGACACATTTCCGCTCTTCGAAGCGGCTTTCACCCTAAACGGAAGTAATACAGAGCGCGTTGCCGAGGTTTCGCAACTGCTGGTTGTGCGGGTGCGCTCGTTTGGCGGGGTGCTGCGGGAGCTGGCTCCCGGCGCTACGCTGCACAATGGCAGCTTGCGGCTGCTGGCCTTCCGCACGCGCAGCCGCCTGCGCTATCTCAGGTTTCTGCTCGCAGCCGTCGCCGGGCGGCAGACCTTCAGCGGCCCCATTGAGCTTGTGGATACGAACCACGTGGAGTGCCGCAGCCGCAACGGAACAAGCGAGACGATTTTCGTCGAGGCCGATGGCGAAGTGCTGGGCACGCTGCCGGTCCGAATCGAAGTTGCGCCCCAGGCGCTGACGCTGCTGATTCCTCCTCACGCCGATCCATAATCTCCGGCCGGAGTGCCCGATGCATCGCCTTTCATGGCTTGGCTGCGTCGTTAGTCAGGATGCGCATCTCGGCGCGAAACAGATGATAATGCGTGAACGAAACGTCGTTCACCTCCGTGCGGACTGGCGCGTAGGCCATCTCAGCATCCGAGGAATAAGAGCCGGGCCTCGGTTCTTTGAAGAGAGCCACGCCGTGCACCGGACAGAAATAGCTGGAGCCGCCGATGACGACCGAAGCATATTCCACCCGGATGCCGGCCGCCACTCTCCAATACGGCGGCTTCATGTCCGCCATCGCCATCAGGCGCAAAATAACTCCCGTCGTCGGGTCGATGGCGATCTCGCCGTGATAGGCCGGAAAGAGATGAACGATCCGGCCCTGAAAGGCCATACTTATCTCGTAATGCGAGCGATCCTGGGGTACTCTGTAGCGAAAGACAGCCACCTTCCCCGATGCTCCACGCTCCCAATAGCCCCATTCCACTCCGGCGCCCAAAGCGTCATGCAGGATCACGCTCAGAATGGGCCCAAACTCTCCCCGGGTTGTGAAGCCAAAGGCGATCGGATCTGCGTGTTTGCCCTTTTCCGTTTCTTCATCCACTTCCTGGCCGTCGCGATAGGTGACGGCAATACTGGAACTGCCTGCAAAACGCAGCGGCGCGAACGCAGAATCCGGGCTCGGTTGCCGGTAGGTTGTGCCCATGCCCGTTGCTGAGGTCAATTGCCGGGGCGGCGCATCGTCAAAGTGAGCCGTTTCCCGCGTAGCGGTAAAGTTGGGCAGTTTGGAAATGGTTTTGGTCACATAGTCGATCGTTTGCGCAAGCATCTGCTTTTGAGCATCAAGGATGGGCGGAGCCGAACCGTCCAGGTCGGTTGCGGGAGGAGGAAGGAATGCGGAAGCGTCGGCCAGCGCGAGGAGGGCTTCGCGGGTGCGCTTTCCGTGAAAGGCCGCATTCCACCCGGCCAGCCGGGCTGAGCTGGCGCGTTCGGTCAGCGCCAGGCCGTAGAGTTCCCCGGCAACCTTTCCATCCGGCTTGCCCCGTGCGTAGCTCAGGACCTGCTCCAGCAGATCGATGGTGACCGGCGTCTGCGCCGGGGTGGGCGAGACAAGACTCGCCACCAACACCAATAGGGCGAGCTTCTTCACTGCACATCCTTCCACCACTATTTAGCCGCAACTGGAGCAGAACCTCAAGGGGTCCGGACCGGCCGGCGCCCCAATCCATGTTCATCTCAAAAAAACGCAGCCGGCTTCCGGCGCGGAAACGAGCAAGAGCTTGATGCGCCCGCTCATCGCGGAACCACCTGGCTGCCGGGCTCGGCATAGCCGGTCATCTCCAGGTATCCCACGCCGCGCACCGTTGACTTTGCGCTGGCGCCGGCGACATCGACGGCTCCTTCCCAATAGCTCGGCCCGAATTTGCCCGTCAACTCCTGCGCTCGAAGGGGCGTTGTCACATCAAAGGCCAGGTTAAGGATGGGAATCGAGACATGCCAGCGAAGCGGATAAGCTGCCCTGGTCTCCGGGCTGATCCACCGGCGACCAGCCGCGGGCGTCATCACGAAGTCCTGTGACGGCAGAAACCGGCTGTTTCCATGCGCATCCACATAGCTGCCGGATGAATAGGGATCAATGCTGCCATCCTTGTGGCGCAGCCGGTACAGCATCAGGTCCGAGCCGTCATCGAATTGAACGCTGAGCCAGTCCCATCCAGACTCGTCAGCCGCCATCGAGCCGGTGAAAAACTCGTGATCCATCCACGACGTTCCGTCAACCTGGTAAGCCTTGCCCTGCGCGTAGATGGTTCCGCTGGTGAGCAGACGGGTAAGCGAATAGTAATGCGATGCGTGCCCCACGCCTGCGGCCTTCCGGCTCACGCCATCCTGCCCCTGGATGACCGGCGGCTTCATCGGAACAAGCTTTAGCGTCAACCCGAAGTCCTTGCCAATGCCGCGCAGGTTCTCCTCGTTCGGGGCAATGCGCGCCTTCCAGTTTCCGTTCCAGATCACTCCACTGCCTGCGTCCACTCCGGCAATACCCGGTCCCGCGCGGTTGAGCCTCTCTTCGTGATGGAAACGCTGTCCATCGATCTCGCTCAAAGCCAGGTGCGCCATCCACAGGTCATGGACATACCACGGAGCCGGATTTGCGGCGCGCGAGATTCCCTGCCGGAAGAACGTCAACTCGAAGCCGAATCGATGCCCGTCCCGCGCGCGCACGTTGCCGGTGTAGTACCACCACTCCGTCTGGTAGTCCTCATGGTTGAAGTAGTCGCGCGGGAATTGAAACCTGTAGCCCGGCAGCGCCAGCTTGTATTGCTGCGCCGATGCGGTCGCAACCACCAGGAGCAACCATCCGATCCATTTACTCTTCATGGATCACCTCAATGGGACTGGTCCTGACAGCGAGACTTGCCGGATAAAGTCCGGCCAGAACCGTTGCCACATACACAATGGCCATCGAGGACAACAGCACCGCAACCGGCCAGTGAAATTGAATTGTCCATCCGAACGACTGCTTGTTGATCACGAACACAAGTACGAGCGACAGCACGATCCCAAGCGCCAGTCCCATGGCGCTGGCCACGATGCCAATGAGACCTGCTTCAACCAGTATCAGCGCGCGGATCTGCCGCGCCGTTGCCCCGAGAAAGCGCAGCACCCCAAATTCGCGCCGGCGGTCCATCACGATCGAAGCCAGCGCCCCCGCAATTCCTCCCACTGCGACAAGAATCGAGATCGCCTCCAATGCGTAGGTAATCGCAAACGTCTGGTCGAAGACGCGAATGCCCTGCCGCCGTATCTCACGATTGGAGAAGACCAGCACATCGCTATTCCCTATCGCCTTTTGGACGGCTACCCGTGTCTGTTCCAGGCTCGCGCCGGGAGCCAGGTAAACAGCAAGGTTGCTCGGCGCCGGGTCAGGCAGATACCTGAGCAAAGTATGCCAGTCAACAAGGATGAGGCCTGCCTCGTCTCCATAGTCGTAAAAGATGCCGAGGATGCGAAACGAAACTCTCTGCTCGCCCAGCGGCAGCGTGATGCTCATTCCGGTCTTGATGTGGTGCTTGTTGGCAAATGGCTCGCTCACGACGGCAAAATTGCCGGAGGTGAGTTCGCCAAGCACATCCGCGCCGCGAGTGCCCGAGAGAAACAGCGGGCTTTGCCGCCACCCTGCCGGGTTTGGGTCTGCTCCTGCCAGAGTTGCGGGCAGCCCCTGGTACTGGATATCGTAGGCCCGCAACCGCCTCACCACCGCCACGCCCGGCACACGTGCAATCCGCTCCGCAATCTCCGGCGACATGGTCGGATGCTGGTCGCCACCCGTCCAACCTGCAGGCCGCAGATAGAGGTCTGCCGGCAATTCGGTACGCATCCATGTCAGCACCGTCTCGCGGAAGCTGCCCACCATAATGCCAACGGAAGTCATCATCGCCACCGCGGTTGCCAGCGCCGCCACCAGCACTGAAGTTCTCCGCAGCGATCCGCTCAGACTGCGCGAAGCAAGCAGACCCTCCATGCCAATCAGCCTGCGCAGAAACTCCGCGCCCGCCGACATTGCGCTGTGCACCACCAGCGGAGTCAACAGAGCCGCTGCCGCCACGAAGAGCAGCGCGGCCAGGTAGCCCATCATCGGCTTACCACCGATCTCCGGCGCCTGCGCCGCGGCAGCGCCGCACAGCGCGAGGCCCAGCGCAATCAGCGCATCGCGCTTGCGCTCCACACCGACGTCATATTCGCGCCGCCCGCGCGCCATTGCTTCAGTCGGCGGCACCATGCTCGCCTCGCGCGCCGGCGCCAGGGCGGAGATGCACGAAACACTGATGCCCACAATCAAAGCCAGCGCCGCGGAACCTGCGGTGATGCTCATCGGTCCGGGCCGGCTGGAAACGTAAAGAGCATTCACGGTGGTCGAGAGCATCCGCACC
>JAJZVZ010000235.1 GCA_021846945.1 Acidobacteriota bacterium | reverse complement strand
ATCTGGTGACAGGTTCGTGCAGGACAAAATGCCCGTGCGGCCCATGGATTTCAATCGTGCCGCCGACGGGCATGTCGGGTAGATCGGCCAGATGGTTTGAAAAGAAGCCTTCCTCCACGCGATTCACGCACAGCTCAAAGCGGTTGCCACTCGGCGCCGATGCAATCGAATAGGCGCGAGTCTGCTGCTTGCCGTGCGCGTCTGGCGCAACGGCTGAGACGAACTGCCCGGGGGAGTAGGGAAAGCTATCGAGTCTATCGACCACGAAGAGGAAGTGGTAGCACTGGGCCACTTCAGAGATGCAGACTTTCCGTTCGAGACGCGCTGTATAAAGCTCACGAGCCAAGGCAGTTCTCGCTTTTCGGGGAAGATTGGTCCGCCATGGACCTGGGGCGGCTCATTCAATGAGTTCATTATAAGTCGCCGGGCCGCGGGGCGCTATCTTCCAGGGAAAGGTTCCAGCAAGAAATGGGAGAGCGGGCAGCGAAAACCGGCTTTATTTCCGGCCAGCAGGCGGCGCATTTGTGAAGACGGGCTTGCTGCCGTCGGCGGTGCGGATGTCGTTATTGTTCATGGTCCAGTTCTTTGCGTTCGCAATGGTGCCTGCCGTGGTGGCCTGAATGTCAAGATGATCGAGGTGGAAGCCTTCAAGCGGGGCATCGGGATAGGCGCTTACGAGGAAGGCCGTCTTGGCGCCCGTAGCTTTGATGTTCCAGATGTGTACATTGCTGAAATGAGGTAGTCCCTGAGCGGGCGGCACGGGCGTGGCCAGCGATTTGTAGTAGGGAGGAATGCTTTTGAGTCCCGGCGGAATCCTGGCATAGCTGTAGCTGGGGTTCCAGTTCATGTTGATGTGGATGGGCACGGCTACGCCTTCGAGCGTGAGGTCATGGATGCGAATATTCGTGGCAGAACCGCCGCGTGTGCGCGCTGACTTGAAGAGAATGCCAGACGGGACGCCTTGCAGAGCGGTGATGTTGTAGACGTCGATGTTGCGGAAGCCTCCGGAAGTCTCGCTGCCGATGGTAATGGCCGCCGCCCCGCTGCGCACGATGGAGTCGCGCACCACGACATCTTCCGTGGGCCGGTTGACGCGCAGGCCATCGGAGTCGCGTCCGGATTTGAGGCACAACGCATCGTCGTTCACGTCGATATCGGCGTGTTCCACCAGCACATTGCGCGAAGAATCGATATCGATTCCGTCGGTGCTGGGGCCGCGCCCGTCTATATTGTTCCGAATGATGACTCCATCTACGTGAACATTCTGCGAGTATAGGACCTGCACGGTCCAGAACCCTGAACGTTTAAGGGTAATGCCGCCGCCGAGCAGGACATGCGAGGAGTCCTGAATCAGGACCAGGCGCGGCCTGCGCGCATCGTAGTCTGAGGCCCAGCGAAGGCCCAACGACTGATATTTGGCGCGTAAATCCCAGTACGACTTCCACCAGACAGGGCCATCGCCGTCGATGGTGCCTTTCCCAGTGAGCTTTACATCGTCCTGGCTGCGTACGTTGATCAGAGCTGAAGGCCAGCTCATTTCGATACCGGCGATGCGCGTGGGCAATTCGGGATAGTCCTGGAGTCTCTGTGAACCGATCAGCGTTGAGCCCTCGGGAAGATCGAGAGTTACTCCAGACTTAAAGAACAGCGATCCAGTCAAATAAATTCCTGGCTTGAAAGTTATGATGCCGCCAACGGCAGCGGCCGCATCGATGGCTCTTTGGATGGATGCGGTGTCCAGCGTCGTTCCGTCGCCTTTGGCGCCGTAATCATTGGCGACGAAGGTTCTTGGTGCGCAGTGGGCCATACTGGAAGCGAGCAAAGTAACAGCGAATATACCAAAAATGTATTTGGACAAAATGCTCATTTACTTGGCTAACTCCTCCAGGCGAATAGGGCCGAAAAGACCGGAGGGAATTGGGTGAAGGTTATTCATATCCTGTGGCTCAAAGCGTTTTCCATACTTTGCGTAAAGGGCAGAGTAGTCATGTGGTGGCTGTCCTGCTAACTCGTTCATCGCCGTATTGTAGACACGGACTTCCAGCCGGTTCTGGCCATAATGGACGAGGCTGGTAATGTCGATCTGGTACGGCGGATGCCAAAGCGATCCGGCGCGCTGGCCGTTGACAAAGATGACGGCTGCCTCGCAGATGGGCGGATCGAAGAGGGCATGCATACCCGAAGCGAGCGGCGGCCGATCGTTGGGGATTGGGGTGCCTCTTCCAAAATCGACCAGAATGCGCGCACCCGACGCGGGCGCGCTGCTTAAGTTGAAACTGCGCGTATAAGTAGCTTCGCCTGAGTAATATTGCCTGCCGGGGATGGCACTCCATGACTGGAGTATCGTTAAGATTTCCGCTTGCGCGGCTCCGGAGAATTGAATGCGCCAGCCTGCGCTCAGATCGGCGAGGGGATGCATGGTCAACTGCGAGGATGCGGGGTGTTCCTGGGATGATTTTAACGAGCCGGATCGGGGATGGTTTTCGAGTACATAGATGCGGGATTCATAGGGTGCGAGTAACAGCAATGTATGGCCGCCCGCGGCGCGATATCCAACTTGAAGAACACGCCCTGAGTCAGGATCCCATGATTCAAAAAAGGGGCGGTCGGAGCGGAACCGAATGGTCCCGTCGATGGGCCGGTTATTAGTGTTCACGACAAAGTAAATGTCGCTATCTGAAAGCTTGCGATGAATAAAACCCAAACCTTCAGTTCGACCTTTGACTTCAATGTCTGGCGCGAGAGCGCTGTGCAAGGCGGAGGGCAAATCAGCCGTCGAGGCGATAAAGACTCCCTTGTGTCCGTTCTGCTGGAAAAGCTGTGCCGAAAGAGTAGTGATCTCAGTAGAATTATGCCGCTCAAGCAATCCGGGAGCCAGTGAGGGAAGCTTTCCGATGGCAATTACTTTGCCGCCGCCTCCCATGTAATATTGAATTCGTCTATAAGTTGCAAGCGGAATCCGGTCGGTTGGAGGAAGAATCAGGACCGGGTAAGGAATCTTCCTTAGTTTATTGATCGTCGCCGCATCGACATAATCGATGTTATAACCTGCATCGAGAATTGTCCCCATCAGATTGGGGGAAATGAGCCGCTTCATCTCGTCAGTTACTGAAACATGGCCCGGCCTGAAGGCGGCCTGCGCGTCGTCCTCTGGCAGAAGGATGGCGACATCATTGTCCGGCTTGCCCTGGCGCAGCAACCAGCACATGCGCCGCATGTAGCGCATCACATCGGGCATGACCGGAAACCATGGGTTATGCGAATTGAAAGCGCCGGCCGCGTAGAACGCCCAACCTGGCTCGCCGGCGGAGGGCGGCGAGTATGGGTAGCCGTGGCCGACGATCTGATTTACGCCAATAAGAAACATACGGTCCGCTTCAGCCTTCATGTCGAGCGGCGTAGCGCGAAAGGCCGGGGAGTGCAGCCACGTCCAGGTTTCGGCCGAGATCACCTTGCGACCATAAAGGTGACCGGCGGATGTAGCCCATCGCGCAAAGGAGAAAGCGCGCCATTGCGGACCTTCGCCTTCAGGAAGGTTCGGCACAGCTTCGTCGGCCAAAGTTACCGCAGGGAGTCCATAAGTCTGAGAACGGAAGAGGGTGTGATGCGCTTCGGCAAACTGAGTAATCGGAGTCAGGTAGTTATCACGGACTAAGTCCGAGAGCGTCTGGCCCCAGTCGTGGCGAACGGCTTCGGCTTGCGGCGTGCCCCCGGCGAGTAGTTCAGGCAGATGGGGAATCAAATCGTATCCGCGGAGGCGCTTGAACTCAGCGGGCAAATTGGGAGTCCAGTCAGAGCCATAAACTTCGAGTGAATCAGAAAAGACAGAGTAAGGCGGTTGATTTTCGAAGGCTTTCACGAGAGGAGCGCCTACATCATTGAGATGCTCCTCAATCGCGGCTCGGGAGAAATGATCGAGCACATATCCTTCGGCTCCGTATGCGGCGCGCTTCACCCTTTGGCCGGTGTGGCTGGCGAAAAAGAAAAGCGCGGTGTCGTTGCTATTGATTGCGAAAGGCAGAGCGGTCGATGGATCAAAACCGCGTGCGGTGGCGGGATTGAAGGACCGTTCCGTGCCGGAAACAATGAAAGCGGCTACGAGGCTATCTCCTTCGGCTAAGTTAGGAGGAGTCATCTTGGAGCCTGTAACTGGAACAGCGATCACTTTCAGCCGGCCTGCGGCCAGGTCGAGAGTCGTTGTAGGACCGCCATAAGGCCAGCCGCTGCCGAGCGTAATATCGACGCGCAGTCCGAGGGAACGAGCCGTCTTATTCGCGAAGCTGACATCATCGAGGAACTCGGGTGATAAGTAGCGCAGGTTCTTGATGCCTTTGGCTGGGTTGTCGAGCGACATTGGATAAACCGGCTGAATCTCGACTCCGCCGATTCCGGCGCTGCGCATGGTCTCCAGTTCTTTCTCAAGTTCAGGCTTGACCACGGCGGGGCCAAACCACCACCAGCGCATTATAGGACGGGCATCCGGCGTCGGATTCAGAAAGCCCTGGCGCAGAGCGCTCTCAGAGGTCTGGGCCTTCAACACGGCTGCAAGGCAGAAAATCGACAGGAACCCGATCGCCAAGCGCAGTGCGAAGGAACGAGGCATGGATTGTGAGTTGCTCGGCTCAGGCAGCATGGCAGCGCTCCTTCAAAGCAGAAAAAGCAATCGAAGGCAATCATAACGCGTGAATCCGGTGAACCAGGCTTAGCCCGATGACCGTTGTCCAAGCGAACATTTCAGCAGGGTCGTGCGGCAAATTACGGCGCAAGTCACGAGGGAATCAAGCCCTTCAGAAAGAAAACAGCGGAGACGCGGCGCCGCGCCTCATTCGAGCGGTCTGGAGGCCAGCCTCAGGTCCGGTCCCTGCTGCAAATCTTTATCCACCCCAACTGCTTTGGTTTCGAGGAGAACTCTCTCGCGCCTCTTTCAATGACTTAACGGCTTATGGATAGATTGCGAGTGGGACGAGAGCTGAGACAGACCGCCGCGAACAGCTAAAATCTTGAAAGACATGACGGATGACATTCAAAGGCGGCAACGGTCCCACAAGCGGATTTGGATCATCTTGTCGGCGGTTTTTGTTGTTCTGGTGGTGCTGCTAGTGCCGCCGCTGATCAGCATCGGCCGCTACAAGACGCAGATCACCCATCTGATCTCCGTGTCGCTGAGCCGGCCGGTGCATCTCTCCTCGGTGGAATGGCGCCTGCTGCCCTGGCCGGGCTTTGTGCTCGACGATTTGACCGTCTATGAAGACCCGGGCTATGGGGCCGAACCCGTGCTCCACGCCAACACCGTGACTGCCTCCATCCGGCTGCTTCCGCTCTGGCGGGGGCGGTTGGAGATCGGGACCATCAGCGTCGACGAAGCCAGCCTGAACGTGGTGCGCGCTCCAGGCGGGCGGTGGAACCTGGATCCGCTCTTTCGCACGGCGGCGGCCAATGCCGGACAGGCAGCGGACAAGCCTGGCGCCGAGCACGCCGTGAGTCTTCCCTACATGGAGGCGACCGACTCCCGCATTAACTTCAAGAATGGCGCCGAAAAGTTGCCGTTCTCCCTGGTAAACACCGATTTTTCGTTTTGGCAGGAGTCGCCCGGAGATTGGCGCATCCGGCTGCGGGGCCAGCCTGTGCGCACGGATCTGAGCCTGGACGATGCCGACACTGGCGAAGTGCGTCTCGAAGGCCAAATCCACGACGCCCCGGCGTTGCGCCAGATGCCGGTGCATCTCGACATGGACTGGCGCGAGGCGCAACTGGGCCAGCTTACGCGGCTGCTCTTTGGCACGGATGCCGGTTGGCGCGGCGGTCTTACCGGCGAGTTGCACGTGGACGGCACACCCAATGATGCGCACATCACGGCGCGGCTGCGCGCCACCGGAGTGCATCGCGCCGAATTTGCTCCGGCCGCGCCACTGGATTTCGACGCACGCTGCAGTCTGGCTTACCACTATTCGCAGGATGCCATTGAGAACCTGGCGTGCTACTCGCCGTTGGGTGAGGGCCGCATTCTTTTGGCCGGCGATTTGCCCGCGGAGGATGGAACTCGACGCCTTTCAATGCAGTTGGATCAAATTTCTGCTGCCGCCGGTCTTGCTTTGCTGCGCACTGTTCGCAGCGGAATCGATCCTGATCTTGCAATGAGCGGTGCGGTGAGCGGCAAGATTACCTACGCAACCGCAGCTCCCGGCGACGCAGGGAAGGGTTCGGAAGTTCCGGCCAAAACGGAGCGTCCCAGCCGGGGCAGTCTGGCAGGGGTACGGGCGGCAGAGAAAGATCCGTACTCGGGAGAACTGAGCGTTCAGGACTTTCAGCTTAGTGGGGCCGGCCTCAGCCAGCCCATCCGTGTTCCCAGGTTGGTGCTCGAACCGGCTCTCGATGCGCAGAAGCGCGTGCCGGTGCTGGAGACCACTGCGGATGTCGCCATGGGCGCGGATGAGA
>JAJZVZ010000234.1 GCA_021846945.1 Acidobacteriota bacterium | reverse complement strand
GGCCCGCGAAATCGAAAGCTCGCCCGCCGTGGCGGGAGTCCGCGGCGCAACATCTGTTGTGAATACGAAGCTCCCTGTATTGGCCAGAAGTGGCTAGGAGCTAGAAGCTAGCAGCCAGGAATTAAGCGTTGTCTTTCCGATCCAAATCCGGCAAGATTCGCGCCCCGCTCAACGAGGCCGGCCTCTACGACTACGCCGTCAAGGCCCTGGGCCGCCGCATGCGTTCGGAGGCTGAACTGCGCCGCCTGATGCAGGCGCGCGTCGAGCCGGGCGAGCGTGGCGAGGCTATCATCGCCGCCGTCATCGCCCGCCTCAGGGAGTACGGCTACCTGGACGATGCCTCCTTTGCCGAAACTTACGCCCGCTTGCGCCAGGAAAACGAGGAGCCCGGGGTACGGCGCGTCCGCCAGGCGCTTGGCCAGAAGGGCGTCGCCCCTGAAATTGTGCGTGAGGTCATAGACGCCCGCTACGGCGAGACGAACGAAGAAGCCCTGGCCCGCCAGCACCTGGAGCGCAAACGCATCGGCAAGCCGCAGAACGAGAAGGAGACGGCTCGCGTAATGCGCCGGCTGGTGGCGGCCGGTTTCTCTACCGGCGTCATTTACAAGATCCTCCGCCAGTGGGATATCCCCGACGAATCCCTGGCTGCGCTGGAGAACCTGGCCGACGAGCCGCGTGAAGAGTGACAGCAACCCTATCTCCCGTCCCCGCCGCCCATTACACTATGTACAAGATGCAATTCCGCTCTGGGAACGAGATACGCGAAACATTTCTGCGCTTTTTTGAGTCGAAGGGGCACCGCCGTGTGCACTCTTCCTCGCTGGTGCCTGCCAACGATCCGACTCTGCTGTTCACCAACGCCGGGATGAACCAGTTCAAGGACCTGTTCCTGGGCGCGGAGCGGCGCGACTACTCCCGCGCCACCACCTCGCAGAAGTGCGTCCGCGCCGGCGGCAAGCACAATGACCTTGAGAATGTAGGCTTTACTCGCCGCCACCACACCTTCTTTGAGATGCTGGGCAATTTCAGCTTTGGCGACTACTTCAAGCGCGAGGCCATCCAGTACGCCTGGGAGCTGGTCACCAGCCCGGAGTGGTTCGGCATCCCCAGAGAGCGGCTCTACGTGACGATCTTTGAAGGCGCCGAGGGCGTGCCGCGCGACGACGAGGCCGAACAATACTGGATTGAAGCCGGCGTGCCCAGGGAGCGCATCTTCCAGTTTGGCGCCAAGGATAACTTCTGGCAGATGGGCGAGACCGGCCCCTGCGGCCCCTGCTCGGAGATCTTCTACGACATGGGCATCGAGGCCGCCGAGAGCCCCGGTGTCGATAAGCCCTTCGGCCAGGATGACGCGCGTTATGTCGAAATCTGGAACCTGGTCTTCATGCAGTTCGAGCGCTCCGCGATAACCGAAGCTGCGGGCAAGACAAGCTACAAGCTAACGCCACTGCCCAAGCCTTCGATTGACACAGGGATGGGCCTGGAGCGCGTGGCCGCCGTGCTGCAAGGCAAGGTAAGCAACTTCGAGACGGATCTGTTTACGCCGCTGATCGAGCGCGCGGAGGAACTGACCGGCAAGCGCGTCAGCAATGCGGCGCTTGAGCAGGAGACCCGGACCGCGGACGACGTCGCGGCCAGCCTGCGCATCGTTGCCGACCACGCACGCGCGGCGACGTTCCTTATCAGCGACGGCGTTTTGCCTTCAAACGAAGGTCGAGGCTACGTCCTGCGCAAGATCATGCGCCGAGCCATTCGGCATGGGCGGCTGCTCGGACAGGAAAAGCCATTTCTGCATCAGATGGTTTACGCCGTACGCGATGAGATGAACGGTGCGTACCCGGATTTAGCCGATTCTGCTGCGCGTGTCTCCAAGGTTGTCGAAGCGGAGGAGAAGCAGTTTGATCGAGTTCTGAAGATTGGCCTGAGTCATCTGAATGAGGAACTGCAAAGCAGCTTCACCGGCGACCGAGCATTCCACCTTTACGAAACCTTCGGTCTCCCACTCGACTTCATGGTCGATGCCGCCCGCGACGCTGGCATCGCCTTCGATCATGAAGGCTTTGAGCGTGCCCGCGCCGAGGAGCAAGCCCGCGCCCGCGCCTCCTGGAAGGGCGGCAGCCAGAAGACGGCCAGCCCTGCCTTCCGCGACCTGCCCAAGACCGCTTTTGAAGGCTACCGACAGTTCAACTCAACCAACTGCGAAGTCATCGCCATTGTGAAGGGCGGCCACGGCGTTCCCGCAGCCGACACGGGCGAGAAGGTCGAGATCGTGCTCGACCACACCAGCTTTTACGGCGACTCCGGCGGCCAGATTGGCGATACCGGCTGGTTCACTTCGACCGACGGCAACGAGACCATCGCCGAGATCACTGGCTGCGTGCTGCCGGTGCAGGGCGTACGCGCACACAAATCCGTGCTCCGGCGGCCGCTGGCCGTGGGCGACCGCGTCAACACCGTTGTGGACGGCGAGCGGCGCGGCGCCATCCGGCGCAACCACACCGGCACGCACCTGCTGCACGCCGCGCTGCGCCAGGTGCTGGGCACGCACGTGAAGCAGGCCGGCTCGCTGGTCGAGCCTGGCCGCCTCCGCTTTGACTTTTCGCACTTTGCGCAGGTGGCCGACGAGGAGCTGCAGGAGATTGAGGACATTGTGAACCGCGAGGTGCTGGGCAACGCCAGGGTCGAAACGCTGGAAGACGTGCCCATCGACGTGGCCGTAAACGAATACCACGCCATGGCGCTCTTCGGCGAAAAGTATGGCGACAAGGTGCGCGTGGTGCGTCTCTCCGATGGCTTCTCAACCGAGCTTTGCGGCGGCACGCACACCGCGGCCACCGGCGAAATCGGTCTGCTGAAGGTGACCAGCGAGGGCGCAGTCTCCTCCGGCGTGCGCCGCATCGAGGCGATCAGCGGCCTTGGCTCGCTCGATACCTTCCGCCGCGACTTTGCCGTGGCGCAGCTTGCTTCTCAAATCGCTCCGCCCGCCGGGGGCAGCCTGCTGGACTCGCTCCGGGGCAAGTTGACGGCCCAGGAAGACGAGCTCAAGCGCCTGCGCCGCGAGTTGGAAGAGGCGCGGATGAAGTCGGCGGCTGGCGCACTCGATGAGGCCGTGGCACATGCAACTGAGGTGAAGGGCGTGAAGGTCGTGGTGCACCGCGCCGACAATCTGGAGCGCGGCGCCTTGCGCACACTCGTCGATAACCTGAAGCAGAAGGCCGGCGAGGGCGTGGTGGTGCTGGCCTCGGCGCAGCCCGAGGGCAAGGTTGCGCTAATCGCCGGCGTGACACCGGGGCTGACCAAGCGCATCCAGGCGGGCAAGCTCGTGGGCGCAGTTGCGAAGCTGGTCGGCGGATCGGGCGGCGGCAAGCCGGAGATCGCCGAGGCGGGCGGCAAAGATCAAACGCAGATTGACGCGGCGCTTCAGGCTGCTCCCAGCGTCGTGGGAGATCTGCTCGGGTAGTTCTCCAAGGTTCGACTTTGCCTGACCGGCGTTCAAGAGCGATCCGTGTAGGCACCGGCGCTCGGATTTATTTAGACTGCCACAATGTGAGTCGCAGGCTCCCATCTTCATTTCCCCGGACGGGTCAGAACATATCGCAAAGGCGTGGTCCCCAAAAATGCCCAAGGCGGAGCGCATCATCAAACAGAACCAGGAGACGGAGGACGTTGCCGGACTGCGCCGCCGATTGCTCGGTTGGTATGGGCAGAACAAGCGTGATTTGCCCTGGCGCCGCAGCAGCGACCCTTACGCCATCTGGGTTTCAGAGATCATGCTGCAACAAACGCGTGTCGCCGTGGTCGTCGAGCGCTATCGTGCGTTTTTGACACGATTTCCTACGCTGGTTTCGTTGGCCCTCGCTCCTGAAGAAGAGGTGCTGGCGCTGTGGAGCGGGCTGGGCTATTACCGCCGCGCGCGCATGTTGCACAAGGCCGCTCAGTTCGTGGCCGATCATCTCCAGGGCAATCTGCCGCGCGCAGCGGTAGAATTGCGCGCGCTGCCCGGCATTGGATCCTATACGGCGGCGGCGATTGCCAGCATTGCGCATGGTGAACGGGCGGCCGTGGTGGACGGTAACGTAGAGCGGGTGTTGTGCCGCATCGCGGGTTGGGCCGCGGGCAGCCGCGTTGACGGCACAGCGCTCAGGCGGAAGGTTGAAGAGCTTGCAGATCATCTCGTCGATCCGGACCAGCCGGGCGACTTCAACCAAGCGCTTATGGAGTTGGGAGCCACGCTTTGTCTTCCCCGCAATCCGCATTGCCTTGTGTGTCCCCTTGCGGGCGATTGCAGGACTCGTGGAGAGCATATGACGCCGCCCCGGCCGCGCATGCGAAGCCGGGAAGTGGGGCACGCGCTTTCGGTGCGCACAAGCCTGAATCCAGAGAGCGCGCCGGGGCAGAGAGGACGGGAGGTTCTGCTCGAACAGCGGCCGGCTTCGCACACCGTCATGCCCGGCCTGTGGGAGTTGCCCGCGCTTCTCGATCCCGTGGTTCCACAGCAGGACCTGCGCATGACCGTGCGCCATGCCATCATGCAGGTGAATTACTACGTGCGCATTCGCACCGTCTTTGAGGATGATGTGGAGGTGTTGACGGTGGCCGGAGGCGAGCGGCGCTGGGTTCCGCTCGGCGAAGCGTCAGGAATGGCTCTGACCGGCCTGACCCGGAAAGTGCTGACGCGCGCGCATCTGCTGCCTTCCGCGCTCCTGGATGCGATTGCTCCAGTTGAAGCAGACAGCGTGCTCTGAGATGCAACGGGCAAATTGATCTGGCTGGTGCGGTGACGCAAAGTCATCCGGGTTCAGTAGTAGTCCGCGCAGCTCAGGTAATATCCGCAACGGGCGCAGACCAGCTTGCAGTGGTGCCCGCTGAGCCGTTCGCCGCAGTTGGGGCACACCTGGCAATGATGCTCCGCCTGCTTCGCTGAGGCGGATGAGGTCTGGCGGCCCTCAGGTTCACCATGTGAGAAACTGACCGTTGAATCGCGATCAAAATCAAGGTTGAAATCTGGATCGAGGGCCCTCGGGCGATGCGGCAGCATGTCCGACAGATTAGCATGGATAGGGAAGGCCGTCTGCTGTGCAGCGTGCGGGCAGGCGCCTGACGCACTCATTCTGGGATGACGCCCGAACTTCCCCTCGAGCGCACCTGGCAACCATGGACTGTAACCACCGGATTTCAAATCCCCCAAGGAGGAAAAATGGCAAGCAAAGCAAGTGCGGTTTGGACAGGATCCCTGAAGGAAGGGAAAGGCACCATTTCCACGGCAACGGGCGTTCTGAAGGATGCCAGCTATTCGTTCGCCACACGGTTTGAAGGTGCGGCCTCGGGCACCACGCCTGAAGAGATGATTGCGGCGGCCCATGCAAGCTGCTTTTCGATGGCGCTGGGCGCGCAGTTGGGCGGGGCAGGCCTGACGCCTGAGCGGATTGAAACCCACGCGGCCGTCACTCTGGCAAAGACCGATGGAGGCTTCGCGGTAACCAAGATCGCGTTGACCACCACGGCCAAGGTGCCAGGAGCCAGCAAGGAGGCCTTCGACAAGGCTGCCGCCGATGCCAAGACCGGCTGCCCCATCTCCAAGCTCTTCGCCAACAACACCGAAATCACGCTCGACGCCAAGCTGGTGTAGGGCAAACCTGGTCAACGGGGCCGGGCACCCCGGCCCGGCCGGCCAGTTCCTTCAAAGGCCGCATTTGACACCGGGTCCCGCATTTGCGAGACTCAAATTGCTGCCTGTTCAGCGCAAGGCGCTGAATGTGTATCCCGTGCCGAAGTGGCGGAATTGGCAGACGCGCATGGTTCAGGTCCATGTACTCGCAAGGGTGTGGGGGTTCGAGTCCCTTCTTCGGCACCAGTCCTTTAAAATCAATCACTTAGAAAACTTGTTACTATTTGTTACTACTTCTGGGTTTCCGCCTGAAGTCACTGGAAACGACTGGAGACCACTGGAAGTACTTCATTCCAAGCTACTTAGTCGATCCTGAAAAAGTGATTTTTCAGGATCGACTAGGTTACTGTGCCCACGTTGCTGGCTCCGTCGTAGGTGCAGGTTGTCGTCCCCAGCCGGCTGTCCAAACTCAGCTTCCACGATGCACGCATGGCGACCAATCGCGATCCCGATACCACATGCGTTTCCATCTGATCGGCGATGCCATTTTTACTCTCTGCACCTGCAACCACAAAGAACCTCATTGCTGAACAGCAGAGCGTTCTGTCCCGGTTTCCTCCTGTTCAATTTCCGCAAGGTACTCCGCAGCTCTCTGAATCGAGATGTATTTATACCGACAGAGCAGCCACTTGCATTTGGAACCGAACCCGAGGCGTTTCGCTTGGACAAGCATCTGACGCTTTTGCGCATCCAGATTTAACGAAATCCCACGCCAAATCCCATTCAAATCCGACTCAGAACACTCTTCGGGTGCTATGACAACGGCTGGAAATTTCCTTACGACCCGCTGGAGGAAAACCTGGAGAACGG